>JAGCWT010000151.1 GCA_017961705.1 Treponema sp.
ATACCGGCGCTGAGCCTGCTAGTAACACTCCTTATGGTTGTTACAAGCATTTACATGTGGATAAAGGTGAACAAAACATACGGCTTGTTCAAGGGGGGAAAGATAAACCCCATTCCAGAAATAAACGTCCACGCAAGCGCAAACATTCCCAGGGGCAACGTTGTCCGCATAGAAAAAAAGACAAACGGTTGGCTTACATACGCTACCACGAAACATACGGCTGGTTTATGGAAAGCGAAGTTCTTGTAATAAAATAGAAGAGGGGCTGAATGATGGATTTTGGCGACATTTTAAATCAGTGGGATTCAGAGCAAAAAAAATCGGCAAAAAATTCAAAGGGCTCTCAGAAAGGAATTCAAAAGTCCCACAAAAAGGCAAACGCTCCCACCAAAGAAGAAAAGGAAGCTATGCGGCAGGGCTATTCATGGGAAGCGCAAATGGAAGCAGACAACAAGCGCCACATCAACCCCATGGAATTCTGGCTTAACCGCTACGGCACTGTGGACAAGGACAAAATCTCCGACGAAGCAAAGCAGGACGAACTAATGCACAACAGGGAATACCTAAAGAACTTGCGCCCAGAAGCAGTTCTTGACCTGCACGGACTTACCCGGGACGAAGCATGGAGCAAGATGAATTCCTTTGTTACGGACTGCGCGCGGAGGGGATTCAAAAAAATAATGATAATCCACGGAAAGGGAAACCACAGCCACGGAAGCGACCCGGTGCTTGGCCAGGAAGTAAGGCTTTTTATTGAGCAGGACAAAAGGCTTGGTTCTTCCGGCCACCCGGACAGGAACAACGGTGGAACAGGAGCCACTTGGGTTCTTCTAAAGTAATCCTTTCTTCCAGTGCCAGAAGGGTTTTGCAAGGGCATTGCTAAAGGGCTGCTCCCTCCTAAAATCTGGAAGCCAGCTAGTGTCGTCGCTCAAATCCTGGTAGAAAAGGTATTCAAATTCGTAGCCGTCTATTAAATCCCTAAGAACTTTGTCTTCTTCTTTATTAACAAGCCTGTTCTGAAAGGCAGAAAGGGAATTTTTACGCGATTCAAGTTCAGCGGCACTTCCTTCAAAGGGAACCGGCGTATACTGGGACATAAGAGAAATGCAGGCTTTTCCGTCGGCATGGCTCTTTAGCCAGTCCAAGGTCATAACGGTGTCGTCAGTTCTGCCTGGCAAAAACAAGTGGCGTATTATGGTTCCGCCAAGCATTTTTTCCTTTACTTCCCCGGCTTTTTGAACTTCCACAATATTGAGAGGTGACTTTCCTATCATCCAGCGGATTGCCCTTTTTGCAACCTTAGGATAGTCTTCTGCCTCAAAAAGCGACTTGCTCATTATGGGGTTAAGGGTTTTTAGGTCTGGCAGCCAAATGTCCACAAGGCCATCCAAAAGCTCAAGGCTTTCTACAGATTCGTAGGCACTGGAATTCCAGGCAACAGGAATTTTTAGACCGGCATTTTTTGCAGCAGAAAGGAATTCTGCAAGGGCAGGAATGTGGTGGCTTGCAGTAACAAGATTTATGTTTTCTGCCCCATTGTCCTGAAGGGTAAGGCATATTCTTACAAATTCATCTTTGCTTACGGGACTACCCATGCCCTGCTGGCTAATCTGATAGTTCTGGCAGAATGAACAGCGGAGAGTGCAGCCGGTAAAAAAAATGGTTCCGCTGCCGCCAAAAACCGTAACAAGGGGTTCTTCTCCAAAATGAAGGCCGGCACTTGCAATGCGAACAGAAATGTCTTCCCCGCAGAAGGCAGTCTTTCCCAAAGCCCTCTTGGCAGCACATTCCCTGGGGCACTGCCTGCATTCACGGTAAAAATTTTCAGCAGAAAAGTTTTCTTCCATATATTATGCCCAATGTCATAAAAAAGTCAGACTGCCTGGTTGTCTACAAAATTTTTCATCAGGCTGCTCAAAAGCTCCAAAGGCAGGTCTTCGGCTTCGTAATTGGTAAGCTGGCAAAGTTGCTTCCAGTCTTCCTGGGTAAAAGCTTCCGTAAACTGGTAGCTGTCTTCCACGTCCAGCAAAAGTGCCATCATACCGGCCAAAAGCTCAATGTGTTCCCGGGTAGGCTCCTCTTCCATATTCTGTGAAGGCAAGATATAGGCTTCCTGCCAATAAGCTGCGTAGCTGTGGGCCAAAGATGCCACTTCACGGTTCTGCTGCTCAAAAAAAGCGGCTACCTGGTTGCAAACTTCTTCTCCATTATATGTCTGATGCTCTGCCCTGTAATGCTTTTTTATTTTCTCTACATCCGAAGAAAATTTTTCAATCAAATCCATAGCGCGATTATATACTCTTAAAGACAAAAAGACAACGGCACATTATAAACAACATGGAAATCACACTTCGTGTACACCGCACGTACTTGCTACGGTGTATGTGTTCCGCTCCGTACCCGCAACGAAGTTTCAAGCCATGCGTGTTTTCAGCCCACAACGCTATGCCCTTGCTACCGTTGTGTGCCTTCCGCTGCACCCAAAATTGATTTCCAGCTGTTTTTCACATATAAGCCTAGCCCCGATTGGAAGGGCGGCGGAGCCGTTGCCTTTAGGCAATGGAGGGGGTTTGGGGCCCCCGGAACCCTGGAAAGCGGGAAAAACTATTCAGCTGCGAAAGGCGTAGCCTTGAGCACAGTAAAACAAAGAATTATGCTCCAAAATAAAATCAAAACTTGCATTATTGGCTATTTGACTATAAAATATAAAGTAAAATGGTTTATATTTATTCTATAGTTGTTATTTTTATTGTCCTCGCCTTCATGTTGCTGGCATGCGCCATCTGGGTAAAGAGTGCAAAAAATCTGAAATATGGCAAAGAGATATTTTCCTACCTGATTTTCTCCTTGCTGCCGCTCCTTGGCAACCTTCTAATCACCGCCAGCACCGACTATAAAATATGCCTTTTGGGTTACTACGTTTACATGATTGGAACAAACTTTATGTTCTACAGCGTAAACATCTTCTTTGCCACCGTTTTTTCCACGATGAACCCCTTTTCAAAAAGGCTGGTCATGGCCATTGTAATCCTGGATTCGGCATCGCTTCTTGCAAACCCAATTTTTGGGCACGTATTTTCGATTACACCGGTATCTCTTAACGGTCTCCGCATTTACTATGCCCTTGTTTCCCACACATGGCATTACGTTCACCTTGTAATGTCCTACCTGCTTTTCTTTAACATGTTCATGATTTTGGTAATCGGAACAATAAAGACACCCCGCATTTATTGTGAGCGCTACATAATCATCATCGTATGCCTTACCATAACTGCAATTTGGGAAACCGCATACATCTTCCAGAACATTCCGGTTGACATAGCAATGATTGGCTACTCAATCTGCGGAATACTAATCTTCTATTTTATACTCATCTACAAACCGCTCTTTTTTATAGGGCACATAAACAGAAAGGTTCTTGAATCTTCACCCAGTGCCTACATCTTTTTTGACAAGGAATACATTGGCTTTTTTGCAAACGAATCGGCGCGCAAAATGTTCAACCTGAACAAGCAGAATCTTGCGGGAAGCTTTAAGGCTATATCTTCCATGATGAACACAGACCTTGTTGGAAAAACTTCTCCGGTCACGCTAAAAAGCTCCAGGATAGACAAACAGGGCGAAACCCATTACTACAAGTACAGCTTCTTTCCACTTCTTGATGAAAAGAAAAGCTTCCTGGGTTCCTACATAAAGGCCATTGACTACACCAACGAAGAGGCTGAAAACCAAAAGCAGATATACCTTTCCCACCACGACCCTCTTACCGGGCTTTACAACAGGAATTATTTTATAGAAAAGACCAATCAGATTCTTGCCGGCAGCGACAAACTCTATTACATTGTCGTTCTTGACGTAAAGGACTTTAAGCTTATAAATGACACCTTTGGCTATGAAGAAGGTAATGCGCTTATTGTGGACATTGCGGAAAAGATTCGTGCCGGAAAGATTCAGTACCCCTGCTACGGACGCCTTGGCGGAGACAACTTTGTCTTCCTTGCCACAGACAAGAACATAATGGAAATATTTGCGGACAACCAGGATCCGGACAACTTTACGGTAAAGAACAACCCCACTTACCCGATTATTGCCCACTACGGAATATTCAAAATAGAAGACAAAAGCGTAAGCATAGACTTTATGATAGACCGTGCCCTCATGGCCATATCAAAGATCAAGAACAACTACAACCAGATTTTCTCTTTCTACGAAGACACCCTCCGCGAAGACAAAATCTGGGAGCAGAAGGTTACGGGCATGCTGGGCAATGCAATCAAGGAAAAGCAGATAGTTCCATACCTTCAGCCGCAGATAAATTCAAATGGGGAAGTTGTTGGCGCAGAAGTTCTGGTACGCTGGAATTTACCTTCAGAGGGCATTCTTTCTCCGGCAAAATTCATTCCTGTGCTGGAGCGCAACGGCCTTATTACAAAGATTGACCTTTACATCTGGGAAGAAGCGTTCAGAATCATGCACAAGTGGCAGAACGAAAACAAAAAGGACATCTCTATTTCCGTAAACATTTCGCCCAAGGACTTCTACTTTACGGACATATACGGAACATTTACCGGTCTTTCGCAAAAATACGACGTGCCGCCTTCAAAGATTCATCTGGAAATAACGGAAACCGTCGTCATGACAAATTTGGAGTACAACCTTAACATTCTGCATTCCCTGCAAAATGAGGGTTTCCTTATAGAAATAGACGACTTTGGAAGCGGATACTCTTCGCTCAACACGCTAAAGGACATTCCGCTGAACGTTCTAAAAATAGACATGCTTTTCCTCTGCAAAACGGCAAACCTGGAAAAGGCAAACATAATCCTTAACACGATTATTGAGCTGGCCCACAGGCTGAACATTCCAACCGTTACGGAAGGCATAGAAACCAAGGAACAGCTGGACATGCTCATAAAGATGGGCGGAAACATCTTCCAGGGCTACTACTTTAGCAAGCCAATCTGCCTGGAAGAATTTGAGCAGAAATTCTTAAATAACAACCGTCTGTTTTAAAACGGAAACATCACTTCCAAATTCCTCGCCCTTTGCAACCATGTCCTGAATTTTTTCCGCAGAATACTTGGATGCAGGGTAAAGGACTATTACGATTCCGTCTCCATCCTGCAAGAAATTGTGTTCGCCAAAATCGGTGTAGCGGGTAGCACCAATAGAAACCATAATTTGCTTTGGGCAGCCGCAGGAATTAAGGTAGGAACCTATGTTTTCCAGGTTGAATTCATCTTTCTGGCTGTTGAACTTTGCAATAAGCCAGTCGGTCAGTTTTTTCCAGATGTAGCTGTAGCCGGAAACAGCGCTGTCTTCTCCGTAAGCAAAGGCATTTCCATCCCTAAGCAAAAAACTTGCGATGCGGTAGTCATTTAAAATTCCCTCTGAATCAAAGGAATCTATGGCAATGCAGTTGGCGGCAAAACCCTTGCTGTTTGCACCCCAGTTCTTTTTCATGCTGATTTTCTTGCAGCCTTCCTTTCTGATTGTGCAGTCGTTGGAGGCAGCAAAGAACCTTGCGCTAAGGGTAGCAATCTTGCCAGCCTGCCAGTTTGCATCAAAAACTACGGCGCATTCGGGTTCAAACTGGACTTTTTGTTCTCCTTTGGGAAAGATTATCTTGTCGGAGGAAAAAGGGAAGACATTTAAAAATTCCGGGACGCAAGCCCCATCTGCTTTTGGAAGATAAGTGGGAAAGACCCCCTTTGGAGCAGAAGCCTCCTCTGTTTTTACCTGGGCAAATTCCTTGGCTTCTCCTGCCTGTTCAAGATGCCCCGTAAAATTGCCAGCAACGCCAAAGCAAGCCGTTTCTTTTAAATCCATATCTATCTCCTACAAATCAGTGTGGAAATCAATTTTGGGCTCCACTACCAGAAAAATCTGGCTGAAAATCCATGGTGCGAGGTAATAGGAATCTGACTCCCTTCGGTCGCACCTCGCAAATGGATTTTCATCCATATTTTTCTTCCCGTTGCGCCCAAAATTGATTTCCGCACTGCTAAATACTAATAGTATTTGGCAGCATTTTCAAGTATACTGTTTCCATGCAAAGAATACTTTTTGTTTGCCATGGGAACATTTGCCGTTCTGCTATGGCTGAATTCATCATGAAAAATTTGGTAAGGGAAGCCGGTTTGGAAAATGATTTTCTTATTGAATCCGCAGCAACTTCCACGGAAGAAATTGGCAACGACATGTACCCTCCGGCAAAGGCAAAGCTAAGGCAGGAAGGGATTCCTTTTGAGCGTAGGGCTGCAAGGCAAATACGGGCTTCGGACTACGAGCGCTACGACCTTATGATTGGCATGGACAGGGCAAACATTTCCAACATGAGCCGTTGCTGGAGCGGTGACCCACTTGGCAAGGTGCACAAACTCTTGGAATACACAGGAAGCGCACAAGACGTATCTGACCCCTGGTATTCAGGAGACTTTGACACCGCCTACAACGACATAAGCAGGGGATGCAGTGCCCTTATGGCATTCTTGCTAAAGGACAGAGCTTAAATCTTCCAAAGAGGGAAGGATTTTCCAGCAGAGTTTTTCCAGTTCAGCGGTGGGTTTAATCCTGTCGGGAACCATTATAACCTTCATGCCGGCCGCACTTGCGGAACGGATTCCGTTGGGGCTGTCTTCTATTGCAATGCAGTTTTCCGGAGCAACATTTATGGAAGAACATGCCATGGTGTAAATCTCTGGGTCGGGCTTACTGTGGACAACCATGTTTCCGGTGATTCTTTTTTCAAAGAAGTCTATTAGTCCCGCATTCCTAAGCTGGCGCTCAACAGTTGGGCCGGATGTTGAAGATGCAAGGGCAAGGTGGTATTTTGGCTTAAGGTATTCAAGTATTTCCTTTGCATAGTGCATAAGGGGAATTCCAGAGCTGAATTCAAGCTCATGGACATATTTTCCGGTTGCGCAAAGGAAATTCTCTGCGTCAAATTCATTGCCGTATATTTCCTTAAGAATCATAATGATGTCGCTCTTGTTTGAACCGCGGCACCTGTTCAAGTCTTCTTCGGTAACAGTAACATTAAAATCTTTGGCGGCCATAGCCCATGTCTTGTCGCTCATTGATTCAGTGTCCAAAAGAACGCCGTCCATGTCAAAAACAACGGCTTTTATATCGCTTGACATATTTTCTCCATAGCATTTTCATTCAGCTTGCATTCAATTTGCAATCAGTTTGTAATTGAAAACTCGGAAAGTTTTCCGGCCAAATTCAGCTGGCTTATGAGGGCAGAAAAATTATCCTCGCGGGGAGCCTTTACCGAATAGTGGAGGAAGATCTGCTTGCTTGCCATAACATAGCTTACATTCAGGTCGGAGATGATAAAACCGTTCTTCTTGATGATTTCCTTTATCTTTCCCATGTCAACATCTTTGTTTTCAAAGACTATGTGAAGGATTTTGTTCTTTCCGGCAGGAAACCACTTCTCTTCCGCACGCTCCAGAATCAAAAGTGCAAGTACGGAAGCCACAAGAACAATCAGTGATTGCAGGTAAAGCCCGGCACCTATGGCAAGTCCAAGCGCAGAGTCCGCCCAGATGATGGCCGCAGAAGTAAGCCCCTTTATGTTAAGGCCATGATGCATGATTGCACCGCCGCCCAAAAAGCCTATGCCGCTAACAACACCGGCAGCTATACGGGTAGGGTCACCGTCAACATTAATCTTGCACAGGGAAGGATCCGCCAAGAAATAGGACAGTATGGAAAGCAAGGTAGAGGAAACGCTTATAAGGATAAGGGTTCTTGTGCCAACATTCTGGTTTCTGGACTTTCGTTCAAGCCCAAGCACAAATCCGCTTACAATGCTAAGGAGAATCTTTATGGAGCATTCTGCAAGGAAAGGAAAGTCCAAATTAAAAAAATTCATTTATACCACCATCTTATTTTTTTCCGAACAAGCTGAATTTGCTTGTGGAAACAGAAAAGGCCGTGCCCGGTTTTACCCACAGAACTGATTTTTTTGCGTTGAGCTTTGTGGTTTGCGCCTCCACGGCATCCATGTAGGAACCAAGCCATTTTGCAAGCGAAACTTCGGAGGTAACAATGTCCGTGCTCCTGTCTCCGCGGGCAAGGATTATGTTTACAAAAGGCAGGTCTCCGTAAAGAGCCGCAATGTTTTCTGCAAAGGCTGCAAAAGATGCCGCTGCGGAAGCAATCAGGGGGGAGGCAATCGGATAGGTTCCGTTTCGCAGGGCAGGCATTTTAACCGCGTCACTTGCGCAAGGACCGTCCTTTAGCAAAAAGACCAGGGTTCCGGGTTTGTCCGTATTCTTCTGCTCAAAGCGGGCAAGGATTTCCATGGTAAGGTACTGGTAAGAAAGGATAAGCTCGTCGCTGGTCTGGGCACATTCTTCTATATTAATATGGTTTGCCCTGGAAGAAAAATGCTCCTCGTCAAAATAAAGAACCGCCTCTTCCATCTTGGTAAAAATGCTTTCCATATTCAGAATAAGGGTACGCGAAGAAATTGGAGATGCCTTGTTCCAAGAGACAGGTGCAACTCCAGATGCCTTTCCCATAAGCTTCTGGTGCCTTTCTGCAACCGCAGCTGTGGCTATGGCATTGTCCGTATTTTCAGAAATTTCATCATCATCAGGCTTAGTAACAACAACATAGCGGCCTGTTCCGGCAAGCGTATCTGCAAATTTTGCCCCGGCCGGTATGTCTTTTCCTGCAACAAGAATAGTTTTTCCCATAGATTGCATTATAGCATATAGAAGGTTCTTTGCAAACTGCCGTTAAATTGATATACTGTGCTATCATGAAACTTTGGTTTAAATATTTAATTGGAATTGCAATTGGAATCATCGCAGCCATTATTCTTCCGCAGAATAATATACACGTACAGACAACCGTTGAATTTATTTCAAACCTAATGCTGCGCTTTGGACGCTACATGCTTTTGCCCGTGCTTTTCTTTTCTGTTGCCACGGCATGCTTCAAGTTGAATGAAGAAAAGATGATCCTAAAGACAGGCTTTTGGACCTTCGTTGTGATTTTTGCATCCTCCCTGCTGCTTGTTCTTATAGGACTAATCTCCGCAAGGCTCATTCCCCTTCCAAGAATTCCCAGCACATTCGAAAAATCTTCAGAGCTTCCCTCGCTGAACATAAAATTCCTTTTGGAAAGCCTTTTCCCCTACTCTGGATTTGAAGCCCTCACAAACGGCGCTTACCTTTTGCCTTGCTTTGTCTTTGCCGGACTTGCAGGTGCAGGTGCTTCAAGCGAAAAGTCTGCCTCCAAGACAGCATTTTCCATTTTTGATGCCCTTAGCAAAGTTTGCTACAACGTAATGGCCTTTATTACGGAAATTCTTGCAGTTGGCATGATTGCAATAGCCGCAAAATGGATGTTCAGCTTTTCTTCCGTTATGGAAAACGACGTTTACAAGCCGCTATTCATGCTGCTTACCGCAGACATAGCAGTTACCGCTTTTGTAATCTATCCTTTCCTTTTAAAGCTGCTCTGCAAAGAAAACCACCCCTACCGCGTTTTGTATGCAAACTTCTGCCCTTTCCTTACCGCATTCTTTAGCGGAGACACAAACCTTGCCCTTACCCTTGAACTTAGGCACGGAAAAGAAAGCCTTGGCATACGCCGCAGAATAAATGCAATCTCACTTCCACTCTTTTCCATCTTTGGAAGAGGTGGAGCCGCAATGGTTCAGGCTGTAAGCTTCATAGTCATTTTGCGCTCATTCTCCCCGCTGCCAATAAAGCTTTCCCTGCTCATCTGGATTGCAGTCTTCTCCTTCCTTATTTCGCTGGCACTTTGCAGCTACCCATCCGGTGGCCCATTCGTTGCAATAACAATAATGTGCACCCTCTACGGACGCAGCTTTGACTCTGGCTACCTGCTTTTAAAGAGCGCCGCCCCCCTTCTTTGCGCATACGCAGCCGGCATGGACGCCATCACCGCCATGTTCGGAAGCTATTTTGTGGCACACAAGACGCACTCTGTGGAGCACGTGGAGCTTAGGCACTTTATCTAAAACTTTCTCCACGAAGCGTAGGTTGCCATCTCCACCTTCCCCTGCTATAGTCTAGTCATACTAGTTAATTTTACGACAAGGCTTCTGCAGGGCTGCAAATGGAGACAAGTTATGAACGAATACGTTACGGGGGCTACAATCAAGAGGCTTCGCGAAAGCAAGGGCATGACACAGGCACAACTTGCGGACAAGATATTTGTTACTGCAAAAGCGGTTAGCAAGTGGGAAACGGGGCACGGGCTTCCGGACATTAGCCTTTTGGAACCCATTGGAAAGGCGCTTGGCATTTCCATAATCGAACTGCTGAACGGCCAGCACATACAAAACAAGAATCGGGCCTTTAACATGCAAAAGCTTTGTTTCTATGTTTGCCCGGTTTGCGCAAACATTATCCAGACCACAGGCGAGGCAACAATCAGCTGCTGTGGAATTACGCTTCCACCCCTGCAAGTGGAGGATGAAAATGAAGGCCACGAGATTTGCCTGGAAAAAGTAGAGGACGAATATTATGTTTCTTCAAAGCATCCCATGACAAAGGAACATTACCTTTCGTTTTTTGCGGCGGTTTACGACGATGGAGTTCAGCTGGTAAAGCTTTACCCCGAGTCAGATGCCCAGGCAAGGTTCAAGGTGAGCGGCGCAAAGTGGATTTATGCCTACTGCAACCGCCACGGTCTTTTTAGGGTTAGCACAAGAAAGTAAAATTTCCGCGCAAGGAAAAAGCAAGGAAAAAAAGCCTGTCATCCTGAACCTGATTCAGGATCTGTAGAAGATGGCAGAATAGCTTATACAGACCCTGAAACAAGTTCAGGGTGACGGAAAGGGATTTTTTGTGCTTGATGAAAAATACAGCTTAGCAAGCCTTAGCAAAGCAATCCTAGCCGGGATTGTAGGGGCCAGCCGCAAGGCTGGTTGCCGTTAGGCAATGGAGGCGAAAGCCGGAACCCCGGAAAGCCCGTAACAAAAATGGCAAGATTTTCTTTTACGGAACATTTGTAAAAAAAAGAAATGCGCTCCAAAAAAAAACAAAAAAATTTCCGCCTTGAAAAGACTGCATTTTTTCGCTAGAATAACACCACTATGGAAAATGCAAAAAGAACAGTAACCTGCGGTGACTTGACTGCCGCCGACACAGGAAAAGACGTTATACTTAACGGATGGGTTCTCCGCACGAGAGGACTTGGCGGGCTCACATTCATACTTTTGCGTGACCGCTACGGAATTACTCAGGTTGTCGTTGGTGACAAGGCTTCCGAAGAGGTCAAAAAAACAGCAGCTTCCTTAAAGTCAGAATACTGCATTGCCGTAAAAGGCAAAGTTGCCGCCCGCAATCCCAAGGACGTGAACAAAGACATGCCAACCGGAGAAATTGAGGTAGAGGCAGACGAAATAGAAATCTTTACAAAGAGCGACGTTCTTCCCTTTGCAATTGACGAAGTTCGCCAGAAGGACGGAACGATTGTCCTTCCAAACGAAGACCTGCGCCTTAAGTACCGCTACCTGGACCTGCGCCGCGCACCAATGCAGCACAACATCATCCTGCGCTCAAAGGTTGCCTTTGCCACCCGCGAATTCCTTACGGAAAAAGGCTTCCTGGAAATTGAAACTCCTACCTTTATAAAGTCTACACCGGAAGGAGCCCGCGACTACTTGGTTCCAAGCCGTGTTCACCCGGGAAAATTCTATTCCCTTCCCCAGAGCCCACAGCTTTACAAGCAGCTTCTTATGGTTTCCGGCTTTGACAAGTATTTCCAGATTGCACGCTGCTACCGCGACGAAGATGCCCGTGGAGACCGCCAGCCGGAATTTACCCAGATTGATATGGAGATGAGCTTTACCAACCGCGAGGAAGTTCTTGAAACCACAGAAGGCCTTATGGGCTACATCTTCAAGAAGACAATGAACTACATCCTTCCCGCAAAGTTTGACCGCCTAAGCTGGGACGATGCCTTTAACTTCTACGGAAGCGACAAGCCTGACCTGCGCTTTGGAATGAAGATTCAGGATGCGGCATTCATGGCAGGGCTTAGCGACTTTAATGCATTCAAGGCAGGGGCAGCAAACCCGGGCATGGATGTTGAACGCCACAAGAGAAGCGGACTAAAGGCTCTTGTCGTAAAGAACGTTGCAGACAAATACAGCAGAAAGAACATAGAGGCTTTGGAAGAGGTTGCAAAGAAGTACAAGGCAAAGGGTCTTGCATGGATGAAGGTTACTTCGGCAGACTCAGCAAACGGTTCTGGCCTTGCATTCGAGGGCGGAATAAGCAAATTCTTTGCAGGAAAAGAGAGCGAAATTTGCTCAAAGCTTGGCGCGGAAAAGAACGACCTGCTTCTTTTTGTAAGTGACGAGCAGTGGCAGACGGCATGTACCGCAATGGGTGCAGTCCGCAAGCAGCTGGGCAAAGACCTTAACCTCTACGACCCAAAAGATGAATTCCACTTTGTATGGATTATAGACTTCCCCTACTTTGCATGGAACGAAGAGGAAAACCACTGGGAAACAGAGCACCACATGTTCACGCTTCCCCAGAAGAAATACTGGCCAACTTTGGAAAGCGACCCGGGTGCTGTAAAGGGAGACCTCTACGACCTGGTTCTTAACGGCTACGAACTTGCAAGCGGCAGTATGCGTATTAACGACCCGGATTTGCAGCAGCGCATCTTTAAGATTGTTGGCTATTCAAACGAGCGCGCGCAAAAGGCATTTGGCTTCTTGGTTCAGGCATTCAAGTTTGGCGCACCGCCGCACGGAGGAATTGCACCTGGCCTTGACCGCCTTGTAATGCTTATGTGCCACGAGGACAGCATCCACGAAGTAATCGCCTTCCCAAAGAACAACCTGGCGGCTTCCCCAATGGACGAATGCCCTTCCCCGGTAGACGAGGCGCAGCTTAAGGACTTGCACATAGCCTGCACTGAAGTAGAAAAGGATTAGTTTCTTATTTCTTGATTTTTGGATGGTAGCTTTTTTTAGCTCTACCATCCGTTTTTTTCCGGGTCGAAAGGATCGGGGGACAAGCCCCCTTTGCGCGTCACCGCCCTTCCGGGGTTCCCTTACGGTCATTGCGGTTAAAAGAGCCGCACCCTTCGACAAGCTCAGGGAGCAGCCCTTCCACCCGCAACGCTGCGCGCCCCTACACGGCGGCATAGGCTTGGTTGAATTTTGTCTGCAAAGGGGAAATGTTCAAAAGCAAAAAGGGCAAAAAAAATCGCCGGACGGCAGGAAAAAAATTAGGAGGATAAAACCTGCAGGCCGGCAATTAATAGAAAGATTGTAATGATGTAAAGGAGAGTAACCATCATTTCCTTAAAAATCTACTATTATAACTATACATCATATCTTAAAATAAATAAAGACTTATAACAAAAGATTAATAAATTTTATAGTGCATTTGACATCAATATAAAAAAAAACTACACTAGCACCAGATGAATTTGCTTGAACTAAAGAAAATTACATATAAATATCCTCTGGCAGAGCAGCCCGCACTTAAAAACATAGATTTAAGCATTCAAAAAGGTGAATTCATTACCCTTCTTGGCACAAACGGCTCCGGAAAAAGCACCCTGGCAAGGCTTATGGCAGGATTTTTTAAGCCGGATTCAGGTTCAGTAGAAATTCAGGAAGGTTGCGTTCCGGGCATTGTCTTTCAGCAGCCAAAAGACCAGATTGTTGCAAGCGTCGTGGAAAGGGACACTGCTTTTGGCCCCCAGAATTTGGACATGACTTTGGCCGAAGTTGAACTGCGCACCATAGAATGCCTTTCGCTTACGGGGCTTTCAGACAGGGCTAGTTCAAGAACATTCGAGCTTTCTCTTGGACAAACGCAGAGGCTTGCCCTTAGCGGAATCCTTGCCCTCTTTCCAGACCTGCTAATCCTTGACGAAGTTACAGCCATGCTTGACCCTGCTTCCCGCGAAGAAATAATAAAGCTTGTGCAGGTTTGGAACGAAAAGGGAAATACGGTTGTTCAGGTAACACACGATGTAGACGAGGCCTTACGGGCAGACAGAATTGTTGTAATGGAAAAAGGCTCGGTCATCTTTGACGGCCCAACGGAATCATTCGTTCAGAACCGGGAAATAGTAAAAAAAGTCTTTGACGATGAAGTGTCACTTTACAGGAAGCCTCTAAATCAGGACGAGATAGAAAAAAAAGAAGTCTCTCTTTTGGCAGAAAACCTTAGCTTTTCCTACCCGGGGCGCGAAATTTTTAAGAACTTGTCTTTTTCCCTGCGCAAAGGAAGTCTTACGGCTCTTACCGGACCAAGCGGATGCGGTAAATCCACCCTATTTGAATGTCTTTCGGGGCTTAACTTGGAATGCAAAGGAAAAGTCTATGCAGAAGACAGGCCAGCCCTTGCCCTTCAGGAAAGCGAGGCATCCCTTTTTGCAACATACGCTGCGGACGACGTTGCTTTTGGCGCAAAAAACAGAGGTGTGGAAGGAAAAGCCCTTCTTGAACGGGTAAAAAATTCCATGGAAAAGGCAGGCCTTCCATTCAAAGACTTTGCAGACAGGCACACCTTTGAGCTTAGCGGAGGAGAAAAAAGAAAGCTTTCCGTAGCAGGAATCATTGCCCTGGACAGCTCCATACTTATTTTTGACGAGCCAACCGCAGGACTTGACCCCCAATCAAGAAAGATAATGCTTTCCACTTTGCAAAGCCTTGCCCGCGAAGGAAAAACCGTTCTCTTTAGCACCCACCGCATGGAAGAAGCAGATGCCGCAGACATTCACTTGGATTGGCAGACACTTTCCAAAGAAGCAGATGCTGTCCAAGAGAAAGCAGAGGGCCTAAAAGAAAAGCTAAGAGAAATGCCTCCGCTAAAAAATGCATCCATTCTTTCCTCACTGGAAAAAGCCGGGGAAGCCCTAACCGCCCCGCCAAAAATTCCAGACTCACCGGTAAGCCGTTTACCTGCAAGCCTAAAGGTAGGACTTTTTGTACTGCTTGCAGTCTTTTCAATAATCCCCTACCCCCTGTGGGTTAGCGCAATTTTCCTTGCAATATGCATTCTGTATGCGGCCTTGGCAAAATACCCGGCAAAAAGGGCATTTGTTACCATTGCAAAGATTCTACCCTGGTTTGCCTTTTTTGCCCTGATTCAGTTTGCATTCTTTTCGGACAGCAGCGGTTCAAAGGAACTATTCCGCTGGAAGTGGTTCATAGTAACGCAGGTAAAATTGGAGAACCTTTTAAAAACCTTCATACGGGCTCCTTCCATAATACTCCTTATAAGCACCTTTGTTTTTTCAACAGAGGAAAGGGAAATTCTGGACGGAATGGCAGCCATACTTTCTCCGCTTGCAAAGATAAAAATTCCTGTCCGCTATGCCGTTCTTGTTACAGGAATCATATTCCGCTTTATACCCCTGCTCTTGGACGAGATGAGGGGAATCGTAAAGACGCAAATCATACGTGGAGCTTTTGCAAAGGCACGCGGCTTTGGCAAGCTAAAAATTCTCATACCTCTTTTTGTTCCCCTGATTCTGCAAACTTTCCGCAAGGCACAAAACTTGGCAGACGCACTAACCGCCCGCTACTTTTCTTGACTGGGCTTTTCCTAACCGGGCTTTTCTTGACAACAAGGGATTTTGCCTGTATCATAAAAACACGACACGAGTTGATTAATCGTTATGATTGAAGGTGTTTTATGGACAAAAGTGGCAAAAAGGTTACACAAAACGACGTAGCAAGAGAAGCTGGCGTTACCAGAAGCATGGTAAGCTACGTAATAAGCGGAAGCAATGAGCGCTCCGTTGCCCCAGAAACACGCAAACGCATACTGGAAGCAATAGACCGCTTGGGCTACCGTCCAAACAAGGCGGCACAGGCCCTTCAGCAAGGAAATGAAGGATTTGCAAAGAATCAGATTGGAGTAGTGCTTTGCAGCCCGGATGTCTTCCGCCGCCCCTACTACGCAGAAATAATAGAAGGAATCCACACCTGCGCCCACGAAAACAAGTACCACGTGCGCTTTATCCGCTTCTTTAGCGAACTAAAAAACCCCGTCCTATTTAACGAGCTAATCCACCCGGAAGAAATAGGCGGCCTAATCCTTGTCTCCACCGACCAGTGCATAAAAAGCCCCGCAGATGAAAAGCTTGTAAAAAAGATAAGCGAACGCATAAAAAACATAGTCTGCGTGGAATGGAAAAGCGAGGGACTTTCAAGCGTCTTGTTCGACAGGCAGGATGCGGCAAGAAAAGCGGCAAGCTACCTCTTCCAAAGAGGCTACGAAACGGTTGCATACATTGGCGAGCAGGACGACAGAATTATGGGGGTAAAACAGGCATTTTTGGAAAACAACAAGGATGTCTCCACCCTGTACGTAGAAGATGCATACACCAGGGCAGGCGGATATTCTGCTGTAAAAGAAATGACCAAAATCTTCAAGGAAAAAAAGCAGGAATTCCCCCGGTCAATAGTCTGCGGTTCAGATGAAGTTGCGGAAGGAATACTCTGCTACCTTAACGAACAGAAGATTCCAATCCCGCAAAAAGTTGCAATAATCAGCATAGACAACATAGAAAGCTCCGGCTACACAACGCCACCCCTAACAACAATCAACGTGCAAAAAAGTGCCATGGGTTGCCGTGCAGTAGAAATGATTGTAAACGGAAGCGCTGCCCAAGGAGAAAATGCCGTCTGCATAAACCTTCCAACAAACATTGTTGAGCGGTCATCCTGCTAAAATCCGCAAGAAAAACGCATTTTTCCACAAAAAGCCGATTGTAAAATACCGTCATACAATTGTAATAAAACGATATTTTTAGCAAATTTGTCTTTTTTTTACCATAAATTCAATTGAATTTAGATTTTTGCCCCTGTATACTAGACTTAACGCTAGCAGACAAAATTTAAAACTTTGTCACTTTCAACAGGAGCGAACCATGGAACAGACAATCCCAAAACTCATGCGCAAGGCTGCCCAAAAGTATCCAGAAATTACCGCCCAGTACAGCAGAACAAAAACCGGCGACTTTGAGGAACGCAACTACCACGACATGCTTCAGTTTGCACTGGACTTTGCAGGAGGACTTGCAGAGCTGGGAGTTGTCCGTGGAGAAAAAATCGGTCTTATAAGCGACAACCGCCGCGAATGGGAAAGCGCAGACGTAGGCCTTTTGGCACTGGGAGCAATTGACTGTCCCCGTGGCTGCGACGCAAGCGAAAGCGACCTTGCCTACATCCTCTCCTTTGCAGAAGTAACAAAGTGCATCGTAGAAAACGCGGCTCAGCTCCGAAAGCTTGTAAAAATCAAAGACAAAGTTCCCTTGCTAAAAATGGTAATCTGCTTTGACGGAGTTGACCAGGCAGAAATTGACCAGTGCAAGGCTTCCGGAATGGATTTCTACCAGTTCTACGACGTAACCGAAAGCGGCCACGAATGGAGAATCAACCACCCCGACTACGTAGAAAACGAACTGGACAAGGGCCAGTGGGACGAGCTTGCCACAATCATCTTTACAAGCGGCACAACAGGAACTCCAAAAGGCGTAATGCTTACCCACGGAAACATAATCACACAGCTGGACGAAGTTTGCGAGCGCGTATTCCTTAACCCAGGCGAAAGGGCTGTATGCTGCCTCCCTGTCTGGCACGTTTTCCAGAGAGCAATTGAATACGTAATCTTTACCCAGGGCGCAGGAATTGTCTACAGTAAACCAGTAGGTTCAATCCTTCTCTCCGACATAGCAAAAATGAACCCCGCACTTCTTCCGGCAGTACCCCGCGTATTCGAAGCAGTTTACGACGGCATCTGGCGCAAGATGAGAAAGACAGGCGGCATAGTATACGCAATGTTCCGTTTCTTTGTAGCAGAATCACATCTTTGGTGCGCAATAGACAGAAAGCTAAGAAGGCACAACGCCCGCTTTGGACACGACTACCTTGGCTTCTGGTGGCCAGTACTCGTATTACCATGGCTTCTCCTCTACCCACCAAGGCTTTTGGGTAAATGGCTTGTATTCGGAAAGATTAAAAAAATGCTGGGCAAAAACTTCCGCGCAGGAATTGCAGGCGGTGGTGCATACCCGGCACGCATAGACAAATTCTTCTGGGCAGTCGGAATCAATATCGTGGAAGGCTACGGCCTAACAGAAACATCCCCGGTTGTTGCAGTACGCCCAATCGTTGAACCGGTTATGCGCACAGTAGGAACCCCTGTCCGTGGTGTTCAAGTCCGCATAGTAGACGACGACGGCCTAATCCTTGGCAAGGGCAAAAAGGGAAGCCTCCAGGTAAAGGGTGGCACCGTAATGCAGGGCTACTACAAGAGGGACGACCTTACCGCAAAAGTAATGACGGCAGACGGCTGGTTCGACACAGGCGACCTTGCAATACTCACCGTAGACGGAGAAATCCAGCTGCGCGGCCGCAAAAAAGACACAATCGTACTCATGGGCGGCGAAAACATTGAGCCTCAGCCAATCGAACAGAAAATCTGCACCTCCCAGTACATAGACACGGCGGTAGTCCTGGGCACAAACGCAAAGGGCGAAGACCAGCGCTACCTTGTAAGCCTAATCCTTCCCAACCAGGAAGAAATAGAAAAATATGCCCGCGACAACAGCCTAATCTACGACACCTACGAAAACCTGGTCAAAAGCGAAAGCATAGTAAAACTCATCGGAAAAGAAATTGGCGAACTTGTAAGCACAAAAAACGGATTCAAACCATTCGAAAAAATCAACAAGTTCGAAATAATCACCAAGCCCTTCGAAGTTGGAGTTGAACTTTCGGCCAAGCAGGAAGTCATGCGCTACCGCATAGCAGAAATTTACAAGGAACAGCTTACCAGGATGTACGCAGCCCAATAAACTTTTTTTTGTAATCTGGAGCACACTGCTTTTTCCACTGTGTCCGGTCCTGCGGAACCGTCCAACCTCCGCAACATTTTATCCAGCAGAACAAGCAGCGCCAAGGGTTCACGCAGCGAAGCTTCCAGCGGGGCGCGTCGTTTCGTAGCAAAAGAGATTTTGTAGTTTTCCGCAGGAAAACTACTGGTTAAAAATTGCCGGGATGCGATTTTTAACCAATGGCCCTTACAATCGGGGCTAGGTTTTATATTCTCTCGTATCATACACATTTTTGCCATTGAAAATGTCCCTTTCATACTTTAAACTGTAAGCATGATGCGAGCAATTGTTGCAGCCGTACTGTCACTGTTCTTATGCATAACAGTAGGAGCAAAAGACATGCCAAAAAAGAAGTTTATAAAATGGACTCCCCTAATAAGCGCACCCTTCAATTTTCCTGCCGACGGCCAATGGCTTTATGTACGCTACGGCTTAGACAAGGCAGTCACACCCTATCTTGGCGGAGCAGAATTGCTAAATTCAGGAATCACAAGACACTACCCCATGACCCGCACAATCAGCCTTCATACCCCCACTGGAGCAGACCTTTTATGGGCTTCCTGGACAGAGCACAAATGGTACGAGGCAAACATAAAATTCAACCGCAAGGAAAAAGCCATAATCCAAGAGGCTCTTCTTTCCACATTCCCAAGCTACGACGACTTTGACGACTACCTTAACCCCAAGCCCAAAAAAGGAAGCTACGAAATCTTCCACGTCTGCTGCTTTCCCGGTGGCAAGATACGCTACTTTTTAGAAGACGGTGACTACAAGCGCTTAATAGCCCTGGACATAACTTCACAGGCAAAAGAAACCCACAAGCTTGACAAATCTTTTCTTTACGGCGGAATTGGAATGATACCCAGGTCAAAAGAAAAATACTGGGACAACATGGAAGACTATTTTGACGATATGCTTAACGAAGGAAAGCATTACAAAAGCCTTGATTCAATAGAAGAAACTTACGGAAAAGATTACCGCCAGCGCGCAGAATATTACCGAAAGCACGGAGCCGCAAGTCCAACTCTTTGGGACCCATATTTTAAACGCTACGACTACCGCGTATCAGTCATAATGGAAAATCCCGGGGACAAGCTTTGGCAAGAGCACTGCTACTTTACAAATGCAGAAATGTACAAGCGACACCTTTCCGTAAATCCGGGCAACATAATTGAACATCCCTCTCCGCTAAAAAACATCTATTTTGAATGGGACGCAAACGGTTTTGCATACTGCTCAGAGCTATACTTTAACGAAGAAGAAACCTTCCGCATATTCAAAGAAGCCTTTGGCAAAGAAGGCAGCAGCAAGGGAGAATTGCAGATAGTCATAGGCAAAGACAGCGGCAGCATAAGGGCTGTTCTAACCGTAGGAAAAAATTCCTATGAATTCAAGAAAAACCAACTTTACATAGAGAGATGCAAAGAACACGGCCTTGTGGGAAAAATCATCTACAAAAACTACACGGAACCCCACCAAGAATTTGCGGGACGCTAAGCAGGAAAAACACCCGCTTAGTCAAGATTCAAGATAAAGGCTCCGCTTTTCCAGTCTGTCCTCATCTGGTACTTTGGCATACGGACGGAATAGCTTTCCCCTGAATGCAGAGGCTTTTCTGTAACCGCAAGCAAAAGCCCAATGGCAGAACAGGCGTAGTATCCCGTACGGTTTCCGGGAAGGCGTATCGGGTCGCTTGCAATGCGGAAGGAAAGGAATTCACCTTTTTTGTCCGCTTCACTCTTTTCTTCACCGGCACGTGCCAAGGCTACAAAAGAAAGAACAGCGCGTTCTTTGGTAAGGTTTGACTGGTCGGAAAGCTTAAGCAAGACCTTTGGGGCATCTTCCGTTGTAAAGACATAGTTGCACCACTTGCCACCCTTGCTCTTGTCCTCTCCGTTCATGGGGCATTCCGCACAGTGGGTACAAGGAGAAAGCGGCACAAAGTCTTTGCGTATAAAGGCATCACGCAAAAGGGAAATGAACCTTCCAGACTTTGGAACCCCTGGCTCTATAATCAAGAACTTGGTGGAAGGATTTGCCTTGTCGGTATAGGCAAGAAGCTTTTCCGCAAATTTCTTTGCAGTGTATTCAGGCGGCATATCGGTATTCTCGTTTGCCTCGTTGAACATATTGGCGCATGTTACAAATGAAGCGCTCTGCTTTATCCTGTCACCAAATTCACCCTTCACGCGGACAATTTCCCAAGTCTCACACTTTAGCCGTGCCGCAATAGAAAGAAAGATGTCCATACCAAACTGGAGTGCCTGGCTCGAAATATCCATGCAGTACCAGGTAAGCCTTACGTTGCGCAGTTCAGGGCGGGCAAGAAAAAGGGCAATGGGGACGGTCAAGGGGCCGCTTCCAATGTCAAGGCAGACTTCCCCTTCGCCAAGATTAAGAAAATCCTTGGGCAGGTTAGAAAAGAGCCTTGTAAGACGAACCAAATTCCACCAGAGATAATAGTGGACGTAAGCGCTAAGGGATGTTGTTTCGTTCATGTAGCCAAGCCAGCGGTCAGTGCGTTCATCGGTAAGGTAGTGGCTAAGCATACGGATGTGCTTGGGAAGGAGGGCCCTCTGCCTAGAATTGAGCGGATGGGTAGAAGAAACAATCTCCATAAAATCAGCAATAACTTCCTGGGCATCCTTTGGAACAGAATCAATATTGTAAAGGGAATCAAGGGAGCGTACAACCGGCGGATTGTGCTTTGCCTTTGCACGGGAAAGCTCTTTCTTTTCCTTCTTTTTTGCCTGGGCTTCCTTTTCCTTTTTCTTAAGTTCATCAAGCTGCTGCTTTAGTTCCCTCTTTTCTTTTTTCTGCTTTTCAACCTTTGCCTGATTCTTTTTCTGGTAAAGAGAAATTCCCTGCTTCTTTTCCCACCACTTAAGCTCTATTTTTTCAGGATTGTCCGTATTTTCCATTCTAAACCACCTCTGCTTTAGCTGCCTCTGCCTGGGCACCTTTTCCCCGAGAATTCAATTCAAGGTAAACATCATTCAAGTCTGCCCTTATTTGTCTTATTGCAGCAAGGGCGGCTGCCACGGAATCAGATGCCTGGGTCTCTTTTATAATCTGGCTCCTTGCTCCGTCTATAGTATAACGCTCGGTGTAAATCAGATACTTTAGCCTGCGGATCATGTCTATATTCCGCTGGCTGTACAGGCGGCGACCGTTCAAATCCTTTTGCGGCGTAAAACTGGGAATTATTTCTTCCCAGTAGCGGAGGATATAGGGTTTTATTCCTGTAAGCTGCTCAACTTCACCAATAGTATACTGTGCCATGGCCTATCCTTCGTTAGAGTTCCTGTCCTGCCACTTCTGCCGGCTTGCCTTCATCTCTATCTGCACCGGAATCTGGTCAAAGCCTAGGTCTTTGCGGATCCTGTTCTTTAGGTAAGTTACATAGCTTTCCGGAACATTGTCCGGGCGGGTTGCAAAAATCATAAAGTTAACAGGATTAACGCTGGTCTGGGTCATGTAGCGCACCTTAAAGTGGATGGCCTTTGTTGCTGGCGGCGGATACTGGGTAAGCCAGTCGCGGAGTGCCAGGTTAAGGGCAGCGGTGTCAACCTTGCGGGTAAGCTGACTGTAAAGCTCCAGTGCCGTGTTCATAAGGTTCTTTATTCCGTCAGAATTCTTTGCACTGATTGGAACAACTGGAGCCCAGTTCATCTGGCCAAACATTGTGTGGATGTAGTCGGTAACGCTTCGCACAGCCTTGTTGCCCTTGTCTTCCATAAGGTCCCACTTGTTAAGCACAAATATTACTCCGCGGCCTTTCTCAAATGCAAGCGAAGTAATTTTTTTGTCCTGATCGCTAAGACCTTCCTTTGCGTCTATCATAATAAAGGCAATGTCGCATTCGTCAAGCGTCTTTATTGCACGGTTTACGGAATAATACTCAACGTTTTCGCTAACCTTTGACTTGCGCCTTATTCCAGCAGTATCAAGAATTTCTATGCTGCGGCCGTTGTACAAAAAGCTTCCTTCCACAACGTCGCGGGTAGTTCCAGCGTAGTCGCTTACAATGCTGGCCTGGGTGTGGGTAAGGGCATTGGTCAAAGTAGACTTTCCGGTGTTGGGTTTGCCAAGAATCGTAATGCGTACGGAACGGTCCTCTTCCTTACCCTCTGTTACACGGCTAAAGTCCAGCCCGCTCACAAGCCTTTCCTGCAAGTCGCTAAGATTGTTGCCCTTAAGAGCAGAAATCGTCATGAATTCCTTAAAGCCAAACTTAACAGCTTCGTATGCAGCAGCGGCAGTCTTTTCGCTCTCGCACTTGTTTGCCGCAACAATAATCTTGTCTGAATACTGCCTAAGGTGGGAGATAAGCTCCTCGTCTTCCGCAGTAATTGCCTCTGCATCCAAAAGCAAAAGAATCTTGTCTGCCTTTACAAGCATTTCCACTGTCTTTGCAACAACAAGGTCATCCATTTCGCTTTCACGTGAGGCGTAGTCGCGGGTAAGCTTGTAGCCGCCTGTGTCCATAAGGTGAACGGGTTTGCCTGCAATAAAGCATGTTCCTTCAACCGGGTCGCGGGTAACACCTGGAGTTGGGTCTGTAATTGCCCTCTTGGTGTGGGTAAGCGCATTAAAAAGAGTGGACTTGCCAACATTAGGACGGCCAGCTATTACAATCAGAGGAAGGTTGTAGTAGGTCTTGTCCGGGTAAAACTTCTGGGTCTGAGACTTTCTCTTACTGCCAATTTCTTTTGAAGACTTGGATTCAGCAGAATTGGATTCATCAGAATCAAATCCAGCAGAATCAGATTCATCAGACTTGTCTCCATCCTTAGAATCTGCATCAGAAGCAGCATCGTCCAAAACTCCGTCTGTTGACTCAAGTTCCTCGTCGTAGTCCTGGGGCTTTACCGGCTTGGGCTTAGAAAAATCAGGTTTCTTTTTCTTCTTTTTCATTGTTTTCCTGTAGTTAAAAATCTTTAAAGAAGTGACTGGCTTGAAATAGTTTCCAGTTCCCTTATTGAAAATTGCGAAAGCGTTTCTTTTATAAGAGGAATTTGCTTTGGTGCCATGCTAAAGCGGCGGATTCCCATACCTGCCAAAATAATTGCGCTCTCCCTGTTTCCAGCCATCTCTCCGCAAACGGAAATTGGAATGTCGGCGTTAACAGAAGCCTTTATCGTGTTCTTGATAAGGCGGAGCACTGCAAGGTGAAATTCATTATAATTTGGCGCAACCGTTGGATTCTCGCGGTCTATGCCTATGGTGTACTGGGTAAGGTCATTTGTTCCCAAAGAGAAAAATGCGCTGTGTGGGGCAAGACAATCTGCACAAATTGCAGCGGCGGCGGTTTCCACCATAATGCCTATCGGGATGTCCGGCTTAAAAGGAATGCCCTCTGCCTTAAGCGACATCTGAACACCCTTTGCAATACCAAGGGCTGTTTCCACCTGGGCAACATCGGTAATCAGCGGCAAAAGAATGCGCAGGTTTCCGTAAAGACCAGCCCTGTAAAGAGCGCGCAGCTGGGTGCGGAAAACATTGGGATAAAAAAGCGACATCCTTATTGCCCTCAAACCCATCAAAGGATTCTTTTCTGCAATAGAAGGAATGTCCTTGCTTGCAATCAGCTTGTCACCGCCAGCATCAAGAGTGCGGATTGTTACCGGACGGCCATCCATAATTTCCAAGACCTTCTTGTATGCTTGGAACTGCAACTCTTCGCTTGTTGCGCTGCTAAAGATGCCGCCTTCCTGGTTCATCGCCTGAATCTCGTTCATAAAAAGGAATTCTGTGCGGAAAAGACCAATTCCGTCTGCACCCTCTTCCAAAGCAAGTTCTGCTTCTTCCACGGTTCCTATGTTTGCATATATCTTAAAGCGGGTACCATCCTGAGTTTCAGCAGGCTTGTCCTTAAACTTGTGCAGGGTGGCAAGATACTTTTGTTCCTGTAAAATCTTTTCTTCGTAGTCGGCAAGAGTCTTTTCGTCCGGGGAATCTATAACCTCTCCGTGGGTGCCGTCTACAATCATCGTGGTTCCTTCCTGAACCAAATTCGTTATGTTTCCAAGTCCAACAACAGCCGGAATTCCATAGCTCTTTGCAAGAATGGCAACATGGCTTGCAACACCGCCTTCCGTAAGCGCAAGACCGGCAATTTTCCGCTTGCTAAGAATAACCGTGTCGCTGGTCTTCATTTCTTTTGCAACAATGATTGAACCGTCTGGAACATCGTTTATGTTAAATGGATGGTAGTCCAGAAGAATGTTCATCACCTTGCCAAAAACATCTTCTATGTCGTGGGAGCGTTCAGCCAGATAGTCGTTACCGCTGCTCCTAAGCTTTAGGGCATATTCCGCAGTCTTTTTCTGAAGAATGTATTCTACGTTATAAAGTTCCGTCTCCAGTGCAGCCTTTAGCTCTTTTGTAAAGACAGGATCAGTAAGCATAAGCTGGTAAGTTTCAAAAATAACGCGCTGAAGGTTTTCCGAATCAAGAGTCTTAAGATGGCTCTCTATTTCTTCCTGAACATCTTCAACGGCATCTTCAAAACGCTTCCAGTCTTCCGCCACGTCTTCCGAGGAAATTTTATTCTGAGGAATTACAAGCTCCTGACTTTCGGGCAGTATAAAAACTTTGCCAATTCCAATACCCCCGGCAGCAGAAATGCCTAGCATAACATTCATTCTCTCTATAATATCAATAGTTCAATGAATAGTCAACGATAGGTTTTTTCTCTTTTTTTGTGGCAGCCTCTTTTTCAACAAAAAATCTATTTTAAGACACATTTAAGGTATCTTTAAGGGGCTTTCCGGGGTTCCGCGGGCCCCTACCCGCTCCATTCCTCCACTACGTTCCGCAACGGCTCCGCTGCCCCTCCATTCCCTGCCACACCTTTATATGCTAAGACACGGAAAATAGAAGAAGAGTTTTTACAACAAGTATTCATGCTTATCAAAGAACAGTCAAAATGAGCTAGCGGGACGTAGGAAAAAAGCAAGGAGGGGCCCTTTAGGGAGGATTCCTTGATTTTTTCCGTCAACTGGGACCCGCTAGCTCAT
>JAGCWT010000152.1 GCA_017961705.1 Treponema sp.
AAAAAGCAATATCAAACATAATCCCCACAAAGCCCAAGATGCAAAAAGCTACAAAAAAGACAACTGCAATTTTTACATCATACAGATACGAAAAAACAGCAAAGCCTGCAAAGACCAATTCATATACCACAAGAAGAGGAATTATCCACTTTGGCGCATGAACAGAAAAGCTATCACCGCTAACATATTCAAGCCTGTGGTTTTTTAGCTCAGATTCTCCTTCTTTACGAGAAAAAAAATTCAAAATAGAAATTATTATTTGTCTAAAAATGGTTCCCATACTCTCTCCTTAGCCCAAGGCCTACTTGCTGGAATTACAAATGCACTTGCGCCATTCCTTTGCTTTGTTCAATATCTCATTTATAAAAGCGCTTTTCATTTCCGTATATTTTATTCTGTCTTTGGGGTACTGCTTAGCCAATGATTCTTTTAATTCAGAATATGCTCTTGCGTCTTCTTCGTGGCAGTTGAGATAATCCCTCATGTTCAAGTAATTATTCCAGCGCTCAGAATTGTAAAGCACAACATGCACATGAACCGTCCTGTAGTCTTCCCCGCCGCAAACATACAGGTATTGGTCATCGTAATCCTGCCCCCTAAAAATAAAGCCGCCCGCTTCCAATTTTTTGTTCATGCTAAGGATGGGGGTAAAATCCAAGGTGGCCACAGCAAGGTCGATTATTGGCTTTGCACAAATATTTTTGATCGCCGTGCTGCCAACGTGCTGAATGTCAACTGCACGGTCAGAAAGAATTTCTTTTAGGTCATTTATTGTTTTTTTGGCAAAGGTTTCCCATTCCGGATTATGCTCTTCAACAGAAACCTCTCCCCTCTTAAGGCCAAGCTGCATTTTGCCTCCCAATCACATTGAATTTATGCTTTGCAAAAACGCTGTGCTGTATTAAGTTACGACAAAAAGATTATCGGGTCAAGAGTAAGCCACGCATCCAATAGCATCAACAATGTTTTTTAGACCTTGTATTAAAAAGTGCTTTTTTGATACACTATTAAACATGATTCATACAGGAACAGAATGTTTTGAAAGCGAAAGGTTGCTTTGCCGCCGTTTTGAAGAAAAAGACTTTCGCGACATGCATAAAAACTGGGCTTCCAATCCAAAGATACAATGTGAATACGGAGAGCCTGTCTATTCCAGCGAGGAAGATGTAAAAGGCCTCTTAAAAAAATACACGGAATCTTACAAGAAGCCAGACTCTTACCGCTGGGCAATCGTGGAAAAAGCAAGCGGACAAAACATTGGTCAAATTGCATTTTGCAGAGTATATTCTGATTGCGCAACAGCAGAAATAGAATACTGCATTGGAGAAGCCTTCTGGGGAAAGGGTTACGCAGGGGAAGCACTTTCTGCTCTTGTTGATTTTGCATTCAGCCGAACAGAATTTGTTAAGCTTGAGGCCTACCACCGCGACGCAAACATAAAGTCCGGGCGGGTGTTGGAAAAATCACGCATGCACAAAACGGACAATGTTGAGCGCTTTAGGCGGGAGGGAAAAGATGCTATCGGAGAAAGTTGCTA
Organism: Treponema sp.; assembly: GCA_017961705.1. Taxonomy (GTDB): domain Bacteria; phylum Spirochaetota; class Spirochaetia; order Treponematales; family Treponemataceae; genus Treponema_D. Next base: position 1,538 of record JAGCWT010000152.1, read on the forward strand.
CTGCATAGAAAGGAGTGAATGGAAAAAGATGGAAATGCTAAATCTTATTATGAAAAGAAGAAGCTCCCGCGGAAAATACAAGGAGCAAAAAGTTCCCAGAAGCGATTTGGTAAAAATAATGGAAGCAGGACTTGCCGCCCCTTCTGGATGCAACAAGCAGACAACAAGTTTAATCGCGGTAGACGATCCGGACTTGCTAAAAAAATTAAGGGAAGTTATTGTTCCTTCTGTTGCAGAAACAGCACCTGCAATGATCTGTGTCTTAACAAAACGCATACCCGCATACAGGGACCGCTGTTTTGCAACCCAGGACTATTCAGCCGCAATAGAAAACATGCTGCTTGCCATTGTGGAACTTGGCTACCAAAGCTGCTGGTACGAAGGCCACATTACCGATGAAGATAAAATCGGAAGAAAAATGGCAGACATTCTTGGCGTACCAAAAGATTACGAGCTGGTCTGCTTCCTCCCGGTTGGTCTTGCAGAAGAAGAAGCAAGCGCACCAAAGAAAAAATCTTTCCAAGAGCGTGCCTGGTTCAACGGATTCGAAAAAGCTTCTTCTTAGAAAAATGCAGCCAGGGATTTGGCTCAAATCTTTTTCTGCGCTTTCCTAAAATCCCTGGGCGACTGGTTAAAATATTTTTTAAAAGTTTCAGCCATGTAGCTTGCTCCAGAAAAGCCTGTCACTTCTGCAATCTCAGACATGGACATGTCACTGGACTGGAGCAAGTCGGAAACCTTTCGGCAGCGGTAGTACATCAAGTATTCAACAGGAGATTTTTCAGTAAGCTTGTTGAATATTTGGTTGCAAAGACTTTGGCTAACCCCGCCTGCTTTTGCAATACTGTCTAAAGTAATGCGGTCCATGTAGTGCTCGTCAATGTAAAGCATCATCGACTTTAGTTTTGCATTGTGGCCAGAACCTTCGTCTATCCTGTGAATGTGAAGGCGGTAGGCATCGGTAAAGCGGCGCATTATAATGTCCCAGACTTCAAAAAAATATTTTGTTATCAAAAACTCGTTTCCATTCGTCTCCCTTTCCATGTCAAGAATTGCCTGGTAAATCAAGGGGCCGTCAAAATCTTCCGCCTTAAAATGAACGTAGGGAACAGTCTTGTCTGTAATTATAGGTTTTACAGCTTTTTGTTCAACTGCCAAAGAAGAGCAGATAATGCTAGGGTGAAGGATGGCAATTATATAGCGGGCAACACGGTTCGTGGTGGAAAGGGAATAATGTATGCTTCCAGAGTTTACAAATATGGTGTCTCCTTTTTTTAGCTTTACGCAAGTTCCTTCCACCATGTAGGCCATCTCACCGCCTTTTACGGCAACAATCTCCACGTCCTCGTGATAGTGGGGAATCCGCTCCCAGCCGCATCCTGCAACAAGATAACCGTCAAAAATATAAGAAGGAAAAGAGGGGTCATCATACTTTACAATTTCAGATCCGTCTTTTCGTTTTGCAATAATTCCCCTTTTCCAAGCAGGCACACCATCCTCCCATTTAATAACAATCTTACTTTTAACACAAAAGATTGTTATCAAACTATGTAAATTTTATGGTTTTCTTACATTATTTTATTAAGTATAATGCCATTGACAAAAAAAAATCAAGGATTTATTGGGCCTTTAAAAACTTCAGTTTTTGGAGACAACTTTGAAAAGCTAACACAGGAGACTAAAGATGGAAGTTAAAAAGACAGATTCAAGCGACATAGAAGTCTTGATGGATCTTAGGCTGGAAATGCTAAGAGCGGCGAACAACCTTAACGATGATGCAAAATTTAGCAAAGAGCTTGTTGAACTTTCCCGCGAATATTTTCTGAACGGAGACCAGACAACAGTCTTTGCCATGGACGGAGACAAAATTGCAGGATGCGCCACTTTGAATTATATTACCCTAATGCCAACTTTCAGCCATCCCACGGGAAAGCGGGCTCACCTTATGAATGTGTACACAAGAAAAGAATTCCGCAGAAGAGGAGTTGGAAGCCTAATGGTCAAGTTCTTAATTGACGAAGCCAAGGGCAGGGGCGTAACAGAAATAAGCCTTGACGCAACGGAAATGGGACACTTTCTCTATAAGAGCCTAGGCTTCAATGAAAATACGGAAAGCATGACATTCAATTTATAGTAGGAGCGCAAGATGGAATTTATTTCAGGAAAAGACATCAAAGACTTGGCAAACCCGGGAGTTGTTTCCCGCCAGCTTTTGAATCCAGAAAATTCAAGGAGCGAACGCGTGACCATTACCGAAGTTCACCTTGTTCCTGGAGCAAGCCAACCCCGCCACACTCATGACGCATCGGAACAAATATGGTATGCTTTAAAAGGAAGCGGAAAACTGCTTTTGGCAGATGATAAAGAAAAAGAATTTAAGGCTGGAGATGTAGCTCGTTTTGCAGACAAAGACGTTCACGGTCTTTTAAACGATGGGGACGGAGAATTTATTTATGTCTCTGTAACAGCACCGCCAATCAATTTTGGCTACGCTTACAAAGAAAAACACTAGCAAGGAGTTTCTATGAATTTTCCTGATTTTATGTTCAGCGCAAAAAACAGGATTCCTGCTTCTCAGCAAAACACTCCGGACATAGAAGGCTATTACTACACAGCAAAAGACGGAAGCCAGATGGCATTCTGGACATACAAGGCCGACCGCGTTTCAAAAGAGCACAAGCACGACTACGATGAATGGATGCTCTGCGTAGAAGGCCAATACATTGTTACCATAGATGGAGTTGAACACAAACTTCTTGCGGGTGATGAACTTTTTATTCCAAAGGGAAGTTTGCAGGGCGGAAGCGTAAAAGCAGGAACCCGCTCAATCCATGCTTTTGGAGGCCAAAGAGTTTCCCCATACGAGACTGTAGCTTACACCAAAGACATTAATGAAGAAGTCTTGGCATTCCTAAGTCAGGCCTTTGCAGAATCAGAAAAAAGTTTTGAAATAGAAGGGCGGCATAAAATCTACCAGGACATAGAAAAGAATTTTGAATGCTTCCTATGCCTTAAGGACGGTGGAAAAGTAATCGGTACGGTTGCAGTAAAAAAACTTAACGGTAGCGACTGCGAACTAAAGACCATGTACCTTCTAAAAGAATATCAGGGTAAAAAACTGGGGTACGGTCTTGCAAAGTCCGCAATTGAATTTGCAAGCAAAAAGGGCTATTCAAGAATCTACCTTGATTCAATGAAGCAGCACAAAAAAGCACTTAAGCTTTACAGTTCGCTTGGCTTTAAGGAAACAGACCGCTACAACGACAATGACAAAGCGGAAGTCTTTATGGTTATGGAACTAAACGCGGAGAATTGAACTTATGAAAAAAATGCTTGTTACCGGAGGAACGGTTTTTGTAAGCAAGTACCTTGCAGAATACTTTGCAAAAAAAGATTTTGAAGTCTTTGTCCTAAACAGGAACACCCGTCCTCAACCAGAAAACACACGTCTAATCCAGGCAGACAGGGACAACATTGGCACTGCACTCACAGGACAGTCTTTTGACATCGTGATTGATACAGGCTATGCAGAAAAAGATGTTAGGAACCTGCTCACTGCATTTGACAGTCCAGAGCTTTGTGGCAGCCAAAAATACATATTCATAAGTTCCAGCGCAGTCTATCCAGAAACTCTCCCCCAACCCTTCAAGGAAAGCGCAAAAACCGGAAGGAACAAAATCTGGGGCGACTACGGAACAAACAAAATTCAGGCAGAAGAATATTTGCTTTTGCAAAAAAAAGATTCATACATAATACGACCGCCATACCTTTACGGACCAATGAACAATGTCTACAGGGAAGCCTTTGTCTTTGAATGTGCCCAAAAAGCCCGCACATTTTACATGCCAAAAGACGGCTCCCTAAAACTGCAATTCTTTTATATAGAAGACTTGTGCAAAGTAATAGAAACTATAATAGAAAAGAATGTTCAAAATCACATTATAAATGTTGGGAATGAAGAATGCACATCCGCACTTGACTGGGTAAGGACATGCTACGAAGTTGCAGACTCTCCCTTGAGCATTAAAAATGTAGATGGCAATATTGGGCAAAGAAATTACTTTCCTTTCTACGACTACGAATACAAGCTTGACGTTACCCTTCAAAAAGAACTGCTTCCAAAAACACAAGGTCTAATGGAAGGCTTGGCAAAGTCATACGAATGGTACAAGAAAAACCAAGATGCGGTATCCAAAAAGAATTTCATAGCGTACATAGACAAAGAAATTGCAAAGTAATGGAAGAAGAAAATGCTTTCGCTTGCATGGTACAGATTGAGGACAGAAAAAACATAAGGCAGAGGAGACAAAGATGAACATAGGAATTATAGGTTATGGCAGCATGGGAAAAATGCTTGCGCAAAAGTTTGCATCTTCTGGATATTCAGAAATCCAAAATGTCTTTGTGGCAAACAGGAGCAAAGAAAAGCTAGCCTCTGTTCAGGATGAATTTTGCATCTGCAACAGCAATGCAGAGCTTGCAGAAAAATCCGACATAATCTTTGTCTGCGTACGGCCGGCAGATATTAAGCCGGTTATTAACGAAATAAAGGATTCTGTAAAAGAGGATGCACTCTTGGTATCCTTGAACGGAAGCGTCACTTTTGAAATGCTCGAAAAATTGCTTAAGCATAAAATTGCAAAAGTCATTCCCAGCGTAACGGCAGAAATAAACCGGTCACAAACCTTGGTCTCCTACAACAACCTTGTTCTTAGCAAAGACAAAACAAATCTGGAAAAAATTCTTTCCTGCATGGGTAACGTGGTTGTTCTTCCAGAAAATGAAATAGGAATGGGTTCGGAACTTGTAAGCTGCATGCCCGGTTTTATAGCATCAATGTTCGATGTTGTTTGCAAGGCAGCAAAAAAGCACACGTCTTTGCCAGACGAACAGATTATAAAAATGGTACTGAACACGGTAAGCGCAACAGGAGATCTGATGATTCAAAAGGGCCTTTCCTTTGAAGAAGTTGTGGCAAGGGTAGCAACAAAGGGTGGCATAACAGAAGAAGGTTCAAAAATCATCTACGGACAATTCCCCTCTACAGCGGATGCAATGTTTCAAAAGACACTGGACAAGAGAAAGCAGACTGCAGAAAATGCGGCAAAAGCTTTTAACGCAGGAGAGTAAAAACCATGGACTACGAAATTGCCAATCAGATTACCGCAGAAGAATACAATGAAATGAGAAAAATCGTTGGTTGGAAAGAATTGCCAAACGAACAGGCAGCAGACGGACTAAAGCGCACAAGCTATTTATGCTGCTTTAGAAAAGATGGAAAGGCTATCGCATTTTGCCGCGTGCTATGGGATCACCTGTATGTTGCTTTTATTGCAGATGTAATCGTCCGCCCAGAATTTCAGGGAAAGGGTCTTGGCAGGGAACTGATGAAGAACGCAATGGATTTTATTAAAAGCCAACTAAAGCCAGGATACAAAATCATGGTCAACCTTATGGCCGCAAAGGGAAAAGAAGACTTTTACAAAAAATTCGGATTCATTTCGCGTCCAAACGAAAGCTTCGGTTGCGGAATGTGCCAGTGGATAGGAGAAAACAAATGAAGTACGGCATCATTGACTACGAAACAATCGGCCAAGGAATTCCAGTTCTTATAATCCACGGATGGGGAATAAGCAAAGTTACAATGAAGGGCGCCTTTGAACCCATATTTGAAAAACTTAGTGGCTACAAAAGATATTACATCGACTTACCTGGAATGGGACAATCCGAGCACGGAGACATAAAAAATTCCGACGACATTCTTGCCCTGCTTTATGATTTTGCAGTCAACGTCATCAAGGAAAAATTCATAATCGTTGGCCAGTCTTACGGCGGACTACTTGTGCGTGGATTTGTAAACAAGCATCGGGACTTGCTTTTAAAAATAATCCTTTTGGTTCCCTGCGTTATTCCAGGAGTTAAGAAAGGCCGGGTTGAACCTTTGGTTACTATAGAAAAAGATGAAGAGCTTTTGTCTTCGCTAACAAAAAGTGAATACGAAAGTTTCACCATGATGAACGTAATGCTTACCCGGGAAGTATGGGAGCGGTATAAAAAATTCCTTATGCCTGCCCTTGCAGCTGCCGACTGGGATTTTTTAAATCATAAGCTTGAAGGAAAATTTTCATTCGATCCAGACAAAATGAATTCTCCATGCGAACTTCCCTGTCTAATAATTACAGCCAAGCAGGATTCTGTGGTGGGTTACAAAGATCAGTTTGACCTTATGAAAATTTACACAAACTCAACCTACTGCGCGGTCAACAATGCGGGGCACAACCTACAGATTGAACAGCCTAAAATTTTTGAAGATTTGGTAACTGCCTGGCTAAAATGAATTTGTGGCAGCAAGAAATAAAGTATTAAGCATCTTCAAAATCCTCTGCCAGAAGAAGGACCTTCGGCATTAAAACCGACTTGAAAAAGTTTTAGCAAAGCCTTAAACTCATGCTACGAAGGAAAAATTTCATGGAACAGTTTATAAATCTTGACGAAAGCTATTTTTTGGAAGCGGCAGAATTATACAAAGAATCATTTGCAGGCGAACCGTGGAACGATGACTGGAGCAACAAAGAACAGCTTCACCAATACATAAAAGAAGTTTCTGGTGCCTACAATGCGCTAAACTACGGCCTTCTGGTAGACGGAAAATTGGTCGCCATTTCCCTGGGAGGAATCCGCCACTGGTGGGAAGGTGCAAATTATAACATCGATGAATTCTGCGTTTCAAAAACTATGCGGGGAAGAGGCATCGGTTCCAGATTCATGTCCATGATAGAAAAAGACCTTCAGGCAAAGGGCATACCTGGAATCTTCCTCCAGACAGACATAGACAAACCGTCATTCCGCTTTTACACAAAGAACGGATTTTCAAATTTGGAAAAACACGTGAGCCTGTTCAAAATGGCTGGGCTTCACATAAAAACAGAAAGACTTGAACTCGTTCCCCAAGGCCTGCGCTTTTTTAAGACCACTCATGAATACGCAAGCGACAGGGAAAACATGCGCTTTATGATAAACCTTCCGAACGATTCAGAGGAAGCAACAAAAGAATTCCTTGCAGGCGCAGAACAGGAATGGAAAAAAGAAAAGCCCAGCTTCTTTGAATTTGCAATCCTTTGCAACAATGACCACATCGGCGGAATAAGCATCTATCTGGACGAAGGCAAAAGCTGCGGTGAACTTGGCTGGTGTCTTAGCAAAAAGGCTCAGGGAAATGCCTACGCTGTAGAAGCCGCAAAAGCGATTGTTGAATGGGCGCAAAAAGAACTTTCCCTTAAGCATTTCATTGCCCACTGCGACAGCGAAAACATAGCTTCATGGAAGACAATGGAAAAACTTGGCATGCAGAGAATTTCCTGCACAGGCGGAAGATTCAACAAGATAGCACCAAAAGAAGAACGGAAAGAATTTTTATACGAAATGAAAATATAAGCACAAAAGACAGGGGTAAAAATGGAAAAAACAAACATCACTTACAAGACACTAACTGCCACCGACTATGACGAGCTGTATTCCCTTTGGAATCAAGTTGAACAAACAAAGCGTGCCTTGAATCCTGTTGACGACACACTCGAAGGAATCACGCGCTATATAAAGCGGAACCCCACAACCTGTTTTGCCGCAATCAGCAACGGAAAAATTGTAGGCGCAATCTTAACCGGACACGATGGAAGGAGGGCAATCATACACCACCTTTGCGTACACCCAAATTTTCAGCGTCTGGGAATTGCACGCACCCTTGTTCAAATGGCAGAAGTTGCATTAAAAAAAGAAGGCATACAAAAAATATTTGGACTTGTATTCAAAGACAACGAAACTGCAAACTCTTTCTGGGAACGGATGGGCTACAGTCTGCGCACAAACCTAAACTACCGCAACAAAAGCCTAAACGATGCAATCCCAACAGGTGAATAAAATGACGCTAGAAACACAAAGGCTTATATTAAGAAATTACACGCTGGATGATTTTGACTCCCTCTACGAAATAATGTCTGACGCAGAAACAATGCAGCACTACCCCGCTCCTTTTGACGAGGCACGGACCCGCGGCTGGATTGAATGGAATTTGGACAACTACAAAAAATACGGCTGGGGGCTTTGGGCTGTAACCCTAAAAGAAAGCGGAGAGTTTATAGGCGACTGTGGAATCACCCTGCAAAACATAGACGGCGAAGAACTTCCAGAAATTGGCTACCACATTCACAAAAAATACTGGAGGCAGGGCTTTGCAAAGGAAGCAGCCCGAGCAGTCAGAGACTGGGTATTTGAAAACACAAAATACGATGCAATTTATTCATACATGAAATACACAAACGTCGGTTCATACTCAACGGCAATTGCAAACGGCATGAAAAAAGTAAAGGAATATCCAGATCCCAAAAACAAAATATCCTATGCTTATGCCATTACCCGGGAAGAATGGAATTCACTTTTAAAATTTTCAAAGGCAAAAAAAGAAACCCTTGAAGAAATTTTCCTGCTCTACAAAAATGCAATTGCAAAAATGGACGAAGAAAAAATTCCCCAGTGGGATGAAATCTACCCGGACAAAAAGATTCTTTCTGACGACATAGAAAAAAATCAAATGTATGTTGGGAAAAAGAACGGAAAGATTGCCCTGTGCTTTGTACTCAATGAAGAATGTGACGAAGAATACAAAAGCGCAAAATGGATTTGCCCCAATGCAAGGTTTTGCGTAATACACAGGCTTTGTGTAAACCCAGACTTCCAGCGCCAGGGACTCGCAGGACAAGCAATGAATTATATAGAAGAATTTTGCAAGCAGGCAAAATATGACTCCATCCGTCTGGACTGCTTTACCCAAAACCCCTATTCAAGAAAGCTCTACGACAACAAGGGCTATGCGATCACAGGCTACGCTGACTGGCGCAAGGGTCGCTTTGAGCTAAGAGAAAAAAAGTTATAGGTGCCATGGACGAAATTACTTACTGCAAAAAGAATGACGAGATTGAATGCATCCGCTACAAAAACTGGACAAAATCCTATCCGCCGCATACGCATACCGGGCACCTTACTGTTGGCTATGTTGAAGAGGGAAAACTTTGCATTGTTTTTGACGGCAAGGAAAAAATATACGGACCTGGCGACGAGTTCCAAATTCCCCCGAACATTGTGCACGAACTAAAACCCGCCAGCAAAGACGGCTATTCCATGGTTGTAACCTGCATAAAAATAAAGAGTCAGGATAAAGGAAACAATTCTTCCATTAGCGAAGCAAACCTTTCCGCACTCAGGGATTCCATTCTTGACCGTCCGGAAAATCTGTATCTTATAGAAGAGATGGCCAAAGATTCAAACATCAGCCCCTTCTACATGATCCGTCAATTTAAAAAGGCATTTGGTCTTACACCCCATCAGTTTCAAATTCAGTGCAAGGTTAGAAAGGCACAAAAACTGTTGGAAAAAGAAAAAGACATCAGCGAGGTAACTTACGAATCTGGCTTTTGCGACCAAAGTCACCTCAACCGATGCTTTCACAAAATAGTTGGACTTACCCCAAAGGATTATCAAAAATCAATTGAGGAAGAAAACTAGCACAGTGCAGGGAAAAACTTTGCAAACATAAAGAGCCCTTCTTCCCCGGCATTCACTTCATGAGGAACTTTTGCAGGCATTATGGAAATTGTTCCGCTCTCATAGGCAAGCTTCTTTCCGTCATTTATGCAAATTCCCTTTCCAGAAATAACTTCATGAGTTTCCAGCTGAGTTTCGTGAATGTGGTTTTTAATGCTCTTGTTCGGTGCAATCCTTACAAGGTGATAGCTGAACATTCCGCCGGTTTCACTCCCCTTGATGATGTGCTTTAGTTCAACACCTTCAAAGACAGGATGCTTTGACCATTCAATTTCATCAAAAGAAATTGTTTTTTCTGGAAGCCTAAGCTCTCCACAGTTGAATTTTTCAAAAACTTCATTTTTCATACAACGCTCCTTTTGCCCGAACTTCCCAGGCTTTTCTTTTATGAATACATAGTACAAAAGCTGGCAAAAAAAATATTGGATAAAATTGCTCTTTTTATTTTTTTGCAACTAAAAGTAACAAAAAAGCAAGCGGCAGTTGGTTCTGCAAAAGTGATGGATGTGCTATCATGAACTTATCTGGAGGTAAAGATGATTTTCTCTGAAAAACTTGTAGTATTAAGAAAAAACAAGGGAATGACGCAGGATACCCTTTCCGAAAAGCTGAACGTTTCAAGGCAGGCCGTAGCAAAGTGGGAATCGGGACAGGCTTACCCGGATATTTCAAACCTGATACAAATCAGCGACCTTATGAATGTAACCGTTGATTACCTTGTGCGCGACGGTGAATGCATGATGAATGTTATACCGGGAAAAGACGCAGACCTTAACGAGCTTATAGAATTCAGGCTTGAAGCCAACGTGAACACTTACGCTGCCTTTATGAACGAAGTGGACTCCACACGGCTTGACTCCCACGACTTCCGCTACCAAAACGGTGATTACGTTTACCACGACACCTATGTTGGCGGTGAGCAGTTTGCAGGGGAAGAAGCTGTTTGGAAAAATGGAAAATCAGTCTACGCCATGAATTACATGGGGCGCGTACTTGGCAAAGACTTTAGCGGAAACTTCCTAAAAGACGCACTAAGGCACGCAGACAAAAAGATGCCCTACCGTGGACCTGAATACTATCAGGACGGAGAGTACCTTTACAAAAGCAGCGTTAATGGAGACTTTTCCTGGTTCCAGGGCTACGAGGAAATATTCTGCCGTGGCGAAAAAGTTTACGAATGCTACTTTCACGGTGGCCTAACAAAATAAAAAAATATAAAAAATATGTTGACAAATTATATTTGACCAGATATAATGTAGCTAAATACATTAAAGGGGTCAAATATAATGGCACAGGAATACGAACAACTTCTACTCAAAAACCAATTGTGCTTTCCGCTCTATGCCTGCGGACGCAAAATCGTAAGTGCTTACACTCCATATTTAAAACCGCTGGGGCTAACCTACACGCAATACGTAGTGCTTATGGTTCTCTGGGAAAAAGAGAGCGTCAACGTAGGACAGCTAGGCTCAATCCTTCACTTGGATGCAGGAACACTCACTCCCCTATTAAAGCGTTTTGAAAAAGACGGCTACATCACCCGGGAACGCTCAAAAGAAGACGAACGCATTACAGTCTTAAACATCACGGCAAAGGGGAACGCACTCAAAAAAAAGTGCAAGGACATTCCTGCAAAGATAGCAAAAACAACAAAGTGTTTAAGCAAGGAAGATGCTATAAAACTCTACGAGCTGCTGTATAAATTCCTTGAAGAAGAAAACGAATAAGGAGGTTAAAGTGAAATTCGCCGTTAGATTCTACACAAAGACGGGAAACACAAAAAAGCTTGCCGAAGCCCTTGCCCAAGAACTGGGGGTTGAAGCAATGCCATTAAATGAGCCGGTAACAGAAGCCACAGATATACTGTTCCTTGGAAATTCTTACTATGCTTTTGACATTGACCCGGAAGTAAAGGCATTCATAAAGTCGCTAGACAAAAGCAAGGTTGGAAAAATCGTAAACTTCGGTTCAGCGGCAATGCTAAATTCAACCTACAAGAAGGTTAAGGCAGAAGCAAGTAAAGTTGGAATCCCAGTAGACGAAAAGGAATTCCACTGTAAGGGTGAATTCAAATGGCTCCACAAAGGAAGGCCAAATGAAGATGATATAAAAGCAATTGCCGAATTTGCAAGGCAATACAAGTAAGGAGGAAGAAATGATTTACGATTATGAATTGACTACAGGAAAGGGTCAGACATTAAAGCTTTCCGAATACAAGGGTAAGGTTATCCTTGTTGTTAACACTGCAACAGGCTGTGGATTTACACCTCAATACGAGCCAATTGAAAAACTCTACAAGGACTACCACGGCGAGGGACTTGAAATTCTGGACATCCCATGCAACCAGTTTGGCGGTCAAGCTCCAGGCACTGATGACGAAATCCACGAGTTTTGTTCAATCCACTACAACACGACTTTTGAGCAGATGAAAAAATCAGACGTGAACGGTGCAAATGAACTTCCCCTTTACACTTACCTAAAGTCACAAAAGGGTTTTGACGGTTTTGATGAACACCAGTACAAGCCTCTGCTTGAAAAAATGTTTTCCGACGCAGATCCTGACTGGGCAAAAAAGCCGGACATCAAGTGGAACTTTACAAAGTTCATAGTTGACCGCTCAGGAAATGTAGTTGCAAGGTTTGAACCAACGGCAGACATTAGCAAAGTTGAGGAATGCATCAAATCCTTGCTGTAGGAAAGGGACTAGACACTTTGGTTCTTCCACAGGGACGCATATTTTCTTCCCAAAGAAATAAGCTCTTGGTGGCTTCCGCATTCAGTGATGTTCTTCCCCTCCACCACAGCAATCTTGTCGGCATTTTTTATGGTGGAAAGCCTGTGCGCAATCACAAGTGTTGTCCTTCCCTTTGAGAGCTCGTCAAAAGCGTTTTGGATTTTAAGCTCTGTAGCCGAATCCAAAGCGCTTGTTGCTTCGTCAAGAATCAGAATTGGAGGATTTTTTAGGAAGCAGCGGGCAATTGAAATTCTTTGCTTCTGACCGCCAGAAAGTTTTAGCCCTCTTTCCCCAACAAGGCTATCGTAACCTTCTGGCATTTTCATTATGTCGTCATGAATCTCCGCACGTTTTGCTGCAGTAATTATTTCATCATCAGTGGCATTTGGTTTTCCATAAGCGATGTTTTCTTTTATTGTCCCTGCAAACAAAAATACATCCTGCTGAACAAGGCCAATCTGACTTCGCAAATTTTCAAGCTTTATTCTCTTTATATCAATTCCGTCAAGAAAAATAGAACCGCCCGTAACTTCGTAAAAGCGAGGAATCAAGTTGCAAATGGTAGTCTTGCCTCCGCCGCTTTCGCCAACAAAGGCAAAATGTTCACCAGCCTTTATTTCCAGATTGATGTTTTCCAGGACACTTGCTTTTTCATTGTAAGAAAAATTTACGTTCTTAAAACTTATGTTCCCCCTGGCACTCAAAAGTTCCACCGCATCATCGGCTTCTTTTATGGAAGTGTCTGTCCTCATGATTTCCAGGAACCTGTTAAAGCCAGCCATTCCGGTTGAAAACTGTTCAACGTTAAAATTGACAAGTTTTCTTACGGGATTTGTAAAAGTTGCAACAAAAAGATTCGCAGCGATTAAATCGGGAAGGGTCATTTTTCCCTGCATAATAAAATATCCGCCAAGAGCTACAACCAAAAGCGAAAGCAGTGCCATAAAAAAATCCACGTTTGCGTGAAAAGTTGACATTACCTTGTAAAAGTCTTTTTTGCTTTCCTTATAAGTTATATTGCTTTGCGCAAACTTTTCCACTTCAAGTGCCTCTGCCGTAAATCCCTGCGTAACCCGAATTCCTGTGAGCGAATTTTCCAGGGCACCATTTATGACTGCAGTTTTGTCTTTAACACGCCTTGAACTTTCAGAAAGTTTTTTTCTGTTTCTAATTGCAATAAAAATAACAATGGGCAAAAAGGCAAACACAACAATTGCCAGTTCCCAGCGGATTCTAAGAAGAATGAAAAAGCTTCCCAAAAGTGTAAGCAAAGAAGTCATTATGTCTTCAGGGCCATGGTGGGCAAGTTCGGTAACTTCAAAAAGATCGGTTGTAACCCGGCTCATCAGGTGGCCAGTAAGGTGGGTGTCAAAAAAAGAAAAGCTTTGTTCCTCCAGCTTGGAAAAAACGTCGCGCCGCATATCGGTCTCTACTTCAACGCCAAAAAAATGGCCCCAGTAATTTACAAACCAAACGCAAACCCAGCGTATGCAATAGACTGCAAGCAAAAAGGCTATCATGCAAAAGAAAAGCCTCATGGCACCCTTGGGAATGAGTGTATTTAAAAGATGCCTTGTTACGAAGGGAAAGGAGACGTCGATTACGGCAATAAAAAAAGCGCATATCATGTCGGCAACAAAAATATTCAGATGCGGCTTGTAATAGCTAAAAAATACCTTAAGTGGCTTGTCATTGTAATTCATTATTCAACTATATCAGACTTTTTTTTCAAAAACTACCCTTTTTTGTAGTTGCTTTTCCAAAATGTTATAGTACAATAGAAGCATATAGACTTAATTTGTAAAAATGGAGAAAAAATATGAGAATACGCCGCCAACTCATGCTAAGCCAAGCTTCACTCACACTCTTTGCAATACTCGTTCTTATTATTCCCATTTTTATTTCCCACAAGGCATCCCTCAAAAAACATATAAGAGAAGTCACCGAGCTGCAAGTAGAAAACGTAAACGGACAGATAGCGAATTTTCTTGAAAAACCCCAGAGGACAATAGAAACCGTCATAACCTATATGGAAAACTTGGATGAATACTCAAGGGAGCCAATAGAAGAATTCCTTATAGCGCAGGCAGCAGGCATACCCGAATATTCCATGATTTACGTCTCCAGCGCAACCCCAACTTGCAAGGGTGGATTCACCTACACAAACATACACTGGATAGCGCCGTCAGACTTTGATGAATCCAGCCGCTCCTGGTACATAAACGCAAAGAACAACATGGGCAGGACCGTCTTTTCCAACCCCTACATAGACGAACAGTCAAAGGGTATAGTCGTAACCCTTTCAAGAACCTTCAAGAACAAAAAGGGAGAATTTGCAGGACTTGTTGGCGTTGACCTTATCCTGGACGAAGTTGTTGCCCTCGTAGATGGAGTGCGGCTTACGGAAAGCGGACAGGCATTCATGATAGATGAAAACGGAGTATACGTTACCAATCCCGACACTTCAAAAGTTGCCAAGGACAATTTCTATACCGAGTATGGCTTTTCCGACCTGGCAGCAGAAATACCGGATAACGAGCCATACCTGAACCTAAAGAATTCCGACCAGTACTTTGCCGCAAGAAAGATGCCAAACCTCTGCGGATGGACCTTGATAACAATAGGCCCACTCAAGGAACTCTACACAGAAATCAACCGCAACATGAACACGCTAATCTTACTGTCGCTCGGTGTTCTTGTGATAGCCCTGGCAAGCTCATTCTTTGTTGCAATAAGAATTTCACATCCACTAAAGAAAATCGCAACTGCCATGACAGAAATCTCAAGCGGAAATGCAGACTTGTCCAACCGCCTGGATTACAACCTGAATGACGAGATAGGCGAAATCTCGAACGGATTCAACCGCTTCTCAGAAAAGCTAAGGGACATAATGGTTGAGCTAAAAAAATCAAAGGATGTGCTTTCTTACGCAGGAGAAGATCTTGGAGCAAGTACGGAAGACACTTCAAACGCCATAGAACAAATTCTGAACAACATCTCAAGCGTAACGTCACAAATAGTGAACCAGGGAAATGACGTTGAAGAAACTGCCGGTGCCGTAAACCAGATTGCATCCAACATAAAATCCCTTGAAACAATGATAGCAGGACAGGCAGCGGGTGTTTCAGAAGCAAGTGCCGCCGTAGAAGAAATGATAGGAAACATAACCTCCGTAACGTCCAGCGTGGAAAAGATGGCCCAGTCATTTGAGTCGCTACAAAAAGACACTCAGACCGGAGCGGAAAAGCAGCAGGCTGTAAACGACCGCATCACCCAGATTGAAACCCAATCACAGCTATTGCAGGAAGCAAACGCAGCTATTTCTGCCATAGCAGAACAGACAAACCTTCTTGCCATGAATGCCGCAATCGAAGCAGCCCATGCAGGAGAAGCAGGAAAGGGATTCAGCGTTGTTGCAGATGAAATCCGAAAGCTTAGCGAAACATCAAGCGAACAGTCAAAGACTATCGGAAACCAGCTTGTGAACATACAGGAATCCATAGAAGAAGTTGTAGCCGCATCCCTTGAATCAAGCGACGCATTCAATTCCGTATCGTCAAAAATCAGGGAGACGGATCAGCTGGTGCGCCAAATCAAAGCCGCAATGGAAGAACAAAAGGTTGGTTCCAAGCAGATAATCGAATCACTTCACGACATGAACGACACTACAAGCGAAGTAAAAAATTCATCTGCCGAAATGAGAGACGGAAACCAGATGATTCTCCAGGCCGTACACCAATTGCAGGAATCATCCGTAAACATGAACCGCAGCATGGACAACATGGCAACTGGTGCACGCAAAATCAACGAAACAGGAAACGAACTCGTAACCATATCGTCAAAGCTAAAAAATGCAATCGACGGAATAGGCGAACAGATAAACCAGTTCCAGCTGTAGTTATTTAATTACAGATAGGTTTCTATTGTCTTCATCTTTTCGGTAAAACCCTGGCGCTCATAAAAAGTCATCCCCCTTACATTCTGGGGGAAGACCTGGGTTCTCATAAAATCCGCACCACGGCTTTTTCCATATTCCTTGCAGGCTTCAATCAGCTTGGCTCCAATTCCCCTGCTTCTGAATTTTTCGGCAACATCCAAGTCCTGAAGATAAATAACCCTTTCGGCCTTTAAGCAAGGAATTCTTTTTTGCTCCAGAATCATTACATGGGCAAATCCAACAACTTGGCCATCTACTTCTGCAAGCAAAATATCCTGATTTTCACTTTTGATGATTCCTTCAAAAAAAGATTCGTCGCGGTTACCAATAACAAAATGCTCCGGCTGGAATTTTACCGCGTCTTTTTCAAGCTCAAGGTAGAGGGGCTTTAAACTAGAAACATCGTCCAAGGTAGCTTTTCTTACAATCATTTTTCGCCAACCATGCAGTCATTTAGGCTTTTTACTTCGCAGCCTTTTTTCTTATAGTAAGAAAACATTTTATCCAGCTTCTTAAGGTTGTAACTTGTAACACAATCATAAATAACATTAACGGCATAAGCAGATTTCTTCATGTTAACGCAAGTTGCTTTTACGCAGGCTGTGGCATCTGCTCCGGCTACATAAAATTCCTTTAGGTCTTTGTCTTTGATGAATGCGGCAAAGTCTTTGCTTGTAAGGGCGTTACCCTTTTCTTTTACAAAAATATTATCCGAAAGGATTTTCAGTTCTGGAACAAAGTCTGCACCTTTTGTCCCGGCTATAAAAGCGCGTATGAAAGGAATTTTGTTGTGGTGCTGAATATACACAATCTGCATTCCTTCTGCCTTAGCCCAATCTATTGCAGTGTTAACATTAGAAATTATATCCTTGTAGTTTTTTGTTATATCATTTTGCAAGTCTATGACCACAAGGGCCTTTTTATTTTCCATACATTCTCCTTAACTTATTTTTAGAATACCCCAATTTTAAGAAAGATGAAAGTCTTTTGCACGGGAAGATTTTTTTTAGAAGGTAAACCCAAAGTCTTTATATGCTTCGGGTTTACCTTATTTTTTACAAGCCTCTGGCTTCTTCTATTTTATCTTCATCGAATTCTGAATACTTGTATTTTTTCAGATTGGCATGGGCAAGAAGACAAAAGCTTGTACCTGCAAGGCCAATAATGAACATCATCAAAGCCGCACCGGATCCTTTTCCGCTACCAAAAAGCAGAGAAAGAATTCTATTGGAAGAATTTGCGCTCATAAAGGGTTCGCAGACTTTATCAACCATGAATCCGCCAAGTGCAAGTCCAATTGGAATTGTAAAGAACTGCAAGGTGTTTCTGCAAGCGTAGACACGCCCCTGCAGCTCCACTGGAATCACGTTGCGCATGATGACGCTTTGATTTGCCCCCATTACAGGAACAAAAATCCAGCCCAAAATTTGAGCCATGCACCAGACGACAGGACTTCGCGAAAAGGCAAGCAGAAAATTTTCTGTTCCAAGAGAAAATAGCATGGAAAGAAAAATAACCCTTACCCTGTCCTTGGGCTTTGGCATGACAGTCGCAATAAGGCTTCCAACCGCCATTGCAATGCCAGAGCAAGAAGTTACAAGACCAAGCACGGCATTTCCTCTTCGGGGAATAATTTCCGCAGGCAGAGTCGCGTTAAAGGCAGATGCAATCAGATTCACCCCGGACATAAAAAGAATTATGTGAAGTGGAATTGGATTTTCCTTTAGAAAACGCAAGCCCTCTTTTGCAAGCATAAGCACGTTTTCTTTAGTGTTTGACTTTGACGAAAATTTTTGAAGCCTTACAAAAAGTGCCAGTGCCGCAAATGCAATTGCAAACGAAAGCAAGTCCACCGCAATCACAAGGTCGAGTCCTGCAAGCCCATACAATGCAGATGCAAGCAAGGGATTCCCGATAGAAATGATTGAGCGCGACAAAGACTGAAGTCCGCTTGTCTTCTGATAAAATCTTTTTGGAGTTATGAGAGTGTAGGCAACTTCCGACGCAGGCTGCTGAACAGTATTCATAAGTCCAGAAAGAGCATTTACCGCATACAAATGCCACACAGAAAGCAGTTTTGTCTTGTAGAGCACAAAGACAGCAAGTGTGCAAAGCGCTGCAAAAGTATCGCAGGTGAGCATGGTTTTCTTTTTGTCGAATTTGTCGGAAATAGCTCCTGCAAAAATGCTCATAAGAACATAGGGGGCATAGGTGCAGATTGTTAAAGCCGCAGTGCCAAGCGCAGAACCCGTCTTCTCATACAGCCAAAGCGTCAAGGCAAAAGCCGTCATGGTACTTCCGAGTTGAGACACACTTTGAGTGCTCCAAAGTATGTAGAAGTTTTTTAAGTCTTTTTCTAAGTATTTCATTTTCTTTGCTCCTATTTATTTTCCTAAAAACAAAAGAGCAAAGCCTGAGGAATTTATTTTCCTCCATGCAGAGTCCTCAAGCCTTGCATGGAGAACTATCTCTACAGATAACCATATGAACCTCCTTTTATTGAAGAATAGCCAATTGTAAACAGTCTACAAAACTTTTGCAAGTGGCAAGGGATTTTTGGGAGCCTCTTCCATGTTTCCGATTTGCTTGGTCATCCAAACAATTCCCCGCCAAGAGCCAAGCTTGAATCCTGCATTTTTAAAATGTCCAACTTCCACAAAACCGAGGCTCTTGTGAAGTTCAATGCTGGGCTGGTTTGTATCTACCAGAACACCGTAGATGTAGCGGTAGCCCTGCTTTTCCAGAATCATGGAAAATTCTTTGTAAAGGCTTGTGGCAATTCCCTGCCGCCTTGGTGCATTGGGAGCAAGAACAATCGTCCATTCAACATTCCACTGGTAGGCATCATGGGGTCTAAGAGGAGAACCGCAGGCATAGCCAAGAATTTTCCCATCATCAGCTTCCGCAACAAGAAAGGGATATTTTTTTAGCGTAGATAAAATTTTTTTTCGGTAGGATTCAACATCCGGATTTTCTATGGTAAAGGTTACATAATCCAGGGGGACGTAAAATCCGTAAATGTCGTGAACCGCCAGGGCATCATCTTCTGTTGCCATCCTGATTTTATAATTCATATTTACCACCTTTTTCTTCTTCTTTGTTTTGCGAGTGGAGTTTTCTGTATTCCCTGGGGCTGCATCCTGTCTGTTCATGAAAGAGCTTGTTGAAGGTTGTTGTTGACTGGAAACCAGCTTCAAAGGCACACTCTGTGATTGAAAGTTTTTTGTTTTCCAAAAGGTTTATTGCATTCTGAACCCTTATGCTTGCAAGGTAGGAAGGAAAGCTCATCTTTGTGTATTCGTTAAAGAGCTTTGAAAAATAATACTGGCTCAAACCAATTTTTTCGGCAACCTCAGACTGGCTTATGTCTTCCCTTGAATGCTCAGCAATGTAGCTGCAAGCAAAGCGGATATATTCCCAAGACTTGTCGGAAAAAATTTCAGACCCAAGGCTTTGACTGCGTTCCTTTAAAACCAATTCTCCAACCAGCAGAAGAATTTCATAGACCAAAATTTTACAGCGGCTTTCGGCAAAAAAAACTTCCCTTTCGCGGGTCTCTTTTATTTTGTAAATCAAGTCCCTTATTTTTTTTGCCAACTCAGGATTTTCTTTTTGCCTGATCAAATGGCAATCAGTCATAAAATGGGAGGCAGCAGACAAATCAGAATTGCTTTCTATTAAATAGGAAGAAAACTGAATAAAGACAACACCCTCTGGAGGAATGTAAAGCAGCTCGTGCAATTCCCTTGGCCAAACCAAAACCAGGTCTCCGGCCTTTGGCTCGTAAACCTTTCCGTCTATTTTGTATTTGCATCCATTTTTTAGGGCAACAATGAATTCAGCTTCGTTGTGCCAATGAGATGGAAAAACATTTGGTATGTCATTTTCTGTAAAAGCCAGGCCATGAAAGCGGCGGTATTTGATGATTTCTCTTTCCATAGGTCTATTTATATAATAACAAAAAATGGGCAATTTTCAATAAAAATCTTCTTTTATTTTTTAAATTTATGATTTATCATAATACTAACATCTTTATTTTAGGAGATTTTTTCGATGGAGAATTTTACATTTTATTCACCGACATTTTTTGTTTTTGGAAAGGAGTCTGAAAATCAGGCTGGAGAATATGTTAAAAAATTTGGAGGAAGCAAGGTTCTGATTCACTTTGGAGGAAAAAGCGCTAAAAGCTCTGGTCTTTTGGACAGGGTTGAAGCCTCTCTAAAAGCAGCAGGACTTCCTTTCGTTGAACTTGGCGGTGTAAAGCCAAACCCAAGAAGCGGACTTGTATACGAAGGAATAGAACTTTGCAGAAAGGAAAAGGTTGACTTTGTTCTTGCTGTTGGCGGAGGAAGCGTAATCGACTCTGCAAAGGCTATAGCGGCGGGCGTTTTGTACGACGGTGACTTCTGGGATTTCTATTCTGGAAAGATGATAGAAAAGGCACTCCCGGTTGGAACAGTCCTTACAATTGCAGCAGCAGGAAGCGAAGGAAGCCCTGACTCTGTAATTACAAAGGAAGAAGGAATGTTCAAGAGAGGAACAGGAAGCAACGCAATCCGTCCAAAGTTCAGCATCTTGAACCCTGCCCTTACCCAGACTTTACCGCCGCATCAAACCGCAGCCGGAATTACGGACATTATGGCCCACCTTTACGAACGCTATCTTACAAACACAAAAGATGTTGAAGTAACCGACAGGCTTATAGAAGCACTTCTTCTTACAATGAAGCACGAAGGTCCAAGGGTTATTGCAGATCCAAACAACTACGAAGCCCGTGCAAACATCATGTGGGCTGGAATGATGGCACACAACAATTCCTGCGGAGTTGGAAGAAGCCAGGACTGGAACAGCCACAACATAGAACACGAACTTTCTGCGCTTTACGATTGCGCTCATGGTGCAGGACTTGCAGTAACAATGCCGGCCGTTTTTAAATACGTAATGAATCACGACGTAATGCGCTTTGCAAAGGTTGCAACAAGGGTCTGGGGCTGCCAGATGGATTTTGACCACCCGGAAGTTACCGCTCTTGAAGGAATAAATGCATTCCAGAACTTTTTGGTTTCTCTTGGAATGCCAAAGAATTTTGCAGAGCTCGGGGCAAAGGAAGAGGATATTCCAAAGCTGGTTCAGGTGCTTTGCCGTGGCGACGGAAGAACAGGAACTATTTCTGGCTTTGTAACACTTAACGAAGACGACTGCGCCAAAATCTACAAGATGATGGTATAAAGCAGAACGAAGCGAAGAGGAATTTTATGGCAAAATCAAAGGCATTGTTTATAGGCGGAACAGGAACAATCAGTACCGCAATAGTTGAGGAACTTTCAAAAAAAGATGAATGGGAAGTCTGGCTCTTAAACCGCGGAAACCGTGCAGCAGAAGTTCCTGCTAACGTGCATCAAATTCTTTGCGACATTTCTGACGAGGAAGATGCAAAGAAAAAACTTTCCGGAATGGAATTTGACGTTGTTAGCGAATTCATTGGCTTTACCCCGGAACAGGTTGAACGCGACTACAGGCTCTTTAAGGGAAAGACCAAGCAATACATCTTTATTAGTTCCGCATCTGCCTATAACAAGCCTGCCGCAAGCTACGTGATTACAGAAGGAACTACCCTTTCCAACCCCCATTGGGAATACTCACGGAATAAAATTGCCTGCGAAGAATTCCTCTTCAAAAAATACCGCGAAGAAAATTTTCCGGTAACAATCGTTAGGCCAAGCCACACCTACGACAAAAGAAATGTTCCCCTTGGAGTGCATGGAAAAAAAGGTTTTTACCAGGTCATAAAAAGGATGAAGGAAGGAAAACCGGTTATCATCCAGGGGGACGGAACAAGCCTTTGGCATTTGACGTTCAACAAGGATTTTGCAACTGGATTCATTGGCCTTATGATGAACCGCCACGCGATTGGGGAAGCTTTCCAAATTACCGGAGACGAAGTTCTTTCCTGGAACCAGATTTACCAGACCATTGCAGACGCACTGGGAGTTGAACTAAAGGCTTACCACGTTGCATCTGATTATTTGAGTGCAGTTGGAGACAAGCTGGGCATTGACTTTGAAGGAAGCCTTACCGGAGACAAATCCGTTTCTGTAGTATTTGACAACTCAAAGCTAAAGAGACTTGTTCCTCAAATGCAAACCACAGTTCCATTCAACCAGGGAGTAAGGATTGCCTTGGACTATGTTCTTTCGCACCCTGAATGCCAACTTGAAGACCCGGAATTTGATGCCTGGTGTGACAAAGTTATTTTGGCTTTGGAGGAAAGCAAAAAGAATTTTTCTTAGGGGAAGAATATGAAGGATGAAAAAATGAGCAGAAAGGAATTGGTAAAGCGGATAGGCATGTCTTTTTTTGGAGTGATTATCTGCGCGATAAGTGTTGGCATTTTTAAAATAGCGGCGCTTGGCGTAGATCCATTCCAATCTTTTATGGCGGGTTTGGACAGCTTAATTCCGCTAAGCTTTGGGCTTTTGTACATAATCGTAAATGCAGTGCTGCTGACTTTTGCCCTTGTATTTGACAGGCACTACATTGGAATTGCAACTTTTATCAACCTGTTTTTGCTAGGCTACATTACCCAGTTCACTTATGACTTTTTAAAAACCGTAATTGTGGACCCTTCGATTACGGTTCGCATTGTATGCCTTGTAATTGGCGTAGTAGTAATTTGCTTTGGTTCTGCCTTTTACATGACGGCGGACCTTGGTGTTTCTACATACGACGCGGTAGCACTTATAATCTGCAACACTTGGAAAAAGGGAAAGTTCCAGTACGTAAGAATCATCACGGACATAATCTGTGTTATCTTTGGCGTGGGACTTTTTCTTCTTGCAGGAGGAAAAATAGCAGACATACCAACCATTGCCGGAATTGGAACAATCATAACCGCTTTCTTTATGGGACCTTTGATTGAATTCTTTAACGTTCACATTGCCCGTCCCTTTTTGGCAAAAAAATAATTTTATGGTATAATACCTTTATGAAAATTTTAGTTATCAACGAACTCTTAGAAAAAAAGCACATTGACCTTATAGATTCAACTGCTAAAAAATATGGTGCAACTGTTTTCTTTTACAAAAATGAAAAAGAAATTCCAGACGAAAACTTTGATGCAGACATTATTTATGGATTTGCACCAAGCATAGTAAAGACAAGCAAAAAGCTAAAGTGGCTTTGCGTTCCATGGGCTGGTGTTGATTCCCTTATGACACCCGGCTATTTTGCAAACGAAGAATGCCTCCTTACAAATTCTGCCGGTGCTTACGGAGTTTCCATTGCAGAACACATGATAGCAGTCTCGCTTATGATGATGAGAAGGCTGAATGAATTCTTTGCGGAAACCATGAACGGAAAGTGGCTTTACCCACGGCCACAAAAATCCTTAAAGGATTGCAGGATAACCGTTTTGGGAACAGGCGACATAGGAACAAATTTTGCAAAGCGGGCAAAAGCATTTGAACCCAAAAGCATTACTGGCGTTTGCAGAAGTGGAAAGTCAAACGAATCCTGCTACGACACAGTTGTTAGCGTAAAGGATCTGGACAAAATTTTACCCCAAACAGATTTGCTTGCGATGAGCCTCCCCGCCACAAATGAAACAAAGGGAATACTTTCGCGCAAGAGGATTTCTCTGCTTGCGGACGGAGCATACGTAGTGAATGTTGGCAGAGGTTCTGCAATAGACGAAGATGCCTTGGCAGACAGTCTTGAAAGCGGACACTTGGCAGGAGCCGCATTGGATGTTTTCCAAACAGAACCATTGCCGGCAGGAAACAGACTCTGGAAGACAAAAAACATTCTGATTACGCCTCACGTAGCTGGAAACCTGACGCTTGACTACACAAAAGACAAAAATGTTCAGATGTTTTTGGAAGACTTAAAGAACTTTATGGAAGGAAAAAAGCTGAACTATCTTGTTGACAAAAAACTTGGATACTAACAGGAGCTTTTATGAAGGAATACACGGCAGAAGTTTTTTCAAAAGAAAAATATTCTCTTGGAGAGTCTCCATTTTATGACTCACGCACAAAGACAATAAGCTGGGTAGACATTCCAAAGGGAATTGTCTATACGCAGACAATTGACGGAAAAAAAGATTCCTTCTGTTTAGGACAGGCAATAGGTTCTGCAATTCCAGCAGAAAAAGAAGGAAGCTATATACTTGCCGCAACAGACGGACTTTATCTCTTGGAAAAGAAAAATGCCACAATCATACAAAGCCTAAAGGAATTTTATGAACCCTACCAAAGGTCAAACGACGCAAAGGCAGATTCACTTGGCCGCCTTTGGTTTGGTTCTTCTGTTGATGACGACATTCACGAGGCAAGCGGAAACCTTTTTTTTCTTGACGGAAAAAATGTTATCTGTAAAGAAGCCAACACAAAGATTTCCAACGGACTAGCCTGGAGCAGTGACAATAAAAAATTTTATTTTTCGGACACACTTCAGCACGCAGTTTTTTCCTATGACTTTGATTTGACCAGCGCAGAAATTTCAAACAAAAAAATTCTCTTTACCCCTACTGAAGGAAAAGGCCTTACAGACGGAATGTGCATAGACAGCGACGACAATCTTTGGGTTGCTTTTTGGGGCGGAAACCGAATAGAAAAAAGAAGCGGAAAAGACGGCTCCCTCTTGGCAACAGTGCATGTAGACGCAAAGCATGTAACCTCTTGCTGCTTTATAGGAAAGGAACTAGACACACTCTTTATTACAACATCAGGAAAAGATTTAAACGGTGAACATGACGGATGCCTTTTTACCTGCAAACTTGAAGAGCGGGGAAAGGAATGCGACTACGTAAAGCTTCCTTAAAACCCCTTACTGCATCTGTAAAAAAATCTGCAAGTATGTTATAATTACCGTATGGTTTTAAATATACTTGGACAGATAATTGGTTTTGTAGGTTCATTGTGTCTTCTGCTTTTTGGAATGAACATGCTCTCCGACGGTATACAGAAAGGTGCCGGAAGCGGATTGCAGAAGCTGGTCTCTAAGATTACAAAGAACAGGTTCTTTGCCATCCTAACAGGAATTGGTGTTACCGCCTTGATTCAAAGCTCCGGTGCAACAACGGTTATGGTGGTAAGCTTTGTAAACGCGGAAATTCTTTCCCTTGAACAGGCGATCGGTGTAATCTTTGGTGCAAACATAGGTACAACAGTTACCGCATGGGTTGTGTCCATGTTTGGATTCAACTTTTCTGTTTCTGCCGCTGCCATTCCAATCTTTGGTTTTGGATTCGTTTTAAAATACTTCAAGAAATACAAGATTCACAACTTTGCAGAATGCTTCATGGGTTTTGCCCTGCTCTTTATGGGACTGGGACTCTTAAAGGAAAGCCTCACTCTTGGCCCTGCCGCAACAAAAGTCCTAACAATGATTTCCGATCTTGGAATCTGGGGAATTGTGATTGGGGTTTTAATCGGAGCAATAATCACAGCGCTCATCCACTCAAGTTCTGCAATGACGGCAATTGTCCTTACCATGGCCGCAAACGGTTCGCTCAGTTGGGCTCTTAGCGCGGCAATAGTTCTTGGAAGCAACATAGGTTCAACAATCGATGCAGTTATGTCCAGCTTTGGCGCAACCACAAATGCAAAGAGAACGGCTTTTGTTCACGTTGCATTCAACGTAACAGGCACACTGCTTGCCCTAATCGTATTCAAGCCCTTCCTGCTTCTTGTTGACCTAATCATACCCGGAGCACCGGCAGACAACATTACGACGCACATAGCAATGCTCCACACGATTTTTAACCTCTGCGCAACGCTGGTCTTTATTCCATTTACAAACCAAATTGCAAGGCTTGCAAAAAAACTCGTTCCCGAATCGCAAAAGGAAAAGGACGAGCATTACCACATGCCGGCAATTCTTCCGCATTCAAGGATGAGTTCCGACCTCTATACCGTTCAGATTCATGTAGAAATTTCCAAGATGGCCGCCAAGGTAATGGAAATGTACGATGAAATTTTCAGCTGCTTTGCAAACAAGGATAAGGTTGAAGAGGCAAACGAAAACACCAACAGGCTGGAAAATTACATAGATGAAATGTGCCTTGCCATAAACGATTTTCTCCAGAAATGTTCGAGGCTTCCAAATGCAAACGCCAACGACAGGCTGCATTTTTCAAAGCTCATTCACATAACGGATTCCTTGGAAAACCTGAGCGATGAAACATGGTCAATCATGCACACGGTAAAAAAGTACATTGCCAACGAAGCCTACAGTCAAGACGATGAAAGGACAAAAGAGATTACGGATTACCTTGAATTGGTAAGGGTTTTCTTTGAACAGGTCTGCATGTATTTTACCGTAGGCATTACAAAAGAGCAAAGGGATTCAGGTGAAGATTTTAGGGAGAAAAATGACGAGATAAAGCACAACCTGAACCAAGCCAGCCGCAAGCGCATCGAAGCCGGAATTGAAGTGAACAAGGAACTGCTCTACGTTGACATTATCAGGAAAATCGAACGTGCAGGCTATAGCATCTGGTCAATAACCCAATCAATGTAGCAGAAAAAGTCACAGGGGTAAAAATGGAAGCAAAGAATTCAAAGCTAGAATATTTTGACATAAAAAACCTTCCGCTTGTAGTAGACGTTGTTGCGCCGCTTTGGAGCCCGCCAATAGGAGACAAAGAATTTAAGCGTTTCAACGTTGAATACATTGTAAGAATGAACATGTTTGACAACGACTTGAATTACCAGCTTGTTGATGCAGACGACGGAACTCTGCTTTCCTCCGCATTCTTGGCAAAAAAAGGAGATGCGAGCAAGGCTGACGAATGGTTTGCTGAAGCGTCAAAAAAATATCCTGACAATTTAAAAATCGCATCAAAGATGAGCCACGATTACATTGAACTTATGGACAAACGGACTTTTACCCTGATGAATGATGACGACATAAAGCTTTCTCTTTTTGTAAGCAGAAAACCCGGCTGCGGTTCACTTATCATAGACCGACTTTTACCCATGCTTCACAAGGAAGGATTTAAAAACCTTTACCTTTATACCGACTGCGACTGCAACTGGCAATGGTACGCAAAGCGGGGGTACACACTTGTTCAGGAAGACATCTACAAACCCTTTAGCGATGAGCACGAAAACTACAAGACATATATTTTCAAAAAAGAAATTCAAGCATAACAGCAAGTGCCACTTTTGCTTTTCAAGAATCAAAAAAGATGCTAGAATATACCCAGAAAAAAAGGAATTGAAAATTGAAAAAAGTAATATCTCTTTTTCTTCTTTGCATTATTTTTATAACATCACTTTGCGCCCAGGAATCAGAAGGCAGGAAAAAAGTTGTCTCTATTTTTGAAGCAGGCGGCCTTTGCCTAGACACGGCATTCACAAAGCCAATCGTAGCAGAAAATCTTGACGAAGCTTACAAGGGGATTTCTTTACAGGCAGGATTTTTTTCCTCTTTCTACGGAATAAACCTAGCCCTTGACTGGCAGTACATCAATGACACAAACTATTTGCCACTTGAGCTTGCTTTTAACCTTCATTTGCCTATATCATTTTTTAACGGAGCATTTCATTTTGACCCTTATGCAGGCATAGGCGGAGACCTTTGTTTATGGAACGACAATCCCATATACGGCTTTTCCTGGTCGGGAGGCCTAAGGATTTTAATTCCCAGCTACATACTGGGAGTAAATGCTTTTTACAAACATTCCTATTATTTTCCCATAAGAAAAACAGACAGCAAGGTAGACGTAGGGAAAATTGGAATAGGAGTAACATTATTTATTGATAGCAGTGGGTTTTAGCACATGAAAAAAAACAAGAAATTTTTATTGACTTTAATTATTTTAATGATGGCTCAGATGCTTTTTGCAGGAGGGATCAGAACGGACGATCCTTCTAAAAAAGATGAAAGAGTAAAAAGGACAGAAGAAGTTTGCGAAATATATAGAAAGCTAAAAAGGAAGGTTACAAAAGAAAGTGCCTTAAAATTTAAGGACTACCTTTCTGATGAATTTGCAAAGGGCATTACGGACAGCCAATGTAACAACATAATCAAAATGTTTTCTCTGGACAATTCCCCCATTGATGAAAGTTCATCTCTTGAAGAAAAGAAACTTATTCTTTCATATTATCTTCTGGAAAAATACATGCCAAGAGATTTTAATTACATACAGGCAAAGAATTTCTTATTTAATGACGAAGGCACAAATCCATCCAAAACCAAAATTACAGACATGCAAAAGTCAAATGACTTTTATATAAGCTGGACAAAAGAAAACGACGGCTGGTACATTTTGGGAATGGAATATGACGAAGACTCTCCCTTGCACATGCGGGAAAAGAAATATGATTTTAACAACGACCATGCAAGGAGTGTTTTTGTTGCACAAAGATATGAAGAGCCTTTTCTGGTTTGCGCAACATTTCCTCTTCCACTTACAAAAGAAAATTTTGAGCGCTACTATCCCGGTGGATATTTTAGATTTAAGGAAGGACGGAATATTTATTTTACTGCAGGATGCAGCTGGCAGCTGACGGACATAGCGAATTATTTCTTTTTTGACGCAGGAGTGGAAGGCCGCTTTAACATTTTCTTTGGCGAGCATTTTTCCATATCTCCAGAATTAGCCGCACTCGGAAAATTGAATCTGGTTACAAGCGATCCTTCAATTGGCATAGCGGGAGAAGGAAGCCTAACCTTTCATTTTATAAACAATTCGGGATGTGACATGCTTGCAATAAAAACTTTTTATCAGCATTCCCTTATTTTTCCCTTCAAGAAAGACTCGGACAGCTTTGACTTAGGAACAATTGGTTTGGGTTTCTATATTAATCTTGACGATATTTTTTAGCAAAATAATTAAGCTGTAAAAAAAAGACCGGCCCACATGTTGCGAACCGGTCATTTTTTATTTTGCAAAAGAAGTCTATCTGCTCATCTTATAAATTTCCAGCATGTCTTCTTCTTTTAAGAATTTTGCAGAACCCTTTCCACCGTTTACGCCTACAGCGCATTTGTGTGCCATAAGCTTTAGGTCATCGTCCGTTGCATTCACTCCAAGCTCGCGGAGGTTTGTGGGCATCTTTATTTGGTGATAGAAGTCTTCCATGGCTTCAATTCCCTTGAGGGCAATTTCTTCATCACTTGCTGCAGCTGGAGAAATGCCCATTACATTGATTGCAAACTTTTTAAAACGCGGCAGGCAGTTTTTATACACATATCTTGCCCAGCTTCCCCAAAGGGCAGCAAGTCCTGCACCGTGGGCAACATCATAGAGACCACCAAGTTCGTGTTCCAGTTTGTGGGTCATCCAGTCGCCGCCGTCGTTTCCGCAGCCTGTAAGACCGTTGTGAGCCAAGCTTCCTGCCCACATAACTTCTGCTCGTGCGTCATAGTTTTTTGGGTCTTTTACAAGAATCTTTGCATTTTCTTTTACGGTTCTTAAAAGAGCCTCTGCCATTGAATCTGTAATTTCCATGTTGCCACCGTTTGTAAAGTAGCGTTCCATTGTGTGCATCATAATGTCCGTGCATCCGCATGCAGTTTGATAGTCTGGCAAAGTCATGGTCAGTTCAGGATTCATAATTGCAAAACGCGGACGGCCAAAATCACTTGAATATCCGCGCTTAACAAGACCTTCCTCTTTTGTAATTACGGACGAGTCACTCATTTCGCTTCCTGTAGCTGCAATTGTAAGAATTACGCCAAGAGGAAGGCAGCCCTGTACCTTTCTTTTGTAATCATAGAAATCCCAGACGTCACCGCTGTTAACGACACCGTAGCCTATAGCCTTTGCAGAATCAATGGCACTTCCTCCGCCAACGGCAAGCAGAAAATCCACACCCTCTTTTTTGCAGAGTTCAATTCCTTCATAAACAAGACTAAGATGAGGATTTGGAACTGCCCCGCCAAGCTTAATATAATTGATTCCAGCCTTGTCCAAGATGTCTGTTACGCGCTGCAGCAAGCCTGAGCGGACAACGCTTCCTCCGCCATAATGAATCAATACTTTTTTTCCGCCGAATTCCTTAATCAGGTCGGCAACTTTTGTTTCTGTGTTTTTTCCGAACACAACTTTTGTGGGTGTATAATAATTAAAGTCGAACATTTTTCCTCCTGCATTTGGCACAGGGCCTAATATCTATATTCCATTGTATAAGCAAAATCACAGGTTTACAAGAAAAATATTTTATATATGACATATCCATGTCATATTACTGTGCTATAATAGAGGCATGGAGCGCAACTGAATGGAACGACCTGCTTTTAAGGATATAAAGACATTTGCTGAGTTTTCAAAATACTACTGGTACAGGGAAGAACTGCAAAAAATTTGCAAGTCTCTGGGAATAAGATCATGCGGTATGAAGGCAGAGCTGAATCATGTTATTGAAGAATACTACAAGGGGAGCCTTATTGAAGAAAACAAAAAAGGCCCGGCTGTAAAAATAAAGCAAGAAGCAAAAGACAAAGCACTTACTTTACAGACAGGTCTTTTGGAATGCGGATTTTCTTTTGGCCCAAGATTCCGCCAATTCTTTTCTGAACAGACAGGCATTAAAAATTTTAAGTTCAATGTGGATATGGTTGCAAGCGTAAAGAAGGTTAAAGAAAGAGGAGACAGCTCTTTTACTCTTGGAGACCTGCTTGACATTTTCTTAGGAAAAAAGACTTACGCAAAATACGACAAAATATCTTTGCAGTGGAATAAGTTTGTGCATGATTTTTGCAAAGACCCGGAAAGTTCTAAATTTTCGGACAAACTAAAAACAGCCGCACTGCTGTGGAAAGAAGTGCGGAATTCAACAAGGGAAAAAATTTACAAGCATGAACTGCTTGAAGAATTTGCCATGAAAATTCAAAAATAAGGAGATGGAAAATGGCTTTTGACTACAAAAAGGAATTCAAGGAATTTTATCTTCCAGCAAAAAAACCCGGGATAGTTCACATTCCAAAGATGCAGTTTGTAGCTGTGAAAGGAAGTGGCAACCCCAACGAAGAAGGCGGCCAATACAAGGCTGCCCTTAACGTCTTGTACGCAATTTCCTACGGAATAAAGATGAGCAAAAAGGGCGAACACAAGATTGAAGGTTACTTTGATTATGTTGTTCCACCGCTTGAAGGATTCTGGTGGCAGGATGGAATTGCAGGAATTGATTGCAGTCACAAGGAAAATTTTAATTGGATTTCTGTAATACGGCTGCCTGATTTTGTTACGGAAAAAGATTTTGAATGGGCAAAAGCTTCTGTGCAGAAAAAGAAGAAGCTTGACTGTTCCCGCGCTGAACTTTTTACTTTGGAAGAAGGCGACTGTATTCAGGTAATGCATGTTGGTTCATACGATGAAGAGCCGGCTACAATAAAGGCAATGGATGAGCATGCGCTTTTGGCAGGATATGAAGTTGATTTTTCTGATACGCGCTTGCACCATGAAATATATCTTAGCGACCCAAGGAAAGTTATGGGGGAAAAGCTAAGGACCGTAATAAGGCATCCTGTTAGAAAGATAAAATGAATGGCAGAATACCTGACAAGCCTACGCCGCCATGGAGGGGCGCGAAGCGTTCTCGAAGAGAATGGAGCCGAAAGGCGGAACCCCGGAACGGCGGTAACGAGAGGCATGGGCGGTCGGATTAGCCAAAGAGTAAAATGGTAGAGCAAATAGGGCTCCCGTCCTTAAAAGTACCGTCCAAAAAAAGAAAGACAGGGGAAATTAAAATGACAGATTGCAAGGAACTGCTTTTAAACATTGAAAAGATTCACACGACGGAGATGGGAGAAGACCGCATAAGGCGAAACCTTTCCCTGGGCGAGGAGATAGTGGACACGGTTGACTGGTGCAAAGAGCAAATTGGTTTGCCGGAAGCGCGCATTGTCCGGAGGGGCAAAAACTGGTACGCAACAATTGGCGGGAACATTTTTACCGTGAACGCATACAGCTACACAATCATTACGGCTCACAGGGAGAGGGCAAATACATAACGTAAACTTGGCATGGGTTTGCCTGGTCCCAAAAGAGGGGGAAAATTTCCAGCTCTTTGAATCCGCATGACTGGTAGAATTTGTTGGTTCTGTCGTAATCTTCGTAATAGCCTTCCGCTACGGTTTTTACCTGCATGAAGGTGTAGCCTTTTTGGCGGGCAATTTCTACTGCTTTTTGAACCAAGGCGCGGCCGATTCCCTTTCTGTGGAATTGCTTTAGGACTCCCATTACGGCGATTTCTACGGTGGCTTTTGAGGTTTGCTTTAGGCACAAAAAACCCGCATAGCCATTGTCTTCTGCGGCGATGAAGGTGAAGTTGACGCATTCTGAAATGTATTGCTCACGGCTTTCTTCTACTTCGAACCATTCGGGGAGGGCTTCCAGTATTTGCCTACAGATTGTTTGTTTTTGCTGATTTTGTGTTATTTCTACTATTTTTTGCATAAGCTAATATGACATATTGTCGTCATATTTTTTATGTTATACTAAAAATATAAAAATTACAAGGCGGAGGAAATGAATGCCAAGACCCAAGACAAAAGATGACCTGTTACTTGCAGCAAAGGAGAACTACGAGGCGCTTACAAAGATGGTTGATGGGCTTACAGACAAGGAGCTTAGCACGCCATTTGACTTTTCTGGGGAGCCTAGCAAAAAGGAAGCCCACTGGAGCCGCGATAAAAATGTCCGCGATGTTTTAGTCCATCTTTACGAGTGGCACCAACTGATGCTCAGATTTCCCAAAAACAATTCCGGTGTTACGGACAAGAAAAGTGCCATTGCCTTTTTGCCGCCAGATTATTCCTGGAAAACTTACGGCGCTATGAACCAGATGTTCTGGCAGAAACACCAAAGCACAAGCCTTGAAGAAGCAAAGAAGATGCTTGCAAAAAGCCATGCTCAGGTTATGAAGATGATTGAAGGCTACACGAATGAGGAGCTTTTTATGCCAAAGCATTTTGCCTGGACGGGAAATTCGTCTCTGGGCGAATACTGTGTTAGCAACACTTCCAGCCACTATGCCTGGGCAATAAAGAAAATCAAGGCTCACAAAAAGAACTGCAAGTAGTTAGTCTTTTGGCACGATGCCTTTGATGAACTTAAGCACTTGGTCTGCCGCAAAATACTCTTCGTGGCTTATTCCGTGGAATATCTTACATTCAGCGGAGGGGGCGGATGTGGAGTATAAAGCGGCAAGTTTTTGCTGAAGACTTGCGGAAAGGGTTTTGTCTGCATCAGAGCCTATAACCGTAACTGGACAGGCCGTTTCTTTTGCGTATTGGTCTACTCGGATGTTGTTTTTGATGAAGACTTTGAGCGGGCCCCAGAAAATGGGGATAATTTTGTTGTACAAGTCGGAGAGATCCCTGTAGCCAGAGGCAAGTACAAGCTGCTTGCATTCCCTTACGCTTGCAAGGTATGCAGCCATTCCGCATCCATAGCTGTGGCCAAAGACGTAGATGTCCCTGTCTGGGTAGCGGCTTTTGGCATAGTCATACAAATCCCTGGCTGACTTTTGCATTGTCTGCAAATTCATCTTTCCCCTGCTCTTTTGGCTACCATAGTAGTCTACGGAAAGGAAGGGGCATTCAAAAAGGCCTCCGTACATTCCCACAGAATTGTAGGCAACATACATTGAGCCTCCAAAGAAGAGGATTACGCCTGGGGATTTTGCATCCAGATTGTAGCCGTAGCCATACAGGGCTTCCTTTGCGCTTGATTTTAGCTCCAGCTCCGTGGGTTCATATTTTACTTCTTTGAATTTTCTGTTACCCTTATAAAATGAATATGAGATGAACTGCATAAGCCCATCGCTTGAAAAGAATACGATTAGGACAATCATGATTATCTTTAGCACAACATAGGCAACACTCACTTTTTTCTTCTCCATATCCGCCCGCTCTTTTGACTTGCTTTATTTGGCTTGTTCTATTTTACTTGTTCTATTTGTGACTCTCGGTTAGCAAAAGGCACAGGAAAAGCTTACGGGAAACAAAAAAAACCGCCCGTATAAGGGGCGGCTTTGCTAAACAAGTATTCGCTGTTTAGGCTGAAGGTGCTTCTTCTGCAGCAGGAGCTTCTGCGGCAGGTGCAGCAGCGGCGGCAGCTTTCTTTGCTACTTTTGCTTCTGCACGGGCTTTGTTCTTCAAGTTGGCTTTACAGAATTTGCAAATCTTTACCTTCTTTCCGTCAACATCCTGTTCGTAAAGGGTCTTAATCTGTTCTGTACCGCAAATGCCGCAAACGCCACGGCCATGATTTGGTTCTTTACGGATACCTGTTCCACGATGTGCTTTAGACATGGCTTACTCCTTTGCAGCTTCAGCTTTTTCAGCCTTTGCTTTCTTTGTAGACTTTTTTTCGTTCTTGTCAGAATCTGGTTCCGGAAGCTTGTAATCTACCAGCTCAAGAATTACCATCTCTGCTGCATCGCCCTGGCGGAATCCCATCTTCAAAACGCGAGTATAACCACCGTTGCGTTCCTTCATGCGGGGACCAAGCTCTGTGAACAGTTTGTTCAAGATTCTTTCGTCTGCAATGAATTTTGCTGCAGTTCTTCTGTTGTGAACTGTATCAACTTTTGCACGAGTAATCAATTTCTCGGCATACCTACGAGCTTCAGCAGCCTTTGCTTTTGTAGTAGTAATGCGTTCATACTTAAACAAAGAGGCTACCATATTGCGTAACATTGCACGGCGGTGTGCAGATGTGCGTGAAAGCGGATTAAATCCAATTTTATGATTCATTCGTTTCGTCCTTCTGTTTGCGTAACACAACATCCTTTACATGGCTGTAATCAGTCATGCCTAAAGACAAACCGCGCTCGGCCAATTTTTCCTTGATTTCCTCAAGGCTCTTTTTTCCAAAGTTACGGGTCTTTGTAATGTCGTCTTCCGTTTTCTTGGTTAATTCACCCAATGTGTGAATATTTGCATTCTTAAGACAGTTTGAACTACGCACAGACAGCTCAAGGTCTTCCACCTTAGTATCGAGCAACTGGCGGATTCTTGTGTCACCTTCTTCACCATCATCGCTTGAAGAATATTCGCTTTCGTTAAAGTTCACAAAAATTGCGAAGTAGTCTTTTGCAATCTTTGCTGCGTCAGCAAGAGCATCTTCCGGGCTAATAGTTCCGTCGGTCCAAATCTCAAGAATTAACTTGTCATAATCGTTGCGCTGACCAACGCGGCATGGTTCAATAGAATATTTTACCTTTGGTACCGGAGTAAAGATACAGTCCATTGGAATTGTTCCAACAATTTCCAGATAGCGTTCATTTACTTCAGCAGGCACATATCCTCTGCCGCAATCAACCTGAATGTCAAATTCAAGATGAGCACCTTCCATCATAGTAAAGAGCTCAAGTCCCTTTGTCATGATTTCGAGCTGCCCTTCTTTTTCAAGGTCTTCACTTTTTACAGTGCCTGGTCCCTGAAACTCGTAGTGGATTGTATCCTGTTCAACATCCCGAGGCAAGCGCAAGCGTATTTGTTTTAAGCTGTTCAAGACTTCCAGCGTATCTTCGGAAATATTCGGAATTGATTCGAACTCTCCAGAGATAAGATGTGGAACTCCATCTGCGTCATAAGAACTAATCTGAACTGCGGAAATTGCGTATCCCTGGATAGAAGAGAGCAATACACGGCGCAAGGTATTACCTACCGTTGTACCGAAGCCCGGTTCAAAAGGATAAGCAGTAAACTTACCGTAGTTTGGATTCTGCTCCTGATGCTCAAATGTTATGCCTTTCGGTTTTTTAAACCCCTTAAGGAGATTTTTACGAGCCATCTGAACTCCTTATTAATTGGGAAAGTCTTTTTGCCGACCTTCCTTTAAATCAGCGCTGCAATAAAACTTGTTAAAGATTTACTGCATTAACGCTTATTAAGTTCATTCTGAATAACAGCAGGCTGAAAACAGCGGATCTGCCGTATTCCCTAATTCAACACAAATCCAGAATTACATGCGGCGCGTCTTGCGCGGGCGGCATCCATTGTGAGGAATTGGAGTAGTATCAGAGATAGACTTTACCTTAAGGCCTAAAGTTCCAAGAACACGAATCGCATTTTCGCGACCGATTCCAGGTCCCTTTACAAACACATGAACTTCACGCAAACCGTAGCCAGCTGCGCGCTGAACTGCTGTTTCTGCAACAGACTGTGCTGCAAACGGAGTAGACTTCTTTGCCCCGCGGAATCCCAAGCCACCAGAAGAAGCCCAAGAAATTGCGTTTCCACGAAGGTCTGTAATTGTCACAATCGTGTTGTTGAAGGTTGCCTGAATGTAAACATTACCTTCAAATACACTCTTTTTCTCTTTTCTTTTTTTGCTGTTAGAATTTGTTGCTGCTGGCATTATTTACCTCCGCTTAAGCCTTCTTCTTGTTGGCAACTGTCTTCTTCTTACCCTTGCGAGTACGAGAATTTGTACGGGTGCGCTGACCGCGTACTGGAAGACCCTTGCGATGGCGGCTGCCACGGTAGCTTCCGATGTCAATCAGGCGCTTAATGTTAAGACCAATCTCTGTGCGGAGACGACCTTCTGTCTTGTAGTTGTCATCGATAGCTTTGCGGATTTTAGCCAGTTCGTCTTCTGACAAATCGTTAATCATTCTTCCGGGTTCTGTACCGGTAAGTTCGCAGATGTGCAATGCCGCTGAACGGCCGATTCCGTAGATATAAGTCAAAGCAATCTTTACTTGCTTGTTTGGGAGGTCAACTCCCGCAATACGTGCCATCAGTTACTCCTCAACCCTGTCTCT
The DNA here is from genome assembly GCA_017961705.1 of Treponema sp. Lineage (GTDB taxonomy): Bacteria > Spirochaetota > Spirochaetia > Treponematales > Treponemataceae > Treponema_D. Next base: position 38,532 of record JAGCWT010000152.1, read on the forward strand.
GCTTGTGCTTTGGGTTAGAACAGATAATGCGGATAATTCCGTTTCTCTTGATAACCTTACACTTGTCGCAAATGGGCTTTACACTGGTTCGTACTTTCATAAAAAGTCCCCCTGGTAATACAGTGATAGTTGTTTTATTGAATCATGGCAGTTCGAAGTAAAATCGCTTCTATATAATAGAAGGCTGTTTACCATGAACTACAATTCAATACCACCGCTCCAACATAGAAGCGGTGTATTAATATATCATATATTACCAAATTTAATCTAGTCCTAACCGCATAAATTCTTAACTTTTTGCTAAAGTTTTCTATAAATTACGCGGTTTTAAGCCTTTCTTTGTAAATCCATCGTGGTGATGCATCTTAAGCAAGGCTTCTACCTGGGCCATTGTATCAAGGTCAACACCAACAATAATCAGAAGTGAAGTACCACCCATGAGCATTGCAACTTCCTGGGGGAACTTGAATACAATCTGAATAATTGTAGGGATAACTGCAATCAATGCAAGATACAACGAACCGGGAAGTATCAGACGGTTCAACACCTTCTGAAGATATTCCTCAGTTTTGTCTGTTCTGATTCCTGGAATGGAACCACCGTTTTCGCGGATTTGCTTTGCGATCTCTGTGGGGTTCAGGGTTACCTGTGTGTAGAAGTATGCAAAGAAAATGATCAACAGAACTTCGATTGCGTTATAAAGAATTCCGAGCGGATTGAGTGCAACAGAAACTTTGCTGAGCCATGTAGCCCTGCTGGCCATACCAGTTGCGAGCTGCAAAGGCAAAGTCAAGAATGCAGATGCAAAAATTATCGGAATTACTCCAGACGGATTGATTTTGAATGGTATATATGTACTCTGTCCGCCATACATCTTACGGCCAACAACACGCTTGGCGTAGTGCACGGGGATTTTGCGCTCACCAGACTGCTCGTAAACGATCAGGCCAATAATTGCAAGGTACATAAAGAAGGCAACGATAACGAATACGATGTTAACGCCGTTTGTTCCTTCCCTAACCTGGTTAATCAAATCCCAAATTGCTCCTGGCATACGGGCTACGATACCGGCAAGAATCAGAACGGAAATACCGTTTCCAACTCCGTGTGCAGTAATCTGATCACCTATCCAGACGGTTATCATAGAACCTGTTGTAACCGTAAGAATTGCCAGAATATTGAAATGAACTTTGTCCAGTACTATCACTCCAGGAACCTGCTGGTTGATAGAATCAGCATAAACAGTGATTACCGCAGACTGAATGATACAAACAAAGATTGTACCGATTCTAGTCCAAGCGGCAACCTTCTGCTGACCGCCTTCTTCCTGCGCGATTCTTTTGAGTGACGGAAAAATGACAAGCGCGAGCTGAAGGATAATCTGTGTAGAAATGTAAGGCATAACACCCAACATGAACACAGAGAAACGCTCAAACGCGCCGCCTGCAAAAAAGTCCATATAATTGGCAAAAGCGCTTTCCGCGGTATTTCCCAAACTTTCAAAATAACGCAGAAGCAAGGATGCGTTAATGCCCGGAATAGTCAAAACGCTTCCCAGGCGGAATATAGCCAGAATGAACAAAGTAAAGAGAAGCTTTGAACGCAACTCTTTAACTCTGAAAACATTTACTACAGGATTGCTTGCCATTTTTCACTCCACGTCTTATTTTGTTTCAGCTTTTGCTTTGTCGGCTTCTTCTGCAACCTTTACGCTGCCACCAACCTTTTCGATCTTCTCTTTAGCAGAAGCAGAAACTTTATCAACGTCAATATTAAGCTTCTTAGTAATGTCTCCATCACCCAAGATCTTAATAAGAGTCTTGTTCTTAGAGAGCAATCCCTTAGCCTTAAGAGACTCACGGTTTACCGTTTCTCCGTCAGCATACTTTTCTTCCAACTGCTTCAAGTTGAAAATAGAGAATTCCTTCTTAAAGCGGGCGTTAGAAAAGCCTCTGCGGGCAATGCGGCGATACAAAGGCATCTGACCGCCTTCAAAGCCAACGTACGGAACTGCGCTACCGCTTCTTGACTGCTGGCCCTTGTTACCCTTACCGGCAGTAGAACCGAGTCCTGATGAAGAACCACGGCCAACTCTGCGCTTAGGTCTATTTGCACCCTGAGGTGCATTCAACATAAAATCTGACATTAGTCAATCTCCTCACATTTTACAAGGTGTGCAACAGCACTAACCATGCCCCTTACAGAAGGATTGTCTTCATGCTCTACAACAGAATTAATCTTCTTAAGACCAAGACTGCGAACCGTGGCACGCTTATCAGGCTTCTGCCCGATAACGCTTCTAATCAATTCAATGCGTAATTTCTTTGCCATGATTAACCCCACATCTCTTTAAGAGTCTTTCCGCGGCTCTGAGCCACTTCGCGGGCATTCATAAGCTTGCTTACTGCATCAAAAGTTGCACGGACAACGTTTACAGAAGTCCTTGATCCCTGTGACTTAGAGATAACATCAGTTACTCCAGCAGCATCCATTACTGCGCGAACAGCACCACCTGCGATAACTCCTGTACCAGGGCAAGCAGGCTTGAGCAAAACAGATGAACTCTTGTATTTACCGATAATCTCGTGCGGAATTGTTCCGTTCTTCAAAGGAACTTTAGAAAGATTTGCCTTTGCGCGGTCAATGCTCTTTCTAATAGCTTCCGTAACATCGTTAGCCTTTCCGAATCCGTAGCCAATGCGTCCTTTCTGGTCGCCTACGACAGTAAGGGCAGAGAAAGCCATGCGGCGTCCACCTTTTACGGTCTTTGAAGTGCGGTTCAACTTTACAAGTTTTTCAACGAATTCATCGGCCGGTTTTCTTTCAGCGCGTCTCTGGCGTTCGTTTTCCATAACCACTCCTAAAATTCAATCCCGGCTTTGCGGGTAGCGTCTGCAAGAGCTTTTACAACACCGTGATAGAGGTAACCATTGCGGTCGAACACAACTTTGCTTATGTTCTTATCCTTCAGGCGTGAACCAAAAGCTTCACCGAGTTTTGCTGCACTGTCGATGTTAGCCTTGAGTGCAATAAAATCCTTTTCCAATGTAGAGATGGAAGCAAGAGTCTTGCCTTCATCATCATTAATAGCCTGGACATAGAGGTTGCGTCCGCTC
>JAGCWT010000153.1 GCA_017961705.1 Treponema sp.
CTAAATGCAGCCGATTCTATGGCTCTTTTTACTCCACCTTTACCACTGTAGGTCTTTCCAGATGCAAAAGTAATTGTATATGAGCCTGTGGATTTTCTATCGGTATATTCCTTTGCTAACTCTTTTGCCTTTGCTTTGGCGATATTATAATACTCTACATTAGTTTTTACGCACTCAACGGTATTATTAATTGCATTTGAAACCGCTTGATTAGCGGCTTGTACTCCGTAAGAGAGTGCTTCGGCTAAATCTTGTAGACCTTTCTGTCCTGAAGGAGTTGCGAAATAAGCTGCTGTTGCCGCACTTGCAAACGCAGCTGCCCAGCAAACAGCAATAGAGATAGGGTTTCGTCCGTCAGGATCTGAATATTTTATAGGATTGTTAGAGGCATAGTTATATAAACTCTGATTTACAGAATTAAAAATTCCGCCTTGACCCGCAAGTTTGCCAGCTTCGTCAGCAGTACCTTTTCCTGCTTTCGGAATATACTCCCCAAGTGCTGGGTCTGTCGACAACCAGCGACTGTACTTTGGATCCAAGTACCTTGCTCCATAATAATACAAACCGGTCTCTTCGTCAATCTCTTTTCCCGTAAATTTGTACGGAAGGTAGGCAAGCCCGTTGTTTTCCGTCTTTTCCACCCAGATTTCGCCGTAGGGGGTGTACTCTATGCGCTGGTACTCGTTGCCCTCACAGTCCGATATAAGGCTTGCGCTTCCCAGGTGGTCACTGTGGTAGAAGTACTGCTTGTCGCTTTCCTCCTGAACCGTCGGGTTGCTTCCGGCATTAAGTTTTGTCACTATGCGGGTCTCGCCAAGGTATATGTTCTTGGCCGTCTGACCGCCGTACACCTTTAGGGCGCTGTCCGTGCGGTGCGTCCACATCTTGTTGAAGTACAGCGTCTCAGAATTCTTAGTGTATTTGTTGCTCCTCTGCCCGTCCTGTCCGTAGACGTAGGTGGTTGTATAATTTGCGTCCGCAGAGCCCACCAACAGGTTGCGCTCGTTCCAGTCATAGGTGCGGCTGTAAGCCCTTGTGGTGGTTTTCTTGCCGTCACTGTCCTTGTAGAGCCCCCAGCCGTAGTCCGTGGAGTAGACGTCATCCGTCTCCCGGTTAATCCTGTGGTATGCGCCCTCCGTGCCGTTGGCCTCAAAGCTTCCGTCCTGCTCCATTACGATGTTTCCGTTTGAGTCGTACTTGTAGTACCGCTCACCCGCGCTCACAAGGCGGTGTGCATACTTTTCGTCATAGACATACTTGAAACTGTAGTTGAGGTTGTCTCCTATGGACTTCTGGGGAGTTACGGTTTCCAGGCTTGCCTTGCCCGTCATGTTGCCAAGGCCGTCCGCATCAAATTCAAAAACAGGAGAGGAGTTTTGGGCTCCACAAACAGAAATATCGCTTGCAAAATATATAAAATTGGATTATCCTATAAATATGAATATTTATGCTTCAATAGCAATGGCTTTTATACCCCTCATTACGGTGTATATCTGTTTTTTGCTGCTGGGGAAAGAGTTCAATAAAGTTCATGGAGCAGCAGCTTGCCTTTGCGGATTGTTAGCCCTTCTTCCTATTGAACTTCTTTTGATAATAATTCATACATGGCATCCTTTCGCCTCTGTAAATTTACCTGGACGGCTTATAAAGGGTTTACTCATAAACGGCATTATAGAAGAATCGGCAAAGATGGCGTTTCTTTTCTTACTGCCTGCAAAGAAGTCCAAGCTTTCCGCCTTTTTCTCTTATGCGGTGCTTTGCGGACTCACCCTGGGATGTCTTGAAACCTTAATCTACTTGATATACGGAAATAGAAGTATAACGCTCCGGCTTTTTACGGCTGTGGTAATGCATACATTCTGCGCAGGACTGAGCGGGCTCTTTGTGTTCAGCATAAAGTGCCGTGCCCAATTAAAGGACAAGTCGTTTTTGTGGCTTCCCTTCCTACTGGCAGTTTTGTTCCACGGGCTGTACAATTATTATGCCGGAATTTACGGTGCCCTGCATTATCTGGCCTATGTGGTCATTGCAGTCACCATATTGGAATGTAAATTGCGCTATCAAAGCGTAAAGATAAAATTTGACGGGAAAGTTTCGGAATCCCCGGAGCTTACGACACAAGGAGACGCGAAAAAAATGGCTTTAGGTTTTTTAAAGAAAATTTTTGGCTCATCAGAAGAAGCTGCCGAAAAGACACAGGTGCAGGAAAGCGCACAGACAGTAGCAGAAGACGATGCAACAATTGCAGACGATTCAACCATGGTTGACTCAGATTCTACACTTGTAAGCGAAGACAACTCTTCCGATGAAACAATTTCATCCGACGTGCAGGCAGACATGTCTTTTGCATTGCACACATCAGCAGAATTTGCTTCCGACAAACCAAGAACAGATGACAAATTTACAGAAGCGCTCAACATTAAGATTGACGACGTATTTGACGAAGACAAGGAGCCGCAGCCAGATCCTATAAGCGAAACAGAAGCTTTTGAATCCATCGAAAAGGCTGTAACCCCAAAGAGCACAAGGGGCAGAAAGAAAGGTTCAACCGCAAAGGCCACTGTAAAGAAAGCTGCAAAAACGGCAGAAAAGAAAGCTACAGCCGCAAAGAAAGCCGTAACAAAGAAGGCCACTACTGCAAAAAAGACAGCAGAAAAGGCTGTAAAGGAAGCAAAGACCACGGCAAAGAAGACTGCAAAGACAGCAAAAACTGCCGCAAAGAAAACTGCTGCCAAGGTCGCAAAAACAACAGCTGCAAAAGCAACAAAAGCTAAGAAGGCAGCAGTAAAAACAGTCAAGACAGCAAAGAAAGCAGCCGTAAAAACTGCAAAGACAGCAAAAGCCGCCGCAGAAAAGAAGGTAAGCGCCGCAAAGAAAACTGCCGCAAAAACAACAAAATCAGCCGCCAAGGCAACAAAAGCAACAGCTGCAAAAAAAACAGCAACCGCAAAGGCAACTGTAGCCAAAGCAAAAGCCGCCACAGTAAAGAAAACCGCAGCAAAAAAGCCGGCCGCTAAAAAAACAACAAAATAAGCTTTTCTAACCAAGAATAGCCAACCCCCGGAGACAACAGCAAAAACCAGCTGCTCCGGGGTATTTTTTTAAAAATCATTTGCTTGCGGTAACACTCAATTTTCTGCTAATATTTGGGCATGAAAAAACCAAATCTATCCGCAAAACTATTAGTTCTTTGTGCTGCATTCCTCCTGCAGAATCACCTTTTTTCCCAACCCACAGGAAAAACAATAATCACTGTGGGAACAACCCCGCTGCAAAAAGAAGCGCAGGAAGATGCCAAAAAAGAATTTGGCGGTGCCTACCTCCTCTTTAACGGAGAACTCTCCAACGACGTAATGACGGCCGGTGGAAAAATCTACTACCGCCTACACTCCGCAGCCGAACAGGACGAAAACGCACAAAAGCTGGACGTAAAAAGAGCCTACATAAAAATCCGCCCCTTCAAAACAGAAGACCTGGAACTTGGCATGGGAAAGCTCTATTCCTACTACCTTAGCGGCGGCTACTTTGACCTAAACGAATTCTACACAGGCTCCACCCGCTGGGGAAAAACAGGCGTTGGCATAAAAGCAAAAAAATCAGGATTCAACGCAGGACTTGCAATCCCTGTTGAAGAGTCATACAAAAAGTTCGAAGACAATTTTGCACTTAACAGTTTCGTCGGCTACGATTTTGCTCCCTTCTTTGACCTGCCTCTAACACTTGGCGCAACCCTCTTCTACGAATCAGGGGCAGATTCAGACCCAAAAGACTTTTCTAAAAAAGACTTAAGCTCATCATTCTCACTTTTCTATTCCCAAAAAAGCGAAGACTCGTCACTAAAAAAACTGTCAGCCTTTGCCTCCTACTCATGGAATTCAGAACCCTACGCCGCAAATTCAACATATAAAAACATAGAAAACTACAAGCAAATCGGCAAGGCAAAATTCGCATCCGTCAATTTAAAGGCCAACTTTGACTTTGCATCATTCACGCTGGAAGGAGAAGCAGGCCATTCAATGGAAGGAGATTACGTCCCCCTCTACGCAGGAACCCAGCTTTTAGTCCCCATAAACTCCCACATAAGTTTGCGCCCCCAATTCTTCTACTACGCAGGCCTCAACACAAAAGACTCCGATCTTTCGCGCACAACATACGTATTCTACCCCCGCATAATGCTCTACTTTGGCAAAAACACAATCAGCGCCGGTGCCCAATTTGAACGCAGGCAAACCACCGCCGAAGACTGGAACCTTGGCTGGAGCATCCCCCTTTACTGGGAATACAAATTTTAAATTCTTATACGGAGCGAGCGGCCATCTTCCACTGTGCCTCCAGCTTTTAGCTTACGGCAGCTCATCTCAAATCCGCGCTACGGGCCTTTATAGAAGGTATTAAAAAATGAAAAAACTGACTGCAAAAAACTTATTGATTGCAATTGGCAGCATTATTAACTCATTCATACTTGGAACAATCTTACTTGTTACCTACAAAAAAGGAATGCTATCAAAAAATATTGGCATAAATACTTTTATCTACTGGTTTGGTTGGGGCTTTGTAATTGCACCATTTCTTAAACTCACGGAATTTTTTCTAAACCGTAAAGACAAGCATCTAGAAACAACAGGCGGTCTAATTTTTATATATTTCCTTTATTTATCAATCAGCGGGCTTGCGCTCTTATTGGAAAAAATCGGCGTACAATTTCCAAATGACAGGTCAATCGCCTTTATCTTGCTACTTGCGGCAATTATTCTTGGTTTTCTTGTGTCTTTTATTGTTGAACTTTTTTGGTCAAGAAAAGATAATGAGCATTTTGAAAAGTTAAAACAAGAAATAAAAGAACGAAATAATTTTGGAGATAAAACACAATGACATTCGACGGAAGCGAAAAATAATCCATGCTATGGGACATCTTTTTTTTCTGCACAAAACATGCTATTCTTTATACATGAAAAATATTTTTATTAAAGCCTTCATTTTTATTAGCACCATAATTTCTCTAAGCGCCTGTTTTGCATCGCCAAAAGACAAGAAAAAGCCCACCCTTGAATACATAGAAAAAAAATCCTTCCACGACGAACTGCTTGACCAAAAAGATACGGGCAAGAAATTTTGGGTAGACAAAGAAACGCTTGTAATTCAAAACAACAGCGACAAAGACCTTCAATTCAAACTAAAAGCGCATTTTCCCCAAGACTTTAAGGCCGGCCACATTGTAAGCGAAGAGCTTATGGGCTATTCGGACAGTAAGTGCAAGCTAAGGGTCTTTACCGCAAAAGCAAACAGCAAGAGCACTTTTACTGTTTATTTTTTTGGAGGTGAACTTAATACTGATTCGCCAAAAAAATACAACCGCAGCCCAATCCCCAAAAAGAACCTTGTCATCGAGCCTGTTTCAAAAAGCGACATGGTAAATGAATACTTTGCCTTTTTTGACTATGTTCTCTACGGCGGAGACATAGAATGGGACGTCTTTCAAATAGTCTCCAATAAAGAACTTTACGATAAAGTTGAAGAAGGAATTTTAAGCCGTGCAGCTACCATCATGTCTGGAGAAGAACTGGAATCATTTAAAAGCTGGTTTAATTTTACAATTTACCTTACCCAGATGATTAACGAAAATATATATCCAAAAATTTCAATAACAGAAATGTCTATAGAAGAAGGCGACACACCCCTTGTTATGATAACAACAAATTACAACAGGCCAACAAAAGAAATCTGGGATTTGGCAAGTTCCCATCTTCCAAATTTGCAAGAGCAGATAGACGCTGAACAGGATTATATTACCGAGGGAATCGGCGGAAAATGGCATCCGGTCTTTACGGCAAAAGAAAAGCAAGTCTTTTATTTTGATAGCGAAAACAAAATCAACCTTGTAAAAAAGACCATACTCGATGCATGGTGGGACAATAGCAGAGGAGGCAGACAATGATATTCGACGGAAGCGAAAAAATAATCGGTCAAGGTGCCCAAGCAAAGGTTTTCCTATACCACAACTTTGCATACAAAGTTTACAATTCATCTTACCCCGCTGAATGGATTTTGTTCGAAAAACATCAGCAGAAAGAAATAAACAAGGCTGGCCTTTGCCCAATAAAATATTACGACACAGACGACACCCACATCATCAAGATGGATTTGATTAAAGGCGACACTCTGGAAGCAAAAATAAATGAATGCATTAAGCAAAATTCCCCAGAAAAGGAATCAGAAATTATAAACTATTACAAACTTCTTGCAGAAGCAAATAAATTTGTTCATTCGGCAAAAACAGAGGGACTAAAAATTCCCCGCCTTTACGACACAGCCGCACATGACTTGAGCGGTCAAGACAAAGAAAAAGTTCTTTCCATAATAGAAGAGCTGTCGGGAAGGATGAAGGAATGCATCTGCCACCTGGACCTGCATTTCCTTAACATAATGCTTCCCCACGACGGATCCGGCTACAGAATCATCGACTGGATAAACGCACGCATTGCCCCTGCCATCTTTGACTACGCCCGAACCTTCGTTATTTTTGGCGAATTTTCAAAACCTGCCCAAGAAGCCTACAGGCAACTTGTCCTGCCAGACCTCTGGGCAGCTGGAGTTAGCGAAGACGATTTTTTGTCTGCAAGTCAAGCCTGTACAATTCTAAGGCAGCAAGAAAAAGGCATTGGCAATGCTTCCAAAGCCTAGAATTCTTTGCCCAGCGGACTTTCTCCGTCAAGAAGAGTAATTTCGATTATGTCAAAAAGGGGATAATCCTTGTAAGACACAACGTAAGAAACGGGGCCAACTTCATCAGGAACAACAATTCCTATGTGCTCCCCCTGGCTGATTAGCTTGATGTTGGTGCAAGAGTCCCTGCTTCCGGTTTTATCCAGATGGAAAGCCCCAAGCGGTTCACGCGCAATATATTTTTCGCCGTCCTTGTCCAAAAAATATGCAATGCAGTCAAAGTTGGAAGCCTTTGTCTGGTTTACAACCTTTATCTGGTTGTAGCGGCCTTCAGAACCGCCAACCGTAAAGCGTATTTTTTCTGCATACAATCCCGCAAAACTCAATAAAGTGCAAATTAGCATTATAAATGTCTTTTTCATAAGAACCTCTTATTAATAAAACACCTGGGCAAAACAAAAGTGTCACTGTTTTTGAACCAAAAGTCGCAATATATTAGTGAATGTTTACGTAAGTTTACTTTTGTCTTTTTATGCAAGCACGGCAGGGAGTGTAGGGGCGGCGCAGCCGTTGCCATGGGCAATGGAGCCGAAAGGCGGCTCTCGCAACGAAGTTTCAAGCGACCCCGGAAAGCCCCTTGCAAAAAAAACTGCCGCAAAAAAATTCAGCAAATATTCGCTTTGTTGCATAAAGACCAAAATTCTTCTATAATACACCCATGGTTCGTATCTACGTAGAAAGAAAGGCCGGCTTTGCAAACGAAGCGGCGCGGATTTATTCCGAAATAAGCGGTTTTTTGGGAATTGGCGGTGTTACCGGTGTTCGTTACCTGAACCGGTACGATATAGAGAATGTTTCTGACGCTGTTGCAAAATCGGCGGCCACACGCATTTTCTCCGAACCCCAGTCGGACAATGTTTTCTTTGAAGATTTTGAAGTGCCCGCAGGTTCAACTCAGATTATCTGGGAATACCTGCCCGGGCAGTACGACCAGCGTGCGGATTCTGCAGAGCAGTGCCTTAGCCTTTTGCGTGAAGGTCTAAAAGGTTCCGTTACGGTTGGCACAGAGCCTCCCCGCGTAAAATGTGCAAAAATCGTTTTGCTTAGCGGAAACGTTGCCGCTAGCGACGTGGAAAAAATTCAGCATTACCTTATAAACCCGGTGGACAGCCGTTTGGCAGATTCTGCAAAGCCCAAGACTCTGCAAATGCAAACCCAGGTTCCCGGCGACATAGAAATTGTAAACGGCTTTATCTCTTTGAACGAAGCAGACCTCGAAGCCTACCGCAACCAGCTTGGCCTTGCAATGGACTTTGCAGACATCAAGTGGATGCAGGACTACTTTAAGAAGATTAACCGCGACCCAACCATTACGGAGATCCGCGTTCTTGACACTTACTGGAGCGACCACTGCCGCCACACAACATTCAACACGATTCTTAAGGACATTCAGATAGAAGACGGCCCTTATGCAGACCTTTTCCGTTCAAGCTACCAGCACTACACGGACATGAGGGCGGATCTTTATGCAAACCGTCCGGACAAGAAAGTAACTCTTATGGACATGGCCTGTATTGGTGCAAAATACCTTCGTGCCCACGGTGGTCTAAAAGAGCTTGAAGTTAGCGAAGAAAACAATGCTTGTTCCATTTACATAGACGTTCACTATACCACGGACGCTTCAGGCAAGCCTTTGGCAAAAGAAGAAACTGAACGCTGGCTGCTTGAATTCAAGAACGAAACCCACAACCACCCTACAGAAATTGAACCATTTGGTGGTGCTGCAACATGTATAGGAGGCGCAATCCGTGACCCGCTTAGCGCACGCTCTTGGGTTTACCAGGCACTCCGCGTAACAGGTGCAGCAGACCCGACAGTTCCACTTAACCAGACCTTGCCCGGAAAGCTCCCACAGATGAAGCTTACCCGCGAGGCAGCCCAGGGATTCTCTTCTTACGGAAACCAGATTGGTCTAACCACTGGCCAGGTTGCAGAAGTTTACCACCCCGGTTATGTTGCAAAGCGCATGGAGCTTGGTGCAGTTATTGCCGCAGCCCCAGTTGATTTGGTTCTTCGCGAAACTCCGGAAGCCGGAGACATTATCATTTTGCTTGGTGGCGGAACAGGCCGCGACGGTATTGGTGGAGCTACAGGTTCTTCCAAAGTCCACACACAGAAGTCCGTTACTACAGCCGCCGCAGAAGTTCAGAAGGGAAATGCCGTAGAAGAAAGAAAGATCCAGCGCCTCTTCCGCAACAAAGAAGCCTGCCTTATGATCCGCCGCTGCAACGACTTTGGTGCCGGTGGCGTAAGCGTAGCCGTTGGAGAGCTTGCCCCTGGACTAGACATCAACCTGGATGCAGTTCCAAAGAAGTATGAAGGCCTGGACGGAACTGAACTTGCAATAAGCGAAAGCCAGGAACGCATGGCAGTTGTTGTCCGCAAAGAAAATGTTCAGAAGTTTATTGAAGCCGCAAACGCAGAAAACCTTAACGCAGTTGTTGTTGCAACCGTTACGGATACAAACCGCATGGTAATGAAGTGGCGCGGAAAAACAATCGTAGACATTGACCGCTCATTCATAGACACAGCTGGTGCCCCACACGAAGCAGAAGCCCTTCTTGAAAGCCCTGCAGAACCAAAAAAATCACCACTTGTAAATCCCCTCGAAAGCGTTGCAAAAGTCTTGGGCGAAAACCCTGATTCAGCCGCAGTAGAAAAGGCCTGGATTGCAAACATAAACGACCTTGCATGCTGCTCTCAGCGTGGCTTGGGAGAAGGATTTGACGGTTCAATCGGTGCGTCATCAGTTCTTATGCCTTATGGCGGAAAGTACCAGTGCACACCGGAAGCCGGTATGGCCGCAAAGATTCCGGTCCTTTCTCCCCGCGAAACTTCTACCGTAAGCCTTATGAGCTACGGCTTTGACCCAAGGGTTGCCCAGTGGTCTGCATGGCACGGTGGCCAGACGGCTGTATTGTCAAGCCTTGCAAAGATTACATGCCTTGGAGGGCGCGCATCCACCTGTTACCTCTCTTTCCAGGAATTCTTTGGACGCGCTGTAGACAAAAAGACTTGGGGTTACCCGGCAGCAGCCTTGCTTGGAGCCTTGGACGCACAGAATTCCATGGGCACAGGTTCAATTGGCGGCAAGGACAGTATGAGCGGAACCTTTGAAAAGCTCAACGTTCCACACACGCTCGTAAGCTTTGCCGTAACAACCGACACTGCAAAGAACATCAGAAGCGGTTCCTTCCAGAAAGCAGGAAACGGAATCTACCTTGTAAGCGTTCCCTATTCACAAGACCTTGCTCCCGACTTTGAAACCTTCAAGCAGAACTCCGAAGTTCTCTACAAACTTAACGCAAGCGGAAAAATAAGTGCAATGTATCCGGTAACAGCCGGTGGTATTGCAGAAGCCGTAAGCAAAATGGCAATGGGCAACAGAATCGGTGCCGCAATCAGAATGATTCCAGAAAGCGCAACCGCAGCAGAACTTGGCCTTGACGTAAGCGCACGCGACCTCTTTACCCCGCTCTACGGTTCAATCATCGTGGAAAGTGCGGAAGATCTGGAAGCCCTTGCAGACTTTGCAGAAGGAACAGTTGTAAAGCTTGGAGAAACAACAGCAGAAAAATCAATCAACGTCTTTGGCACAACAATTGCCTTGGACAAGATAGAAAAAGCCTGGGAAGAAAAGCTTTCCGTTGTATTCCCGCCAGTAAGCGGTGCAAAGGAACAGGACCCTCTCGAAGACTGGGCAAAGAAAGAAGACGAATCCCTTGCAAAGGCACGCATCTCTTTTAACATTAAGAACCTTCCTGCATCAAAGCCACGCGTAATCATACCGGTATTCCCCGGAACAAACTGCGAGTTTGACATGGCACGCGCATTCAACCTGAACGGAGCGGACACAAAGATTATGGTATTCCGCAACCGCACACCGGAAGAACTTGCCGCAAGCCTTAAGAACTTGGCAAAAGAAATTGAGGCCGCACAGATTCTTGCATTCTCTGGTGGATTCAGCAGCGGAGACGAGCCGGACGGTTCTGGAAAATACATTGCAAACGTAATCCGCGAGCACCAGGTAGCAGACGCAATCATGGACTTGCTCAAAAAGCGCAACGGTCTTGTACTCGGCATCTGCAACGGATTCCAGGCACTCATCAAGACAGGCCTTGTTCCCTACGGAGAAATCCGCGAGATGACGGACAAAACACCAACCCTTACCTTTAACAAGGTTGGCCGTCTTATAAGCCGCGTAGTCCGCACAAGAATGGTCAGCGCAAAAAGCCCCTGGGCCTTGGACAAAAGCATCCTTGAACCAAAGATGCACCTTGTTCCAATAAGCCACGGAGAAGGACGCGTTGTTATGGATAAAAATCTTGCCAAAAAGCTCTTCGAAGCAGGACAGGTATTTACCCAGTACGTAGACGAAAGCGGAATGCCAAGCATTAGCGAACCGGACAACCCCAACGGAAGCCTCTTTGCAATCGAAGGTCTTACTAGCCCGGACGGACACGTTCTTGGTAAGATGGCACACAACGAACGCACGGTTGGCTTGGACGTAAACGGTTCTTCCGCAGACTTAATCAAAAACATTGCGGTGGAAGGCGTTCAAAGCAAAAACGAAAACTCCTGCCAGAACATATTCCGCGCAGGCGTTGCCTATTTTGCATAGAGCAAACAAATAAAAACCCTGGGACAGTTTTTCTGGAAGATTTTTTTTCTTATCTGGAGCCGCTTTTTCCTGTAAAACTGCCCCTTCGGGGAGGCCTTTTGGAACGGGCTTTCCGGGGTCGCTTGAAACTGCGTTGCGAAAACCGCGGGTCCCTTCCCGCTCCATTGCTACCGCAACGGCTGCGCCGCCCCTCCAATCCCGGCTAGGCTTAATGGCAAGTAAGCTGGCCGCATAAGAAGGAGTAAATATGAAAAAAGTTGCACTTGTATTTTTATTTATTCTAGCAGGAATGTCTCTTGTCTTTTCCCAAGGAGCAAAAGACTACGGCGAAGATGATTACTATGATGGACTTGAAGAACTTTCCAAGCTAAGCCCCAAAGAACTGTGTGAACTTTTATCCACAGAAGAAAATGAAAACTTCATTACGCTTTACGTCCTAACTTTAACAAAGGAAGGTTTTGAAAGCGACAATGAAATTCCTCCGGTAACAGAAAAACGCTTTAAGGAAATCCTAAAAGAAATAGAAAACCTGGAAGGCAAAGTCAAAAAGAAGATAAAAAAGTCCGGCTACTTAAAAAAAGACGGTTATGCTTACAAAAAGGCCTTCGGCAACACTTTCCTGGTGAACTTAAAGGCAGACACTCCCTATTCCTATTATAGAATCCGCAACCCGGAAGCAGACAACGGCTTGAATGACTTTATCGGAGTCTTCTATTCGCGCCCCAGCAAAAAAGGCTACATCATCTTTACAGGCTTAAGGCTCAATCTAGAAAACGAACTTGACGATGACCTTAACTTTGACTCAGAAGATTTTGTTGACATGTACAATGAATGCAAAGAAAAATCAGAATTTACAAGCTCAATAAAAATAGACGGCAAAAAACACACTGTCTTTTTCATGGATATTGAAGACGAATTAGAATGAACAGATAAAGATAGAATAAATGAAAAAAGTTTTTGTATATGCACTTTTAATGCTTACAGCCTTTCCAATTTTTGCAGAAGAGGCTTACATCCGCTCAGCAGAGGCAAGCAGCACTTATTCGGAATTGCTTTCTGGAAAAGAAGTTGTTTATGATGCGCTGAATGCTTTTGATGGTAAATTGGACACCGCCTGGGTAGAAGACAAGTCTGATTCTGGAATTGGTGAAACGCTAACGGTTAGTTTTTATGAGCCGGTTAAAATTGACGAAATTAGAATCATAAACGGTTTTGCCCACAATGACTTATACAAAAAGAACAACCGTGTAAAAAAGCTGAATATTGGCTGCGTTAATGAAGATTTGGGACCTTGTGCTGATTATACGCTCAAAGATGACTGCGATGATTTTCAGTCTGTTCATCTTGAAGAAACTCCCGAAAAAGTTACGGCCGTTATTTTTACGATTCAAGATGTTTACAGGGGAACAAAATACAACGACACATGCATTGATGAAATCCGCTTTTACTACAAAGGTTCTTTGATTCCCAATAAAAATGTTGAAAGACTTAAGCAGGCAAAAAAAGATTCTAAGGCTGCGGCTCAAAAGAATTATTCTGCTCTTTTAAAAAAGCTTTCACAAAGGGCAGAGCGCAAGTATCAGACCAAGGACGGAAAATATAGCGGATATGCTTTTCTTCTTCCTCTTGATTCTGGCGTTGAAAAAGGATATGTCATTAGTATTGACGATGGAATTGGATTTTTTGAATGCTGGTTTAAGACGGTTGATGATTATAAGAGAACGTATGGAAAAAACGACTGGCAGTGGCTTGAAAATCCTTCAATAAACATCAGCGATTATTTTTATATTGTTCCGCATATTGGATACAGGTACAACGACAACCGGCACTTCACTTTTGATTCAAGTACAAACAGCATTGTAACAGAAAACAGAACTGTAGCTTATACCCAGAATTCTTTTTCAGGCGGCTACGAAACCAGAGATTATCTTTTGGATACCGACCCAAAAAGCACTTATGAACTCTTCAGTTCTGTTACAGAGCCAAATTACCGCATTGATATAAACGGAATTCCCTATCTTCTTATTGACAGCGAATGTCTTTTCGTTAATATCTATGACGGAATTTAATTCAAAAACAAAAGAAGTCCGCACAGGCGATTTTTACTGGGAGTAAAATCTGCGTTGATTTGACGCGCTTTAATACAGCCCTTCCAAAAGAAATGTATCGTTTTGACCCACTTGTAGCAGAGGCATGAGGCCGGATTGGAGGGGCGGCGCAGCCGTTGCGGGTGGTGAGCGCGGGCTTTGCCCAAGTGAACCCCCGCAATGGAGTGGGAAGGGCCCCACGGAACCCCGCAAAGCCGTTCTATGATGAATACCTGTTTACATTTTTCATATATCCCCAAAATAAAAATTGCCGTCCAAAATAAAAAAAAGTTGGCACGGAATATGCTATATGATAAGTGTAAATCTAAATATTTTGCCTAAGGGCATGGAGGTATATTATGAACGGACTTTCACTTATTGATTCAATTTTGGATGGTGTTTACGGAGCTGCAAACTGTGGTGAACGCAATAGCGAGCGTAATTTTGTTCCGGCAGTTGATATTGAAAAAAACAGCAAAGCTTATGTCTTGTACATGGACTTGCCTGGAAAAACAGAGGCAGACATAGAGATTAGCGTTAAGGAAAACCTTCTGACTATTGCTTCTGCAAAGGCTGACGGCGCAAATGGCGGTGCAACTAATGCTGCAAATGATTCTGCAAAGGCAGACAGTGCAAATGAAGGTGCAACCGATGCAACAAATGATTCTTCAAAAAAGGAAGAGGAAGTGCAGTACCTTCTCTGCGAACGTTCCCTTGCCGGTAATTTTAAGCGCACCTTTACTCTTGCAAATGACTGCGATGCCACAAACATTTCTGCCCAGCTTAAAAACGGCGTGCTTACGGTAACAATTCCTGTAAAGGCAGAAGCCGAACCACAGAAAATCCGTATTCAGGCAGCATAAAAAAATCCTGGAAAGAACCGGTTTGAGCTTTTAAGGCGCATCTTTGCCGCTCAGACCGGTTCTTTTTTTTTGCACTTTGCAAAACTTGTGCTATAATAGGAGGTGAACAAGATAAGGAGAAATTTTTATGAAAAAGATAATAACTTTTGGACGTGAATATGGCAGCGGAGGCCGCACAATTGCCCGCCTGGTTGCCGAAAAACTTGGCATTCCCTTTTATGACAACGAAATTATAGACAAGGCTGCAGAAGATTCAGGGCTTTCTCCCGACTTTATCAAAAAGACGGAGCAGAATCTTTCTTCCGGCTTGCTTTATTCACTTTTGCTTGGTGCAAGTTACGCAGCTCCAGGTACGGCTGGAATTTCTGCAGGAGCTTCAGTACCGGCTCTTCCCTTGGCAGACCAGGTTTTTAATGCCCAGCGAAAGGTTATCATTGACTTTGCAAAGAAAGGCCCCTGTGTAATTGTTGGCCGCTGCTCAGACTACGTTTTGCGCCATTGCGATGAAGTGGACAAGCAGGATATTCTTAACGTGTTTGTTTACGCCCCGCTTGCCTTTAAGGTAAAACGCGCAATAGAAACAAAGGGGTTGGACCCCAAAACTGCGGAACGCGAGGTAAAGCGGATAGACAAATGCCGCGCAAACCACTACAACACTTTTACGGAAAGAACCTGGGGTAAAAGAGACCACTACGACATTCTTTTGAACAGCTCACTCATGGGTATGGAAAAGTCTGCCGACCTAATCGTGGAAATTGCAAAAAATTCCTAGAATGGATGGTGGAACAGACCCTGAAGCAAGTTCAGGGTGACAGTTAATTATTATTTGCCATACTAGTTGAGTTTTATTCGGACGCTTTGAATGCGGCGGGAACTCTGGTCTTCTATTATAAAGATGGAATTTTTGTTTTTGTAGACCGTGCCTGTTGGCGGGAGTTCCCCAAGCTTTTCCAAAAGCCATCCACCAAGCGTCTCTGAAACTTCGCTGTCCAGATTTAGGCTTAGAACATCGTTAACGTCTTCCAACTTCATGTCTCCGGGGACAAGGAATTCGTTTACATTCAAAACCCTTACCTTTTGTTCTGCCGGTATGTCCGACATTCCGTATTCATCTGTTACGCGGCCAAACACTTCCCGCAAGATGTCGTCCATTGTGACTATGCCTGCCGTGCTGCCGTATTCATTCACCGCAACCGCAAACTGGGATTTTTCAAATTTGAATTTTCCAAGCAACTCTACAGCGCTCAATGATTCTGGCACAAACATTACCGGAACCATGCAGATTCTTACAAAGTCCTTGCTGCTTGTTATCTCTGGCCCCGCAAAAAGAACCGCCTTGTAATGCAGGACGCCTGTTACTGTTTCCGGGCTGTCTTTGTACACGGGCAGACGGGAATATCCAGACTTAGCAAAGGCTTCTATAACTTCATCCAAAGATGCACTTTCGCTTATGTAGCTTACGAGTGAGCGGTGACGCATTATGTCGTGTACGCGGAGATCGGAAAATTCAAATATGCGCTCAAGCATTTTGCGTTCATCCTGTTCAAGCGTGCCTTCGTGTTCACCAACATCAAGAAGTGTGCGCAATTCTTCCTGGGTTACAAGGGGCTGCCTTTTTTTAAAGAATATGCGCTCTATAAGATTGATGAATTTCCCAAACTGATTGAAGAACCAAACCGCCGGAAAGAGAACCTTTTGCAGTATGCAAAGTGCCGTTGCAGAATTTTGTGATGATTCCTTTGGTTTTACAGCCGCATAAGTCTTTGGGACAATTTCGCTAAAAATTATTACGAGGACTGTTACAACAAAGGTTGCAGCACTTACGCTTTGTGGCCCAAAGATTGCCATTGCAAAAGCCGTTGCCAAAGAAGACATGAGTGTTGTTACAAAATTCGTTCCAATCAGAGTGGTAGAAATAAGGGAATCAAGATTGTTCTTTAGCTTGGAAACTTTTTTTGCATTGCGTTCCCTGTTCTTTAGCATTTGGTGGATTGTGATTTTGGAAAGAGACGTGTAGGCTGTTTCCGATGAAGCAAAAAATGCCCCGCAAAACAAAAGGCAGAGAAAGGCAAGGACTGGACAAATTATGTTTATAAAAATGCTCATTCCTCCCCCTCAACCTTTAGCTGCCTTATGTGAACCCTTGCAATGCGTTTGTCTTCCATTTTGGAAACCGCAAAGGCAAAGCCGTCTTTTGTAATACTTTCCCCTTCTTGCGGAATGTGACCAAGGGCTTCCATAATATAGCCGCCGATTGTTTCGCAGTTCTGGGAAAGCAGTTTTGTGTGCAGCTGGTCATTCAAGTCTGAAAGGCGGGAAAGGCCGTCCACCTCTGAATTTGAAGGATTCTTTATCTGGTCTTGGATTCTGTGGGCATAGCTTTTGTATTCATCAGAAATTGGGCCAAAGATTTCCCTTGCAATGTCTTCGGTAGTAAGAACTCCGTAAGTTCCAGAATATTCGTCTATAACAACAGCCATGCTCTGTTTGTTTTCGCGCAGCATCTGCTGTATTGACGACATCTTTTTTGTTTCCAGAATAAAGAGCGGTGGCCTCATTACCTTTTGAACGCTAAAAGAAGAAATGTTGTCTTTGTAAAAAAGCAAATCCTTTATGTACAAAATTCCAACAATGTCGTCTATGTCGTCCTTGTAAACAGGAAAGCGGGAAATTCCATAGCGTTCGGAAAGCTCTATTATTGAATTGTAGGATTCGCCAAGTTTTAGTGCCTTTATTTTTTTGCGGGGAATCATAATGTCTTTTGCTGCAAGGTCTGTAAACTTAAAGACGCGGTGCATCATGTTCTTTTCGTTTTTTTCAAGGATGCCCTGTTCTGAACTAACGTCTATAAAAGACTTTATTTCTTCTTCCGTAAAAGAAACCTTTGAATTCTTTGCATTGATTTTAAATGGGCTTAGAATGAGTCTTGAAATTTTTGTAAAGATAAAAACTAGGGGTGCAAGAAGAATTTCCATTACGGAAATAAATCCGCTAAAGAAAAATGCAATCGGTTCCGGGTGGTGGGTTGCTATTGTCTTGGGGGTAATCTCGCCAAAAATCAAAAGCAGCATTGTCGTAACAAAGGTTGCTATTCCAACGCCAGCGTTTCCAAAAAGACGGATTGCAATGTAGGACAAAATTGCAGACAGCGAAATGTTTACTATATTGTTGCCAATCAGCAGGGTGTTAATCAGACGCTCTTTGTTGCTAAGAAGCCTCCAGATCCGCATTGCAGTCTTGTTCTTTTTGTTGCGCAGAAAGCGTACCCTTAGCTTGTTTATAGAAAGGAATGCGCTTTCTGTTGCGGAAAATATCATGGAAAATAGAATGAGGACACTTGCGGCAATTATTAGCAGCGGAACATTCATTTAGTTTTCCTGTTCGGGCTGTCCTTCGCTTTCACTTTCGCCGTCAGCTTCTTCCGAAGAATATTCTTCCATCATCTTTACCAAATTTTCTGTATAACCCTTTGCTGTCTGAACATCCTTTGCGTGGATTCCGTTTGGGGATGCGTCGTAGGCTTTTTGCAGCAGGTCAAGAATCTTGTCAAAGTCATGGCTGCCAGAAAGAGACAGAATGTATGCCCCTGTGTAGTAGGCCATCTGCTTCTGGTCTTTGTCCAGATGAAGGGCTGAATTGTCTGCTACGGAAGTTATAACTGTTACCGCACCTTCCACATTGCCTTCGTTTGCAACGTCAAAGGACTGGATGTAGGCCTGTGCAAGCTCGTATTTGCCAAGCAGCCCAGTTTCATTTTCTTCGTCAAGAGCCAGCACCTCTTTGAACATGGGCACAAGAAGCGGCTGGTAGTCTGTTGGCGTGGCTTCGTAAAATGCGTCGATTGCAAGAGCCTTGTCTTTGCCCTTTGCTTTTTTAATTGCCTGTGTTAAAGTGTTTGCCTTGTCTATAAGCCCCTGGTGATCATTGAATTTTTCGTGGAAGCTTGCAAAGTCGGTAAAAGATGCGTCGTAGTTTATAGAGTCAATGTAGTAACCTTCCGGTGTTGTAATGAATATAGCCGGATACTGCTGAACGTGGTATTCGAGCACCAGCTTTTCTTTTTCCAGGTAGCGGGCGGCTATTTCCTGAGCGGCGGCTTTTTCTTCTTCCGTGGCATTTTCTTCCACTTCTGTTTTCTCATATTCATCCTGGGAGAAGTCCAGATTCAGCAGGATGTACTTTTTGCCAATTTCCTTGCTAAATTCTTCTGTCTGAAGAACGTCTGCCTTAAAGCCTGCGCTTGTATTGTCCCAGTCGTCTCCGCTAAAAAGCAGGAATATGTTCTTGCCCGACTTCTTTGCTTTTGCCGAGGCTTCGTCAAAGTTTGTGTACCATTTTTTTCCATTGCTGCAAGAGAAAAGAGACAGGACAAAAAGTGCGCCAAATACGCTTCTAAAAAATGCGGCCTTTAAATTTATAGTCATGATTAGAATAATATATTTTTATTAGACCTTTTTCAAGGTTTATGCTATACTTTGGAAAAACTAAGCGAAGGGGTAATTATGTTTAAGACAATACGACCGGAAGACATTGCAGACAACTCATTTAGAATGATAGGAAAAGACTGGATGCTGGTAACGGCATGCACGACAACGGAAGACGAAGACGGTTCTATAAGGACTGGCCGCGTAAACACCATGACTGCAAGCTGGGGAGGAGTGGGAATCCTCTGGAACAAGCCGGTTGCAACCATCTACCTGCGCCCTTCCCGCTATACAAAGGAAATAATTGATTCATCTGAATACTTTTCGCTCAGCGTACTCGGTGAAAAATACAAGACCGCCCTCAACTACTGTGGAAGCCACAGCGGAAGGGACGGAGACAAATTTGGCCCCGCAAAGCTGGATGTTGACTACATGAACAACATTCCCTGGGTAAAACAAGCCCGCATGGTGCTCTTTTGCAGAAAGCTCTACGCCCAGCCATTTGACCCCTACTGCTTTACCGACGAAAAGGTGATGAACCAGAACTACAAGAAGGATGACTTTCACACAATGTACATCGCAGAAATAGTAAAGGTCATAGTGGACAAGCGCTAGTCAGCTTTCCCTTAGCGCTGCATGGAACCTTCCTTTATCTTGGTGAATATTGCATCCCCGGTAAGCGTGCGCACAATTTCCATGGAAAACTGCTCTGCTGCCCCGGGGCCCCTGCCTGTAATAAGGTTTGCATCGTGGACAAAAGCCTCATCCCTGCGAGTCTTTACAAATTCCCCGGCATTTTCCTCACAGCCAGGGTAGCATGTCCAAGCCTTGCCCTTTAGCGCACCCGTAAGCGGAAGCACAAGGCCTGGAGCTGCACAGATTGCACAGACAAGCTTTCCGGCCTTATCCATCTGGGTTACAAAATCAACAGCGGTACGGCAGGCTGCAATGTTTTTTGTCCCTGCCCCACCAGGCACAACTACGGCATCCGGCAGCTCTTCTCCGGCGGAAAGGTAGGATTCAAGCGTCATGTCGGCATTTATGCTAACACCGTGGGCTGCGGTAACTGTACGCGACTGGCTAACAGAAACCAATGTTACCTGGACAGCAGCCCTTCTAAGATAGTCAACGGGCGTAATAACTTCTATTTCTTCTGTCCCGTCGGCAATAAAAACAACAGCTTTTTTCATAATTTTTCCTCCAAGCCACCATGTAATATACCTTGAAATTATACACTTAATAAAGTAAAATGAATAGCATGAAGAAGGTATTGTTAATAGATGCATCTCCAATGTTCCGCGAATTTCTTAAGGAAAAACTCGTCGCAGAGCAGGTAACTGTTGAATATGCGGTCGGTAACCGGGATGCATATACAAAAATGATAACAACGCTCCCTGACCTGATCATTATTGATGTGGAAAGCGATATAACTTCACTTCAGGAATTCCTCTTAAAGAAGCATGATGACCCCAATGCAAAGAAAATACCTATCATCATAAGCGGCCCAGACATTCCGCGTCACCACGTGGCTACCCTGGCCCAGTTTGCAGTTGTAAAATATTTCACAAAGCCAATAAAATTCGACATATTCTTTGAATCCATAGGAAAAATCCTCAGGTCAAACTTTTCTCTGGACACCACGCCCAGCATTATGGAAATGCACGTTAACGGCCTGATTGTCTTTACAGAAATAGCCCTGGGTCTTAACAGGGAAAAGCTTTACCTCCTAAAATACCGCCTTCAGGAGCTTTTGGACAAAAACAAGATTAACGACCCAAAAATCATCATCATGATGACAAACATAAAGCTCACTTTCATAGACGGTTCAAACCTGGAAGTGCTCATAGACAATGTTCTTGAAGACAAGCGCATAAAGCCCAAAAACGTAAAGATCCTTTCTTTTGACACCTTCACAAAGGAACTGGTCAAGGGGCATCCGCTCTACAAGGACATAGAAGTTTCCGACAACATGAACGACATAATCAACTCTCTGGTAGACGCAAGCCAGGGCGAAAACATGAACGAGATTGTGTCAGAGAGGATTCTTTCCGTTGATGACCACAGTTCACAGGAATCTTCTATAGAAATGCGCTTTATGAACGACAATGCGGAAGGCGTTATCTCCGAGCAGGATTCAGGCAACGTTCTAAAAGTGGCAATTGTTGACGATGACGTTGTTATCCGCCGCCTCTTGGAAAAAGCATTTGCCGGTGTAAGCGCAAAGTCAGTTCTTTTTTCAAACGGCGTAGATTTTATGCACGCAATCGAAGACCAGGAATGTGACCTTGTTATCCTGGACATCTATATTCCGGACATCAACGGTTTTGATATTCTGCGTACCCTTCAGCGCGAAAATTTCAAGGCACCAATTCTTATTTACTCACAGGCAACCATGCGCGATGCCGTAGTAAAGTCACTAAGCCTTGGTGCAAAAGGCTATTTGATAAAGCCACAAAAAGCTGATGTTATTGTGCAAAAGGCAATGGAAGTCCTTCATTCATAAATAAGGCTGGCATTATGGAAGTTAATTCAATAGATGCCGGCTCCAGGTTTTTGGCCAGCACGCTGCACGAGGTGCGCACCCCAATCCAGACAATAATCAGTACGGTAGAATTGCTGGGTGAAACTTCGCTGGACAAAGAACAGAATGAATATGTCCATCAGATTGAATTCAGTGCAAACGTACTCCTACAGCTTGCAAACGATATCCTTGACTACACAAAAATCCACTCCGGTGACTTTAAAATAGAAAACATCCCCTTTGACGTGGTTGACCTTACGGAACACGTTGTTGACCTTGTAAGCATAGAAGCAATCAACAAGGGGCTGGAAATTGTTACGGACATAGACCCGACCTTCCCCAAAATCATCATGGGAGACCCTACCCGCCTTCAGCAAGTCATACTGAACCTAGTAAAGAATGCGGTTAAGTTTACGGAAAAAGGCTATGTAGTCGTCCGCGTCTACAGCAAAAACGAAAAACTCTTCTTTGAGGTAATAGACAGCGGCATTGGCGTTCCAAAAGAAAAACAGGACCTTGTCTTTAACAACTTTTACCAGGTAGACGCAAGCACAACGCGCAAATACGGCGGTTCAGGCATGGGGCTTGCAATTTGCAAAAACCTTGTGGAAATAATGAATGGCGAAATAGGCGTAAAGGACAACCCGGCCGGAGGCTCAGTCTTCTGGTTCTGCATACCAATGCAGGTTTCGCAGATAGATGCCCAGCTGGAAGAATTTACCCCCCAGCTTACAATTCCTGAACATACAAAAATCCTCCTTGTTGACGACAACGAACTTGCACTGGCAGCCCTTGCAACAAAGATAAAAAACCTTGGCATAGAAACTATAGACACAGCCCTTTCTGGTGAACAGGCTCTGGAAAAAATTTCGACCGCCGCAAAGGAAAAGCACCCCTACACAGTCGTCTTTGTAGACATGATTATGCCCAAGATGGACGGTTGGCGCTTTGCATCAGAAGTAACAAGCAGCCTAATCACCAACAAGCTAAAGATGTACCTTGTTGTTCCAGAAGGCCAGATGGGTAAGGATGCCAAGATGAAGATTCTTGACTGGTTCAACGGCTACCTTTACAAACCGGTAAAAAGAAAGCAGCTCTTTACCCTTTTGAACGAAGCCTTTACCAGCCTGCCAAACATCTATCCTGTAGAAATGGAAGCAATAAAGAACATAAACCTTGCCCCAACAAACCTTGTTCCGCTAATAGAAGAAAACGAAATTGCCGGCAACTGTAAGGTTCTTGTTGCAGAAGACCATCCTGTAAACAGAAAGCTCATAGAAACATTCCTAAGGAAATTTGGCGCAACCGTATATTCAGCGGAAGACGGAGAGGCCGCAGTAAAGCAGATTGAGCAGCATCCGGAAATAGACCTGGTATTCATGGACATCCTTATGCCAATAAAGAGCGGAATAGATGCCACTGTTGAACTTAGGGCAAAGAACTACAACGGAATAATCATTGCCTGCACCGCAAACAACGACCCCAACGACTTTAAGACCTACCGAGAGCTTGGCATTAACGACATTCTTGTAAAACCCTTCAAGAAAAACGGCGTCCGCGAAATGCTGGAAAAATGGACGACGGTTCTCTCCATTCCGGCGGCAAAAGAAATTGTTTCCCTTACAGAAGTGAACAATTCTGCCGGCGACAAATGGGACATAAGCGATTTTATGGACACCGTTGGCGGAGATGAAGAGCTTGCGGTTAGCCTTATGGACGACTTTATCAAGCAGACGGAAGAAGTTCTTTCAGACCTGCGCCCGGAACTAAAGAAGCCCCAGAAGGATTTTACCAAGCTTGACGAACTTTCCCACAAGCTTAAGGGCAGCTGCGCAACGCTAAGCATAAACAGCCTTTACACTTCCTCCAAAACAATGAACGAAGCTGCGCGTAAAAACGACTTTGTTACCGTAGAAGCTTCGGAAACTGAATTTGAACTTGCCTTTATTGAATTTAAAAATCTAGAAAAAAAATGGGCGGATTCACTCAAATGAAAAAAACAAACTATCACACTCACTCAACTTTTTGCGACGGAAAAAACACCCCGGAACAAATTGTGCAGGTTGCCTTGCAGAAGGGTTTTAGCGCCCTGGGATTCAGCTCCCATTCCATGTACCCCTTTTCATCAGACTGGCACCTTCAGTCAAGGGAACATTCAGCATACGCAAAAGAAATTCACCGCCTAAGCACAGAATACACTGAGCGGCTGGACATAAAGCTTGGCTTTGAGGCAGACTTTATAGAAGGAGTTTGCGCCCCCAAGATGAGCAACTATGCGGAATTTGACCCTGACTACCTAATCGGAGCAGTTCATTATGTTCCAGGCAAGAGGGGATTCATAGAAGCAGACGGAAGGCAGGAAGACGTCATTGAAGGAATAAAAAACTACTTTGACGGAGACACAAAAAAAGCCGTGCAGGAGTATTTTTACCTTGAGCGGCAGATGCTAAAAACATGCGACTTTACCATAATTGCCCATTGCGACTTAATCAAAAAGCAGAACGGTCCAAAGGTAAAAGCCCCACTTTTTGACCAAAACAGCGAGTGGTACAAAAAAGAGATAGCCCTTTTAGCAGATGAAATTGCAAAAGCGGGTGTGGTTGCAGAAGTAAACCTAGGCGGAATGGCACGCGGCTACATGGCAACTCCTTTCCCCCACGGAGAACTTCTTTCGCTCCTGATGCAAAAAAACGTACCCCTAACCCTAAGCTCCGACTCCCATTCGGCAGAAACCTTAGACTTTGCCTTTGACGAAACAGTTCAAATGCTAAAAAATGCCGGCTGCAAAGAACTTGCCTTTATAGAAGGAAAAAACTCGTTCAAGATGCAGGCAATCTAGCAGCAAGCAGCCTGTGGCTAAAGAATCCTCTCCTACCTGTTGCGTCTTTCTTCTGCGGCCTGGCAGTTAAGGCAGAGCATTGCATAAGGCATGGCTTCAAGACGGCCTTCGCTAATGTCATCTCCGCAGTTCTGGCAAACACCGTAAGTTCCCTTTGTAATGCGTTCAAGGGCTGAATTAATCTGCTCCAGACGGCGCATATCCTCGTCGCCAAGCTTAAGTGCCAAATTACCGTCTATTCTGTCGGAAGCGAGGTCTGCCTCGTCACCCGGTTCTGCTGCTTCTACAAGGTTAGAAAGCTGTTCATTGCGGCCTTTTAAAGTGTCCATTATCTCCTGACGTTTTGCAATGAGCATTTTTTTCTGACTTTCTATAAAGCTTTTCTTCATACTATTCACCTTTATTGACAATTTATGTGTTTTTGTACATACTAGTATACAAACAAATTCAGCAAAAGGCAAATAAATTCTGGAGGAATTTGTGGCTAATAAAGATGACGCTATAGAAGTTGAAGGTATTGTTAAAGAAGCCCTTCCTAACACCATGTTCCGTGTTGAACTACAGAATCAGCACGTTATCCTTGCCCATTTGAGCGGCAAGATGCGCAAGCACTACATCCGTATTGTTCCGGGTGACAGCGTAAAGGTTGAACTTTCCCCTTACGACCTTAACCGTGGCCGTATTATTTTCCGCGAACGCTAATAATTGCCATCTATTTTTTTTCAGGTTGGAAAATATATTTTAGCGACTTGAAAACATCTTTAATCCCCTGAACAAGAAAGACCAAAGCCAAAATGTTCAGCGGGAAGAAAAGAACTATAATCCTTAGAATAAAAAACGCCACGACAGCCTGCAAAGCTCCCTTAAAGAGCATGGCAAAACCATCCTTGCGCGACAAATCCTGCTTGTTGAATCCGGACGACCACCTGAAGGAATTTGGATTTTGCTGTGAACTGCCGCTTCTTGTTGCCCTAAAGAACTCCTCAAAAGGGTCAAAGCCGTTGCTATAGAAATTCTCCTCTCCGTAACCGTCCGGGCCATGATTGTAGCCGCCATAGGAATTACCGGTTCCGTAAAAGCCCCAGTTTCCGTAAGCCCTACCGCTACCCTGGGTACGGCCGCTTGTCCCCTGACTGTAGCCATAAGAAGAACTCTGTGAAGAAGAACCATACATATCGTACTGCCTGCGCTTATCCTCGTCCCCAAGAACGGAGTAGGCAGCATTCACCTGCTTGAATTTTTCCTCTGCACTCTTATCACCAGCATTCCTGTCTGGATGATATTTAAATGCGAGAGTCCTATATGCCTTTTTTATCTCATCAGCGGAGGCGCTTTTTGTAACGCCCAGCACCGAATATAAATCGTCCATCTCTTAAAAAATAAACAAAAATCAATAAAATTACAAGGTTTTTCTTTGGATTTTTACGTATGTTTATGCTACACTAGCCCCATGCAGCACCCCATCCCGCCAGTGTACGACAGCAATTCAAAAATACTCATCCTAGGGTCATTTCCGTCGGTTAAGTCCAGGGAGGCAGGATTTTTCTATGGGCATCCGCAGAACCGCTTTTGGAAAGTCTTGGCCGCCTTGCTAAAAGACAGTCTTCCCCTTACCCTGGAAGAAAAGCGCGCATTTCTTATTTTGCACGGCATTGCCCTCTGGGACGTGATTGCTTCATGCAGCATAACTGGTTCGAGCGACGCAAGCATAAAAGACGTTGTGCCAAACGACATTTCGCACATTCTTTCTGCCGCACAAGTTGCCCAGGTTTTTACTAACGGAAAAACTGCGGACTCACTCTACAAAAAATACCTGCTGCCGCAAACAAAGCGGGAATCAATTTGCCTTCCTTCAACAAGCCCCGCAAACGCCGCATGGACTTTTGAAAAACTCTGCACCGAATGGAAAAAGATTTTGTTCTTTCTATAATTTTCTGGACCAAGTTTTTTATGCTAACCCGCTTTCCAGGGCTACGCTATCGCTCCGGCCCGCCTTGCGGCGGTCTGGCTGCGCCACCCTTCCAATCGGGGGTAGGCTTTATTTGCAGAAGAGACTGTGGTCTTTGCAAACAATGTTGGCAAACTAGTCGGAAAGGTTAAGATATATTCGGTGTCCTGTATGTTCACCACTGGAATTCCACACTTCTATTTTAGTTTCACTACCGGCTCTTTTGTCTGCCGCAAGCGTATAAAGCGTCTTATAAGTATCAACTTCACCTATGTCGTCATCGCCTGTGGTGTCATTTTCATACATGCCGTCTGATTTGTAGTGGATGTAATCATTTATAGAAGACAAAGAAAAACTCAAATTGTTGTGACCAAAACTGTCCCAATAATACTGGCCAAAATCCGTACCGCCACCAAAATTACGAAGTTCAGAGAGAGACTCATTTTTTCCAAGCAAAACCTTTCCGGCAACCTCATTCGTGCTTCCTGCATCATCAAAGTCGCAGTACAAAGCACAGTCGCCAACAGACACCGTTACTGGCTTAATTTTTACAACAACAGTCTTCGTATAAGTATTCTTCTTGCAGTATGTCCGTGTCTGCGTAACCTTAATTGTATGCGTACTTTCTGCCGCGAGCGACCAGTATGAAGAACTTGTTTCTATATTATTTATTTCCACTTTAACCGTGTTTCCTGTATTTCCGGCTATAACATTAAAGGGCATGGCCTCATAAGTCAGATAGCTGAATTTATAAACAGCATTGCCGCCCGAACTTCCATCCGAAGTACCAGTAAACGTAATTGTCGGGTCTGCAAGAATTCCCTGGATGTATATCTTTTCTTCAAACACCTGGGTATTATATCCGGGCTTAGACACCGTAAGCGTAAGTGTATGCGGGCCAAGTGAGAGTGTGCCACTTGTTTCGCTTGTACTTGTGCTGCCACCTGTTACACTTACGCTTTCACCACTTCCAAGGGCGGTAGCTTCATAAGTCAGGCTTCCTCCTGTTCCGCCGCTGGTAAGGTTCACATTGTAAACCCCGTAACCTGTGCTTGTGCAATAGCTGGAATTATCTGAATCCTTCGAGTCGGAAACATAAGACATGCCGTTCCAAATGCGGACTTGCGGTTTTTGCAAAGCAGTAATAACAATGACTTTCTTTTCAAACGGCTTGTCTATGTAGTTTGCCCTGTGCACAGTTCCCGTAATTGTGTGTTCACCAAGCGCAAGGGTAAGCGTCTTGCTGTTGGAACTGCCGCTATTAAAACTTGTTCCGTTGTCTGTTCCAGTGATTGTGCATCCAACAGGTGTGGCAGAAGTTATTGTGTAAGAGGCTCCTGTAGCACTTGCAGAAATTTCAATGCATTCAAAACCGTCAATTGATTTTCCGTTCAACTTGCTGCATGTAATTGTAGGTTCAACAAGAGATTTTACAATAGCAACTTTCTTTGTTGCTGTAACATCATTGCAATACGGCTTGTGCACTACGCCAATAAGGGTATGGTAAGAAACGCTAAGGTTTCCTGTCTTTGCTTCGGACATTTCATCAAAATCCGTTGCATCTATCTTTCCAGAAAGTGTGGTTCCTTCTTCTGGCGCAGTAATTGTATAGCCAACCGTACCAGATGCAGAATCAACCTCAATGTATTCAAATCCGTCCGAATCCAAACCGCATCCGTTGAATTCCTTTCCAAATTCAAACACTGCCGCATCCGGTGTCTTAACAATCCTTATGTTCTTTGTAACAACAATAGGCATGGCATTTATTTTTGTTGACTTCACTCTGATTACATGCTGACCAATTCCGCTTACCGTATAGGTGTCTGGGGAAGTTGGAGTAAGCACGGTATTGCCATCCTTTACTTCAAGATTGTCTCCCGCTTCTCCAGGGGTTATCGTAAAGGAAATAGAACCGTCATTAGATTCAACTTCGTAACATTCATATTCATCTTCGTCCTGCTTGCCGTTCGGAGGATTTGCCGCCACCGGAGTAATTGTAGGTTCAACAAGCACACGCACTCCAAGACTTGGATCGGTAACGCGCTTTTCTACCGTAAGACCGTTTGGCCCTGTTACCTGCACCGTGTATTCATAAGAGAGAATGTCATCCATCTGGTCATCAAAATAATAGAAGAAATAGTCATTCCCCGAACCCGGAACTTTGCTAAAAGAAGTGTTCCTGTTGTCGTTCACGCCCTCTTGGTACACATTACTGTCCGGGTCAAGATGTAGAATTTTACTGCCCTTATGCGTAAGGCTCATGTCGCTTTCGCGGAGATAGTAATGCAGCTCGTAGGTAGAACCAATGTTGCGGTTTAAAGTCTGGTTAGGCACTTGAAAGACAACATAGGCCTTTCTTTCCGTTCCAGAAAAAAACTCGTGTACAGCCCTAAGGTTGTTTACGTTATCCGGCGGAGTGTTCTGCACAAATTTTGCTGAATAAAAAAGCTCAGGTCCTTGTTCCTTTAGCTCTACTTCCGTAAATTCTGTGCGGTTTTCTGGCCAAAGGCATCCCGAAAGGGTAATCGTGTCGCCTTCAAATTCGTCCAAGAGCTTTGCGCGGATTCTTATGTGAGATGGGTCAACCATAACCTCGCTGTAGTTTTCAACAACAAGGTCTTTGTCTTCATTCTGCAGGCAAAAGTTTCCAAGACCATCTGTTCCAGTTGTAGCGTCTGCACCGGGCTTGCAAAGCAGCTTAATTTGCTGGGGATTAATCGTGTAAAGATTTATTTCTATGGCTCCACGTGCAGAAAGGTTGGGTAGGCCGTCCCTGTCCTTGCCAAGGGAAACATTTTTTGCGTCGTATTCAAGCTTTCCAACCTGGCATGTAGAAGTCCAGTATTCGTGGTATTCCCTTATTGGTTCATTGTAAGAATTAGCACACGAAAAGAAAAGCGTAGAGCATAAAAATATAGAGTACAACAGGCTGGGAAATTTTTTAATTCCCATAAATTTTATGCCTCCGGTTATCCGTTTATTAATTAAAACAAACCCTTTTAATTCTCCACTTTGTAGAATATCACAAAAAAGTCAAATGTCACCTACCCAAAAGGGTGGTTTTTCGCCTTTTTTTAGCTTTTTTTTAATCTTTTTTAACAACTTTCTTCTGCCAAGTGCGCTTTTTGCATTCGGGACACTTCATCCATCTGGTGCGGCTCATGTGGGGAGCAAAAAGAACTGCGGCATAAGTAGGCTTGTAGCGGTGGGAACAGGCGGCACATTCATAGTAGCCTGCGGTCTGTTCAATCCACACGCCAATAAGAGCGGCACAAAGTATAAGTAAAGTTCCGCCTCCAATCAGCAAGTTCGAAAGCAATTTTGCGCTATAGCGTCTTGCAACATATTCACCTGCCAGGCACAAGATTAAAAAGCCCGCAAGCGAAATTCCTACCAAAACCCATTCAAGCTTGAGCAGTTTTTTGGTCTGCATCTCGTTTTCTTTTTTTAGGGCAATGATATTGGCTTCTGATTCTTTGTTAAGGTTTTCCATGGCAATACGTTCTCCTTTTAAAAGTTCATTTACATTTATAGAAAGAAGTTCGCAAAGTTGCAGCATTATAGAAGCATCCGGCAAGGAATTTCCCGTCTCCCACTTGGAAACAGCCCTGTCCGTAATTCCAAATTTTTCTGCAAGCTGAGCCTGGGTCAAATTCTTTTCTTTGCGGCACTTCGCAATGAATTTTCCAATTTTTACCATATCCATAAGGAACTCCTTTCTGGTCAAATAATAGTGCTGTATAAGAAAAATGTACACGAACCATTAGTTGAGTTTAGCAAATTTGTATTTTTGGCAAAAAATCAAACGCTCATAATGCTGTCAACAAATCTTAATGACTTGCGGGCAGAAAGTTTATAACTGCATGCTAGTTGACTTGCCACCGCTTCATTCCCAATTTTATATTCAACATAATAAATTACTTCCACGGAAGTTGCTTTTTTGAGTTTTTCATAAAGCTGGGCCACAGACAGATTGGTATTGAACTTTTTATTATACTCTTTTTGCAAGTCAAATACGGTAATCTTCTGGGAATCACTAAGGCTTGGATAGCCCCAATATTTATTGTCAGCTGCCAATGATATTACCATATTGCTATTCATGACTTTTTCAAATTCAAATTCTGGAAATTTTATTTTTGTCTTCTTTAACATTACATATTCTGGTTTTTCATCTGATTCAAACGATATGCTGTCTTGCAAGCCTGGATATTTAAAAACCGGGTCTGAGTCAAAATGAAAATAGCTTTTGCTGCCCAAAGAAAAACTTATATTTTTTTCTGGAAAAACGAATGCTTCTTTGGCGCTTAAGTCTAATGCCCGATTTACCTTGCATGAATTAAGCAGCAGTGTAAAAAGCGTTAAAGAAAAAATATTTGTTAACTTTCTTATTGTAATTCCAAAGGAAATCATATCAATTCCACTTTGCCCACACATCTGGTGCGTAACCAACTGTGGCATCCGTCTTTCCGTTGCGGCAAATTGGCTGGGCCAAAAGCATGGGGTTTTCCAAAAGCTTGTCTTCTTTTTCGCTGTCGTCAAGATAAGCAAAAGAGGCGTAGTCTTTGCCCTTTTTGTCTGCCAATAATTCTACAGCCAAAGCCCTGCTGCCTTCACGCTTTGCAAGGGATGTTATTATGCTTTCAAGCTCGCCTTTGGAAATGCCCTTTTCCTTAAGGTCTACCTTCTGGAAGGGGATGCGCCTTTCGCTAAAATAACGCTCCGCCTTTTTTGTGTCAAAGGATTTTGAGGTGCCGAATATTTGAATTGCCATTTTGCTTGCCTAAAACTTTACAACCCTTGGGGCATCGGTAAAGCTGGAGAAGGTTGCAGTAGCATCTTTAAAATAGAGGACTTCCGTGTTGGCATCTTCTGCAGAATACATTGCCTTTAGAGAAGGATATTTTTCCAGCATGTCTTTTTTGGGTTCAATCCTGTCGTCGCGGACAAGGGTGCCAGAAAGCCTAAGCCAAGTCTTTCCGTCAAAGCAGCAAAGCTCCACCTTTGGGTTTGCCTGAATCTGCTTAGAAACATCCTTTGACTTTCCAGTCTGAATGTAAAGCTTTCCTTCAAAAATATTGATTGTTCCAAATGGCCTTACACGTGGCTGACCGTCTTCTACTGTTGCAAGATAATAAGTTTCGCAGGCTTTGATAAAATCGTAAACGCTTTTCATATAATCCTCCTAATTGATAATTAAATCCTAACATATTTTGCAAACAAAGAAAATGTCTATTTGCGTTTGGACATGGTGGTTTACAAGTTGCTTAGCAAAAAAAACACGGCAGGGATTGGAGGGGCGGGCACAAGCCCGTTACCGCAAAGCGGTAATGGAGCCGAAAGGCGCAACCCCGCAAAGCCCCTACAAAATGGCCTCCCTGCCATTTTTGCTAGAATTTTACACGCCCTTCGAGAGCCTCAGGGACCGGACTTTCCTTGGAGCTATCTGTTCTAGTAAAATGGCAGGACTTTCTTTCATTTAATGGCGGTTGAACAAGGCAAGTGCCGCAAAAAAAATCAAAAAAACATAAATATTGCCAAATGCCTTTCTGCATGCTATGCTTTTTATTATGAAGATAAAATTGCGCTGGCGTTTGTGCGCCCTTTTTGCAAGCCTCGTCCTTTTGCTTTGTGCACTGGCTGCGTGGCTTTATGCGCCAAAAAAACTGAAGCCTACTTTTGATGCCGCCTATTATTGGACAACAAAGCAATTTGATGCCTCTCCCTGGCTCTACCGGGAATATGCGACCGGCCACAAGTATTTTTTGTACCTGCCGGAAAAATACAGGAATGACAAGGACAATGAATCTGCAAAGCTTCCCCTTATTGTAACCTTCCACGGTTCCATGGAGCAGGCTAAGGCCATCTCTTATGCAAGGCCCTTTATCTCTCAGGAATTCCAGCGCGACATTTACCCGGAAGGCTGTGCGGTTCTGGCAGTGGTGGCTAGGATTGGATATTTTACAGACCCCCACAGCATGAGCCTTTTGATTCAAAACGTACTTTTGCAAAACAAGTGCATTGATCAGACCAACATTGTGGGCTGGGGTTTTTCCCAGGGGGCAAAGTATGCGGTTGAACTTGCCTGCTACGAGCCGCATCTTTTTAGGGGTGTTATCTCTGGCAGCGGCTTTTACCAGATGTCTTTGAAGGAACTTTTGACGGTTCTTCCGGTCAACTTCTACTTTGCCACTTCGGAAAACGACAAGGGCATTTTTGAGCAGGGAAGCCCTACCGGAAAGCGGTGTGCCTTTTGGTGCAGGAATTCGCGCTACGTTCAGTACAAGTCCCGCTACCACTTCCACGTTGAGCTTAAGGATAAAACCGGGCGCGGGGATGAGACTGCCTTTGACTGGATGAAGTCGGTTGTAAACAAAAAATGATGCTCTTGGAAACTTTCAGGAATTTTTGTTAATTTTATCTTAAAAAACAATTTTTTCTTAAATTCCGCTTGCCCTTTTCCGATTATGTGATATACTTATCTATTGTAATGTCAAAAAGTTAACTAAAACTGTTGTGCCAAGTCGAGGTAAAAAATGAAGCTAACGGCTATAAAAATTTGTGCTGCTGCAGTAGGTTGCTTTGCTGCATTATGTATTGTCAATGTTTCTTCCCGGGCATTGTTCAGAAAAAAAGCCAAAATTGAGTTGGAAACCATTGCCCACTTAAAGCTTGCAGAAATTGAAAAATATCTGTTGCCAGAGAGAAAGCTGGCTTTGCAACTTGCAAAATCTCCCGCAGTTATTGATTACATGTCACAGCCAGATGACCCGGAAATTGTGAGTTTGGCGCGCCGCGAATTTGCTGCCTTCCAGGACTCTTTTGCCTCACACCGCACCTTCTGGATTTCGGACACAGACCTTAAGTACTATTCCAACATGGAATTCATCTACGACCTTGACAAAAAGGATCCTGCCAACGACTGGTTCCAGGCAACCATAGACGCAAACCTTCCCTTCCAGTTCTACGTAGACTATGACATTGGTTTAAAGAAGACCTACATGTGGGTAAACGTTCTTGTTTACAACCAGGCTCATAAAGTTACAGGCATAACAGGAACTGGCATTGAAATTTCAGATTTTGTTGCAGACATGTATAAGACGCTTATCAAAGGCTGCACAATGTACATGTACAACGGTGACCGCGAAGTATCTGCATCTCCAGACGTAACGGACCTTGAAAAAACAGCCCTTATTACTTCCGTCCTGCCAGAACTTGACGGTGGCAAGGAATTGTTCCCTAAGGAAAACACCATTTATTCAACTACCCGCGGCGAATACCTTATTGTCCCTGTTGATTCCCTCCGCTGGCACATGGTCTTGTACAAGCCCTTCACATTCGGCGATTTTATAACAAATGCAATGTTCCCAATTTCCATAATACTGCTTCTTGTTATAGCCCTGCTCGTAATTTTTACAATGCGGAACATCTTCAGCCCTATTATGGAAATCCGCTCAACCCTGCACGACATTGCAAGTGGAGAGGCAGACCTTACCAGCCGTCTTAACACCAACATCAACACACCGTTCAAGGTTATACACGAAATTGTAAACGGTTTCAACGCATTTATGGAAAAGCTGAATTCTATCATCGGTGAACTTAAGCTTTCAGGACAGCGCCTTAGCCAGGTACAGGACGACATGAAGCAGAGTGTTCAACAGACATCCGATTCAATGACCAACATCCGCCTTAGCATTGATAACGTTCAGTCACAGATTTCTTCCCAGGCAACTGGCTTTACGGAAGCGGCGGCGGTTGTACAGGAAGTTACGTCCAACATTTCTACACTCAACAAGATGATTGATTCCCAGAGCCAGAGCATTCAGGAATCTTCTTCGGCAATCGGTGGCCAGATTCAGCGCATAAGCAACATTAGCCAGTCAATGAAGGAGCTTACGGAATCATTCAACCAGCTTGACAGCGCAACACAGAACGGTATGGAAAAGCAGAAGCATGTAAACGAGCGTATTGCCCAGATTGAAGAGCAGTCACAAATGCTTCAGACTGCAAACAAGGCTATTGCATCCATTGCTGGGCAGACAAACCTTCTTGCTATGAACGCAGCTATCGAAGCGGCTCATGCTGGTGCTGCAGGACAGGGATTTGCGGTTGTTGCAGACGAAATCAGAAGTCTTTCCGTAACTTCATCCACACAGTCAAAGACTATTGGTACCCAGCTTAGGAACATTCAGGAAAGTATCAAGGAAATTGTAACTGCCTCACAAGCTTCCAGCAGCGCATTTATTGACGTATCACAGCGCATTCAGTCAACCAACGGAATTGTTCACACAATGCAGGCTTCCCTTGAAGAGCAGCAGGAAGATTCCAAAGAAGTTGTTTCTTCTCTCTCCCTCATGGACAGCAACACCAAGGAAGTCCGCAACGCATCCATGCAGATGGCTGAAGGAAGTGCCCAGGTACTTGATGAAATGAACCGTTTGCGCAACAGTGCAGAAGCTGTACGCATAAGCATATCGGAAATGTCGGAAAACGCACAGAGCATCTTAAAGAGCGGTGCCGCACTCGACGAAAGCGTTAGCCACATGAACGAAAGCGTTACCCAGATTGGTAGCGAAATAAACAGTTTTAAGACGGAATAAAACTGGGGGTAAAAGTGGAAGGAATGGTTATCCTGGCTGTTATAGTCTGGATTGTTTTGCTCTTAATCTGTAGCAGGGTTGTGTATCTTTATGCAACATCCAATGTGGAAAAAATTGTAGCTGAATTAAATGAAACAAAACAGATTTATTGGGCAGGAAAAATTGAAAAGTGCTTTAAGAAATTCCGGCTTGGAACTTTTAAGCATAGTGCGCGCGCAGACAAGGAATTGTGGAGCGATTGCTGGTACTTTGTAAGAAAAAGCGAATTTTCTGACAAGGGGTTACAAAGGCTCACAAGGGTAATTAATGTTTCCCGAGTCATCTTTGTTCTTCTTCTGATTCTTCCATTACTTGGTGCAATTTCAGTACTTATTATTGATAAGTTTTTCTAAGCATAAATCGGAGGATGCAAGTGGGGGTTCTTACTTTTCACCTGCATCTTTTTTGTTTTAAAATCTTGTTTGATTTCTAGTCTTAAATAAAGGGAATGGTTATGAAAAAATTTCTTGGTTACGAAAAAGGCGTTGATTTGGGCGGTTGGCTTTCCCAGTGTTCGGAATACACGACGGAGCATTACAAAAGCTACATTTGCGAAAAAGATTTTGCCGTAATTGCTGGCTGGGGCTGCGACCACGTGCGTCTTCCTGTTGACTGGCAAATTTTTCAAAAAGAAGACGGTTCTCTTATTGAAGAAGGTTTTGGCTACGTAGAAAACGCAATCCAATGGGCAAAGAATAACAAGCTGAACCTTATTTTGGACTTGCACAAAACCCTTGGCTATTCCTTTGATGCGGAAGTTGCCAAAAACAATTTTTTTGACCAGCCAAAACTTCACGAGCACTTCTATACACTCTGGACTGAATTTTCCAAGCGCTTTGCAAAAAATGAAGGCATGCTCTCTTTTGAACTTTTGAATGAAGTGACGCTCCCTTCCTACAGCGATGCCTGGAACAAAATTGCCGCCCACGCAATAAAGATAATAAGAAGCTTTTCTCCTACCATAAAGATTTTGCTTGGCGGATACTGGAACAATTCGATTGATGCGCTAAAAGATTTGGACAAGCCTGCCGACGAAAACATTGTCTACAACTTCCACTGCTACGACCCGCTTTTGTTCACCCATCAAGGCGCACCCTGGGTTGCCAACATGCCTCACGACTTCCACCTGGAATATCCTTCTACACACAAAAAGCACAACGATGCGGCACGCTCTTTTGGCATGACGGATTTTATTACCCCAACAGATGACGAAAACAAGCGCTACGACAAAGATTTCTTTATTCAGAAATGGCAGGCTGGGCTTAATGTTTGCAAGGAACGCGACATTCCAATCTACTGCGGAGAATACGGAGTAATAGACCGCGCTAGCCCAGAAGACACGCTGGCTTGGTACAAGGACATACATGCTGCATTTGTTGAATGCGGAATCGGAAGAGCTGCCTGGTCCTACAAACTAATGGACTTTGGCCTTAGCGACGACCGCATGAAGGGTGTAATTGGCGAGATAGTCAAACTTCTATAAAGCACCGTACGGCCAAGTTTTTGCATTGAAAAAAAAGGCTGAGTGTGTATAATATTAAAAATGAACGAAGACTCAAATTCCAACAATGCAAATATAGATGTTGCCCTGTACCTAATTCCGGTAACACTGGGCAGCCCCAACGAACAAGTGCTTCCTTCCTACAACTTGGGCATCATCAAAGAAATAAAATACTTCATCGTGGAAAACAAAAAAACAGCAATACGTTTTTTGGTTAGCCTAAGCAAAGAAATTGACATTGATTCCCTTACTTTTTACGAACTGAATGAACACACAGACCTTAAAAGCATAGGAAACTATTTGGAGCCACTGCAAAAGCACAAGCAGCCAATGGGTGTTATTTCCGAAGCTGGATGTCCGGCAGTGGCAGACCCTGGGGCCGCTGTTGTTGCAATGGCACACAAAAAGCATCTTAAGGTTGTTCCGCTAACAGGACCGTCTTCCATAATTCTTTCTGTAATGGCAAGCGGATTCAACGGACAGAGCTTTGCCTTTAACGGCTATCTTCCTGTTAAAAATGATGAGCGTGCAAAAAAACTAAGGCAACTGGAAAGCCGCGCATGGAACGAAGATCAAACCCAGCTCTTTATAGAAGCCCCTTACCGCAACGCAAAAATGCTGGAAACAATCATCAGGGTTTGCAAAAAAAACACCATGCTCTGCATTGCAAGCGGCCTTACCTGCCAAAATGAATTCATCAAAACCCAGTCTGTAGAAGAGTGGAAAAATTTTAATGCGGAAACGATTCAAAAAGTTCCGGCAATATTCTTACTTTTTAAGGAAATGATTAAATGCTAAAAAAGACAATTGCACTTATGGGAATAAAGCACTGCGGAAAATCCACCCAGGGGAAAATCCTTGCAAAAAAAATGGGAACCGCTTTTTACGATACAGACGAAGTGATAGCTGAACAGACTGGAAAAAGTCCGCGCCAAATTTACACCGAGTCCGGGGAAGAAGGATTCAAGACCGCAGAAAAAAATGCCTGCCAATTCGTGGCAGAAAAAATCATTTCTTCCCAATCCCCGGCTGTAATTGCAACTGGCGGTGGAATATGCAACAATTCCTTTGCCCTGCTTGAACTTAAAAAAGTAAGCACATTTGTATTCCTTAATTCACAAGAAAATATCGCCGCAAAAAGAATTCTTTCGGAAGTAAAAATAGAAGAAGACGGAAGCCTTAGCAACATGCCTGCATACATTGCAAAAAAAAATCCGCACTCCCTTTCCGAAGTGCGGTCTATCTTTCATGAATTTTTTGAAGAACGTGTGCGCATGTACAAAGGCATAGCAGATTTTTCTGTTACCATGAAAAACGCAACTAAAAGCGTTAACACAGAACAGATTCTTGCAGCGCTAAAGAACAAGGGCATCGTTCAAGACTAGGCTTTAGCTGAATCAGCCGCAAGAACAGCCACATCCTCCGCCGCAGCCGTCATCGCCGCAAGAGCCACCGCATCCTCCGCCGCAACCACCACAGCCGCCTCCGCAGCTAAAGTTAAGCTCTTCTTCCGTTGCATCGCGGACAGAAACAACTTCAATCTCAAACTGAAGCTTTTTTCCTGCCAGCTGATGGTTTGCGTCTACAGTAACAGAATCCTGGCCGACCTTTTTTACGGTAACAATTCTAGAGCCAGCCAAGTCTCCTGCGTGGAACTGCATTCCTTCTTTTATTTCTGCATCAGTTGCAAAATTTGAGCGGGGAATTTCCATTACAAGGGAAGCATCCCATTCACCATAGCCGTCTTTTGGTTCAACAAGTATAGAAACCTTATCGCCAGAGGACTTGCCTTCCAGCGCGCTTTCTATCTTTGGCAAAAGGAAGCCCTTACCCTGAATGTATTCCAAAGGTTCCATTCCTTCCGTTGAATCAATCAGGGCACCGTCTATGTCTTTTAAAACATAATGAATGTTAACAACTTTATCGCTTTGAATAACCATATTAAACTTCCTGCACAACTTCTACTATTTCTGGGACAGTTTCCTTTAAGTAGCGTTCAATTCCCATTTTTAGCGTCATTTCGGAAATTGGGCATGATCCGCATGCTCCGGTAAGGCGAATGTGAACTTTATTTTCTTCATCAATGCTTATGTATTCCAAATCACCGCCATCTGCATTCAGTTGGGGACGAAAAGCTTCCAATGTTTCCTTTACTTTTTCTTCAAGACTTTGATCTGCCATAGCGGACTCCTAAAAGTGTTCTTTTGAATTAAAAGATAGTAAAAAATAGAGGATTATTCAAGTATTTTTTTTGCAACTTGAACAGGAGAATCCTTGTAGTACAAACCGGCGTACACTGCGGCATATCCAAGAACATAGCGCCCATACTGCCTTGTCTCGGAAAAAGGCAAGGTTTCCAAAAACAGATCGTTGGGCAAATCATCCATGCCAAAATTCAAGTCGGCACTTTTTTGCCAGGAACGGACGTGTCCAATTCCACCGTTGTAAGCAAAGAGCGACAGTATTTGTGAACCCTTAAGGCGGCCAATCAGTTCCGAAAGATAATATGTTCCAAAGCGGATGTTTATGTCTGGGTCGTTCAAATCATAAATCTGAATCTTTAGCTTTTTTGCAATGTCACCGGCGGTGCTTTCCATAAGCTGGGTAAGTCCGTTTGCTCCGGCATTGCTCTGTATGGTTGGGTCAAAAAAACTTTCCGCCCGGATAAGTCCCAAAAGCAAATACTCGTCAACACCATAATCCTGGCAGTGTTTTTTTACGCAGTCATAAAAAGCGCGCGGATAGGCAAGCTGCCAAAGTTCTTCTGGCGGGGTAGACTCGCTTCTGTTAAGCTTCTTTGCCGCAACCCTAAGGCTCTTTGTGTAATAGGAATTGTCCTTTGTGCCGTAATCGTAAAGCGCCTGGGCAATTTTTAGCACGCAGTCAATGCCTATCTCTTTGTAGTGATTTTCCCATTCAGCGTAGATGTGTTCAACAAGGCCAAAATCCGCATAGCCGTTCAGCAAAAGTTCCTCGTCCTTGTTGGCAACAAATGAATCGTCTTTACGCAAAACCGCAAAGCACTTCTTTACCTCTTCGTCGCTAAGGTTAAGCCTGTATGCCGCAAGAATTCTGTAATAGATGCTTGTGTCGGAATCCAAGGCCTTTTCAAAGAATTTCTTGGCAGCCTCTTCGCTTTTTACACCGTTCACTTTTAAGAGACCTGTCTGGAAAAGCCTTGCCGTTACATAGCTGTACTTGGCCACAACTTCCTTGCTTGCAAAAGTTTCTATTGATGTTGCAGTCTGATAGTATGCAAACCAAACATGTCGCGAAAGCATGCGCAAAGAAAGAGTGTCAAAAAAATCATCGTAATAGTTTGGGTCACGGATAGAAGGGCCATAAGTCTTTACAGCCTCAAGTGCATCCTGAATAGAAATCTTTAGCTTGGAATTTAGGAAATACCAGAGGGCACTGTCATAAGAAGCGTCATCCCCAGCGCATTCCATTGCCTTAAGGTAGTCGGCACAGGCCTTGTCCGGATATTTTGTATCTTTGTCGTAAATGCGGGCTGAATAAAAATAGGCATTGTAAGCGGCATCTTTTGGAAGAGACTTGTCTTCCGCCAAATCATGCATGAACTGGGCATTGGTTGTATTGTTGTTTGAACCGTAAAGATAGGACTTTCCAATATCGTTAACAAGTTGGGGCGTTAGGCTTTCTTTTTGGGAACAGATAGCCTCTATGTCTGGAATTGAATTTGTATAGTCATAGGAAAAAACTTTCTTTCTGAATTTTATTAGGGGAAAAGCATCCGGTGAAATTTTAAAGTCTTCCAAAAATTTTGAATGCTGCTTTGAATACGGACGGCTTGTAAACCAGCGGGTAAATTCATCAGAAAAAGTTGAAGCTGCCTGTTTGTAAAGAGCCGCACACCTGTAATAGGAAAGTTCATTCGGGCATTTTGAAATGTCAATGTCTTGGGTTAAATCCACAATCAGCTTGAACTCGCCTTTTTTAAAAAGACCGTGCACGTAAAGCAAAAGTGAATCATCATCAGGATATGAAGTGTAAAGCTCATGCAGGGAAAAAAGATTTTCGTCAATAGAACCAAGGGAAGACATAAGTTCCAGGGAGCGGCGCTTTATTAAAGGCGAGGAATTTTTTATGCTTTTTCTAAGCAGCTTCTTTGCCTTTGGATAATTGTTTTCGTCCGCTTGCTTTAAGGCTTTAAAATAGAAAGCATCGTTCCCGTATTCAGAAGAAAGAGAATCGCTTGCCCCGCAAGAACAGAAGCAAGCTGCGGCAGAGAAAAGTAAAACAACCGGCAGAACTTTACGGTTCATCAATAGAAAGCCAGCCTAGTCAGACGGAATCAAGATTGTGCTTCCGGCCTGAATATAATCAGGATTCTTGATGTGGTTATGATCTGCAATGTGCTGGTAACGCCACGGTGTCTTGTAGTATGCGTTTGAAATATCCCAAAGGGTGTCGCCCCAAACAATCTTGTAGCGGATGTCGGGAGCATTTCTTGAAGGACGTGCCGGCTTTTCTGGAACAACCTGCTGCGGTGTGGCCGCAATAACGATTTCGTTTTCCTTGGCAGGGACAACTTCTTCTTTTGGCTTTGAAGCAGATGCAGGTGCTTTTTCTGCAGCATCTTTTTTCTGTGGAGGCGGCAAAGCTTCCCCGGCATTGTGTGTCTGTTCAGCAGATGTTGAATCTGAAGAGACGGCTTCTTTTGAAGAACCGCTTTCTGTAGAAGAGTCGGTCTGCAAGCTTCCTGGGTTGGCTTCTGCTCCAGTCTTTTCTTCTGATGCAGACTTTACTCCAGCTTCACTTTCTGTCTTTGCTATGTGAGTTTCTGTCTTTCTGTTGAATATATTAATCTTTGACGGAATAACAAAGAGAACGAGCAGTGCGCCAAGTATACAAATTATTGAACATATCACGCAAACAATAACCGGCAGCGCAGAACCGCCTTCCTTGTCGTCATCATCGTAGGAAGACCTGCTGGATGAATTTCCGCTAAGAGTTTCCTTGTCATACAAGCCTTCAAACATATTGCTCTGTGGGGCATAAGAATTTGCGGAAGAACCGTCTTCTGCTTCATCAAACAAATCGTAATCGCTCACTTTCTTATCTCCGGAATCTTCATAAAAGTTTTGGCTGGCTGGCGAATCAGATGCAAATTCTGGAACCGTAAATTCCGTACCTTCGTTGGCATCGGATTCCTCCCCAAAATTGGAATCTTCAAAGTCAGGAAGGTCCATTACTGTCTCTGATGAATCTGGGATGGATTTTACCGCTTCATCAAAGTCGGAAACTTCTGGTTCTGGAAAGTCTTCTTCCTGAACAAGAGTATCTTGGGTCTGCGGTGTCTGGGAAAGGGCAGAAGTAATGTCCACATCTTCTATGCCGGTTGGTTCAAGGTTGTCAAAATTGGGAAGGTCGTATGCATCTTTTGTTCCTGCCGCAAGAACTGCTGAACTGTCCAGCTCGGTAAACGACGGCTTTCTTTCCACTACGGAAGGCTCAGGCACTTCTTCGGAAACTGTTTCGTCTGAAATTGTTTTGTCTGAAATTGTTTCATCAGAAACAGAAACTTCTGGAACCGTAAAGTCGCTTTCATCCGTAGCCGCTTCGGAAACAAGAGGCTCATCTGCCACAGTCTCTTCTGCGGAAGGATATTCATCAGCATCAT
Organism: Treponema sp.; assembly: GCA_017961705.1. GTDB lineage: Bacteria > Spirochaetota > Spirochaetia > Treponematales > Treponemataceae > Treponema_D. Next base: position 41,808 of record JAGCWT010000153.1, read on the forward strand.
CAAAATTGGGAAGGCCAAAATCTTCCGTTGCCAAAGATGACGTGTCTCCAAAATCCGACAAATCCAAATCAGGCAGCGTTGCTTTTACAACATTTTCCTGCGGTTCCTTTGGCGTAAGTTCCGGAGATGTTTCTGGCGGGGTAAAATCCTGCAAGTTCAAGTCTGCGCTAACAGAACCTGCCTCGGAGGGGGCATCCTGTTCAACTACAGAAACTTCTTCCTGCACTTCATTTGAACCGTCTTCCACAAGAGTTTCTTCCGTCTCTTCATGAATGGGCATATCTCCTGCAATCGAACTGTGATCGCCAAGATTCTGCCTGGTAGACTGTACAATTATTCTGTCTGCGTTTTCCGCATCGCCTTTTGTCTTTAGTATGGATTCCAAATTTGGAAGCTCAAAGTCAAAGTCTTCATCGGAGAAGCTGTCGCTGCCTTCTTCCACAGAAGGATCCTGTTCTTCCAAAACAGTACCCGACTCTTCCATAACGGACGGTGCCTCAAAAAAGTTATCCGCATTGTTTGCTTCGCCAGCATCCGTATAAGTGGAATTGTCCTGGGGCATAAAATTAAGATCTTCTTCCGTTGCAAAAATCTCTGATTCTGGCTTTTCTTCCGTAAGAGTGAATGTGGACGTGTCTAAGATTGAATTTCCTTCGCTGTCCTTTAAAATCGTGTCAGATTCGGCTTCCGGCACAAAACTCTTTAGGTCTTCTGCGCTTGCAAAAATCTCTGTCTCCGGTTTTTCTTCCGTAAGAGTGAATGTGGACGTGTCTAAGATTGAATTTCCTTCGCTGTCCTTTAAAATTGAATCTGAATCGGTCATTCCGTTCTTTAAAACTGAATCAACTGCATCTATGTCAGAAAGGGCGTCTGCCGTTGTAGTGTCTATGTTAAAGTTTGCCGGCTCGCTTCTTTCCACCTCTGTCCTGCTAACAAGGGTTACATTTGTGGAAGTGGCCTTTCCGGTTTCCGGGTCGCGGACTTCTGCCTGCAAATGGTTGTTTTCATCTACGCTAAGGTTTAGGTGAAGGCTTGGAATTCCGTTGGGATGGGGCTTTAAATTTGAAATTTCCAAAGTGTCTACATATTCTGCGTCTTCCATGGAATCTGTTTCGGAGCGGTATAGGTCAATCTGAACTTTTGTCTGATTATCCTGAACTGTGGTAACGTCCAGCGCTTTTTTTTCTACGCTTCCGTCTTTCATAATCGGATAAAATGAGCCATCAGCGAGCTTGATTCCAATAGATTTCATTATTAATTCCTTAGCTTTAGAAATTCTTCATTAAAATATCGGTTATTTTAAGAAACTTTATTAGACCAGTTCAACCTGCAGCACGGTTCACCCCTTTGGCAACCCTCCGGAATGAACCATAACCTTAAGCAACTGGCATTCTCCCTGTTGCCAAAACTTAGTTGCTAAAACTAAAGTCAGCAGTATATTTCAGTTCATTCACAACTTCGCCGAATTTGCGTGAAACTGAATACTTGTAAACCTTCTGGGGATTGCCTTTTGCGTCGTTGTTGTAAATTACGCGCTCAAAAAGGTTTCCCTGTCCGTCAAAAGACTGAATTTCCTTTACGGCACCAGTTGTCCTCTCGTAGACATAGCACTGCTTTGTGGATGGATGTCCTGCTCCTTCCCAAACTTCAACCTGGGAAATTTTTCCGTCATCCGTGTAGCGTGTAAGCGAAATGCGGTCAAGACTTCCGTCTGCAAAATAGAGGAATTCTTCTACCGGGCGGCCTGTTGCGGGATCCAGCTTTGTTACTGTGCGCTCAAGAAGGGCTCCTGCTCCGCTGTAATATGATTCGGTTACTTTTCCTGCCTCGTACTTGTAGATTGTCTTACCGGCAAGAACGTTTTCTGCATTGTATTCTGATTCAGAGGCAAGGTTTCCGTCTGCGCCATATTCCTTTACAGACTTCCAAATAAGCTTCTGGTTTGCATCGTAGAAGCTTGAAGCCTCCAACTTACCAGCGGCATTGTAGGTGAATACGGTCTTGTCCACCAGCATTTCCTTGTTTTCCGCAGAATCGGATGCTTTTTTTACGGTGTAGCTTGCAACTTCCACTTCCTTTCCGTTCTTGTATGAATGGATATGCCTTACGGTAGGGGTGCGGAAATACTCCCCAAACTTTGAAATAACGGCATAATCCGTCTTTGTATAAGAATTTACGCGGGATGCAGGCACAATACTTTCTGTGTCAAATGCAAAGACTGCACAAGCAGCAAAAGCTCCTAAAGCCAATAATATAACTTTCTTCATTAAAATTCCTCCGTTTGGCCTAAAAACAATTATACTATACAATCGGTATTTTGTCTTTAGAGTATTAAGTAAAGAAGAGGGAAAACAATTTTACACTGAATTCCAGTCGGTGTTGTGGAGGATGTCTGTTGCCGCAAGACGTATTTTTTTGACCGTTTCGCTGCCACTTATCTGTGTTTTCTGAATAAAGCCTATGTCGTAGCAGCCAAGGGCATTTCCGGCACTGTGGCAGATAAAACCTTCGCGGTAGGGGCCGTTTTCAAGAACAATCTGGGGGACAAGGCCTATGCCAAGACCAAGGGCAGCAAGAGCCATAACCGCTTCGTTACCCTCCGCCTCTGCAGCAACTATCGGCTTAACATTCCGGCTCTTTATCCAGGAATCAAAGCGGGAACGGGCAAGACCAGCCTTTGGAAGGATAAGCGGAACAGATTCAACTATGTCCTGGGGACTGCCAGAAACCTTTACGTAGGGTCCTGAACTTCCAGCCGCAAAAACAAGGGGACTTTTTCTAACCGGAATGCAGTCAAAAGCATCTATACGCGCATCGGAAATGGCCGCAACAGCAAGCTCTGCCCTACCCTGCCTTATCGCATCAGGGGCAAGGGCAGGATCTCCTGTTTCCACGCTAAGCCTTACTGCCGGGTACTTGGCATTCAGCCTCTTTACAAAGGGGGGCATTATTGTGTAGCAGGCAGTAACGCTGGCAAAGACGTGCAGGGTTCCCCTAACAAGGTTGTCCTTGTGCCTAAAGCCTTCAATAAGTTCATCGTGTTCGGCAAGGCATTTCTTTGCAAAAGCAGCAAATTTCTTTCCGTCTTCTGTTAAAGAAACATCGTGTCCTTCGCGGTCGCAAAGAGTAACGCCGGTTTCGCTTTCCAGACGGTTCACAAGACGGCTAAATGCTGAAGGGCTTAAGTTTACCTTTTGGGCAGACTTTGTAAAATGAAGGGTAGAAGAAAGTTCCAAAAAAGCGTTCAGTTCAAAAAAATCCATGTCCTTATCCCCTCATTCCTTTGGACAGGTTTCTGTTAAAAAGGCACAAGTCGCTAATTATGCATTCACCGCACTTGGGGGAACGGGCAGTGCATGTATAGCGTCCGTGCAGCAAAAGCCAGTGGTGGGCATTCAGGAGGTATTTCTTTGGCACCCGCTCCAAAAGGGACTGCTCCACCTGCTCCGGGGTAGAACCAGAAGCAATGCCTGTTTTTGGACAAACGCGCAAAAGATGGGTGTCTACGGGCATTGTGGGCTTTCCAAAAACTGCGTTGAGTACAACGTTGGCTGTTTTTCTTCCAACGCCAGGAAGGGACATAAGCTCTTCCCTTGATTGCGGTATTTCTGAATTGAATTCTTCTATTAACTTTTTGCTTAGGGCAAGAATGTGGTCTGCCTTTGAATTGTAAAGCCCTATTGATTTTATGTATCCGATTAAGCCGTCACGTCCCAGGGCAAGCATCTGATCTGGGCTTTTAACCTTTTTGTAAAGTGGAGCCGTGGCAGCATTCACGCTTTTGTCCGTAGCCTGAGCCGAAAGCACCACGCTTACCAAAAAGCAGTAAGGATTTGGCGCAAGAAGCTCAGGCTTTGGGGAAGGATTTTGCTGCTCCAGCCGGGAAAAGACAACTTCCACTTCCCCGGCTGTCAAAAGTTCTTTTTGATTCTTCAAGTCGCCTCTAAAAACTACTTTATCTCAGAAAGAAGGTCCTTTACCTTGTCCGTCTTTTCCCATGGGAATTCGCTACGGCCAAAGTGACCATAACTTGCGGTTGCGCTGTAGATTGGGCGCTTTAGGTCCAAAGTCTTAACGATTCCGCCTGGAGTGCAGTCAAACACCTTCTTTACAGCCTCAACAATCTTTGCTTCGGGAACTTTGCCGGTACCGAATGTTTCTGCCATTATGCTAACCGGGAAAGGAACCCCAATAGCATAAGAAAGCTGAATCTCGCAACGCTCTGCAAGGTCTGCCGCAACAACATTCTTTGCAATGTAGCGGGCCATGTATGCAGCCGAACGGTCAACCTTGGAAGGATCCTTACCGCTAAAGCATCCGCCGCCATGCCTACCCATACCGCCATAAGTGTCTACAATAATCTTTCGTCCTGTAAGACCAGAATCTCCTACCGGGCCTCCAATGCAGAACTGACCGGTTGGATTTACAAAGAACTTTGTCTTTTCGTCCAAGAGCCCTGTGGGTTCAAGAACCGGCTTTATCAGCTTGGATATTATAGTAGACTTTAGCTCGTCATAAGAAATGCCGGGGTCATGCTGCTGGGACAAAACAACAGTATCAATGTGAACAGGCCTGTGTCCCTCGTATTCAAGCGTAACCTGAGCCTTTGAATCCGGACGGAACCAATTAATTGAACCGTTCTTCCTAAGTTCCGCAGACTTAAGCATAAGCTTGTGGGCATAAGTAATAGGTGCAGGCATAAGCTCTTCTGTTTCCTTGCAAGCAAAACCGAACATCATGCCCTGGTCACCGGCACCCTGCTGTCCTGAATATTCAGCCAAGCCCTTGCCAACAACACCCTGGTTTATGTCCGCAGACTGGTTGTGAATCATGTTAAGCACAGCCATTGATTTATAGTCCAGACCGTAATCCGGATTTGAATAACCTATTCTCTTTGCAACATTGCGAGCAACTTCCTGAATGTCTACATAAGCCTGTGTGCTTATCTCGCCGCCAACAAGAATCAAAGCCTGGCAAGCAAAAGTTTCTGCCGCAACATGGCTTTCCGGATCCTGGCGCAAGCATTCATCAAGAACGCCGTCACTAATCTGGTCGCAAAGCTTATCCGGATGGCCTTCACCAACGGATTCTGAGGTAAATAGATAATGTGTGGGATTTAAATTGTTGTCCATATTGGACCTCCTCTTTAGCAAATTTTTTCCTCGCCTGCAATTTGGATAAATCAGCGAATAGAAATGTCTAAATAAAGTATAGGCAACTGTCACTTTTTATTCAAGTAGTTTTTAATATTTCTCTTTAGGACGGTAACCTTTTCCGCTCTGCCATCCACGCTTTTTCTAAAATCGGCCTTCATGCCTTTCGTCACCGCCCTTCCGGGGTTCCGCGGGCCCCTTCCCGCTCCATTGCTCCGCAACGCACTGTCGTGCGCCCCTCCACGGCGGCGTAGGCTTATTGCCTTCATTGCTTGGGGGTAACCAACCCTCCACGGCAACCACCACACGTCCCACCCCGATAATCTTGCTAACCTCAAAATTGAACCTATTACATTCCATTTTTTTTCCAAAACCTAGAAATTTAGCTTTTCCCGTGTTATACTTTAAAGCACTTACAACAATCTTGCTGGGAAAACAGGGAGACTTTAATGCGTTTTGAAAGTACACGCAACGAAAATAACAAGGCCGGATTTGAAGAAGCTCTTTTAAAATGTATGCCGGACGATGGCGGGCTTTACGTTCCTTACGAAAACGAAGATTTGCGCAACTGGATTTTATATGCAGACGAAAACACCTCTTTTGCAAACTTGGCGGGAACCCTTACATCTGCAATAATCAACAAGGAATTCAGCCCTATTATTTGTGAAGCAATTGCCACAAAAGCCTTTCCATTTGAACCCGTAATCAAGCAGCTGGACGACCATCTTTTTTCCATGGAGCTTTACCACGGGCCAACCGGTTCTTTTAGGGACTTTGGCATTTCATACCTTGCCTCTGCAATGGAAACAATCCTAAGGATAAACGGAGCAACTTCCATTCTTTTGGATGCAAGTTCCGGGCCTCTTGGTTCATGTATGGCCAGTGCCCTGCGCGGTAAAAAGCATTTAAAATCCGTGCTCATTTTCCCCAGGGGTAAAATCTGCGGCATGGACGAAAGCGATTTTGTCTGGAACGGAGGAAACATCTATCCAATAGAAGTGGACGGTACAGAAGCGGATTGCCACAACCTTGTAAGGGGAATTTTTGCAGCCAAGGACCTTGTAAAAAAATACCATCTTACTGTTGCAAATTCTGCAAACATAGGCCGCCTTTTGCCACAGTCATTCTTTTACACATTTGCATTTACCCGCATAAAAAAGCATGTTACGGGTGACATTTTCTACGCAATGGAAGCCGGCAACTACGGAAACCTTGTGTCCGGTCTTTACAGCTGGCGCCTGGCCCTTCCGGTAAAGGGATTCATCCTTCCTTCAACCGCAAACCTATGCACAGACGCAAACGGAAAGGTAACCATCTCCGACAGCAGTGTTGCTTTTGAAAAGCGTGCTCCGGCAGACCCTTCAGACCCTTCCAACCTTGAGCGCCTTGAGCACATCTTTAAGAACTATTCGCTTATGCTTAGAAGCTTTGTCTACCCTGCAAAGGTTGACCGCGAGCAGACGGAAAAAGCCTGCAAAGAATTGTACATGAAGTACCATGTATATGCAGACGAAGACACAAGTGCAGCCTATGCGGCAAGCCTTTTGCGCAAGGACATAACAGAAGACTATGACGATTCCGTTGTTCTTATGATGAGGAATGCCCCTTCGCTTTCCGCAGATTTTATCAAGCACTGCATTGGCGAAGAGCTTACTGTTCCCGAAGAAATTCAGAAGGCATACAAGCCCATCCGTTTGGACAAGCCTGTAATCTCACCTTCCGACATTGACTACGTTACTTCTGTTCTAAATTCACTGAATCTTCTGAGGATTTTTTACTAGCCTTAGAAGTCTTTGCCTTTGCAAGAACACGCTTCTTTTGCACAGGGCGGACGGCTTCAAGGAATTTCTCGCACTGGTACTCGGCACCTTCCTTGGCAGCAACGAGGGTGCGGTAGAGGCGGTGAATGTGCTCGCGCAAGATGCGTGGGCTGTACATGGAAACCGCTGCAAATGCATACCAAAGGGAAGACTCCATCTTTTCCTTGTTGAACCATCTTACGCCGTTAAAGTTGTTTGCACCGGTAAGTTCCCAAGAATATTCGCCTTCAGTAAGAAGCCTTGCTGTTTCGTAAGTAGACTTAGCCTGTCCCGAAGCGCCAAAGTTAAAGTCGCGTATCCTCATCATAAGGAAGAGCTTCCTGAACGTAGACTTCATTCCTTCATCCTCAAAGCCTGCCTTGTTCAAAAGCTCTGTAAGCTTGCGGTTGTAGCCCCACTTTAAGCAGTTTGCGCTTCCCGCAGAAGAAACCATTGCAAAAGCCGCAAGTATTTCTGCCGCATTTTTGTTGGAATTGATTCCTTCGTAGAAAAGGTTGTCCGCATTGGCCTTTAGCGCAGAATTGGAAATCTTGTACCTTGTAGAAGACGGGGACGATGTTGTGTTGTTTAAGCCCTGGCTTGCAGCTATTGTTCCTGCAAGATATTCAATCTGCTTGCAGAATGCATTCCACCGCTGCGCCGCTGTTGCCTCCGTTGCTTTTTTCCTAATCCTGGCTTCTTTTTGCGTTGGAGTCTTGTCTTTGTGGACAGGCTTAACAAGTTCCATTTCTGCCTTCTTTAGGTTAAAGCGTTCCTGTTCCTTGTTAATTTCTGCCTCTTGGGCCGCAAATTTGGATTCAGCTTCGTAGTATTCAAGGGCCTGCTTCTTTACCGCAGCAAAGATTTCTTCCGTAGTAATTCCCTCTTTTTTCTGGGCTTTAAGAACAAGCGCCGGTGTGCAAAGGGTAGAAAGCTGGCCAAAGAGTTCCGGGGTTGCAAACTTTGCAAGGGCAGCATACAAATCCTTGTAGCGGTATTCCTCCCATGCAACTTCAAGGTCTGGACAGCCGCCTCCGTTCAAAAGCTCGTTCAGCTTGGCATACTTGCCTTCAACCGTGTCCTCAACCTGCTGCACGTCAAGATAGACCTGGTATTCAAAGCCGTTGAGCGAGACAAACATACCCTGGTTGATAAGGTCGTCACTTTTGCGTACGTACCAGAGGCCACTCTTGTGTTCGCGGAAGATGCAGAAGTGGTCGCTGCCGTAGCTAAGTCCCACGCCTTCTGCAAGAGACCTGCTCCTCATTTCCTTGTCATTTTCTCCAGAGCCTACTTTTACCGCATATTCGCATGACTGCTTTATCCAGCCGGAAGCCCTTTCGTACTTGTTGTTGTAGAATACAATAGTGCGCTCGTTTCCGCATGAGTTTGAATAGGCAAAGATGTTTTCGTTTACAACGCCGTTGTTCCACACATCGTAGAACAAGAAGTTGTCCACGCCGGAGAAGAGATACCTCTTATGCATAAGGGGGAAGATGTCGTGCCAGTGGCGGCCAACAAGACCTTCGTCCGGCTGTTCGTCGCGGTAGGCACGGGTATATTCCATTCCGTACTTTTCTTCAAAGCCTTCTATCTGACCGTGACCAAACATTGGCAGACCAGGCATTGTTACCATAAGGGTACAAACGCCAAAGTACTTGTCTCCCTTGCCAAACTGGGCAACAGCTGTCTCTTCGTCTGGGTTGTTCATAAAGTTCACAAAGCGCTTTAGAACCTGGGGGTCAAATTTTATCGTGTTCTTAACCGTATCGCGGTACTTCTGGTTCTCTTCCTTCTTGAGCATGTTCATAAAGGCTGAATTGTAAACGCGGTGCATTCCAAGCGTACGGGTAAAGTAGCCTTCCATCATCCAGAATGCCTCTGCAAGCAAAAGCGTGTCCGGCATGTCCCTTGCGCAGCGGTCAACAACTTCCCTCCAGAATTCATTTGGAATTGCGCTTTCAAACTGGTCTGTAGTAAGGGCATACTGGCTTCTTGTAGCTATGTCTCCACCATGACCAGGCTCCGGGTACCAAAGGCGGCGTATGTGCTTCTTTGCAAGAACCATTGCGGCATCAAAGCGGATAATCGGAAAGTTGGAGGCAACCTTCATAATCTGGTGGACAACCTCTTCCCTTGCTTTTTCATTCAAGAAGTCAATCTGGGCGGTGTCGTTCCAAGGCATACCAGTACCATCGTTTCCGTGGTAGATATAAGTTACGTCCCCAGTCTGATTGTCCACGCGCTTAAAACATACGGCACAGTCGCTCTTTGAATAGTAGTGGTCTTCAAGGTAAAGGGAAACACGACTGTCCTGGCTCAGATTTTCCCCGGTAAAGGAATACTGGGGATAAGGGCAATCCTTTCTTGTAATAAAGAGGTCGGGGTGCTCAATAACCCACTTGCCGTCCATACCTGTGTGGTTTGGAACCATGTCGCTTGCAAGACGAATTCCCCTCTGCCAACAGCGCTGCCTTAGGTTTATAAGTGCATCCCATCCGCCAAGGTTCCAGGCTATCTCGTAGTCGTAAAGAGAATATGCAGACGCAGCCGCTTCCGGGTTGCCGTTAATCTGCTTGATTCTTTTTGAAGCATAGCTTCTTTCCCAAAGGCCAATCAGCCAAAGCCCCGTAAAGCCCTGGTCACGCAAAAGGTCAAGCTCCTCATCAGGAATCTGGTCAAGGCGGTTAATCTCGCGCCCATACTTTTTGCTCAGCTGGAAAAGCCATACAAGAACCGTCTTTGCCATAAGAACAACCTTTGGCATCCATTCGCGGTCAGGACTGAACCTTTCGTACTCGCGCATAAGGTTTTCGTAGGAATAAGGGGCCATCTCCGCATCCCCTCCGTTCGTTGGGTGCCAGGCAGCTTTTTCTTCCTCGCTCAAAGTGTCAATTCCTTCAAGAAGACGGCGCAACCATTCACCAAGCAAATCAGCCCAGTAGGTGCGTATGTAGTCCAACTGCCCCTTTAGCGAAGTTGGGGAAGCAACAACCGGTTCCTTTAGCATATTGATAAGGTCGTTGTTCTTGGGGCCAAATTTGGGAAGGGTCAAGAAATATGCCTTTATCTGGTTCCATGTCTTTATGTAGTTTGCGTTAAGGGCAAGCTTCCTGTCGTCAAAAAGAATCTGGAAGGGATGAAAAGCGGGATTTTCGTTGGCAAGATGAAGAAGTATCAGCTCCTCAAGAACCTGCTCGCGGTTGCTCCTCTGCTGCCTTGTACCAGTGTCGTAGGCGGACTGCATAAGATAGTCCCAGTTGGTAAGCTGCTTCTGATATACTGCTGTCGGGGGAAATTCATCCATAAATTGCAGCAAAAGCTTGTCTATCTCGTCCTTGCCAAAAATTCTGTCCAATTCAAAAAGAAGGGTCTTAAAGGCGTTGGGGTCCTTGTCCCTCCTAAAAAGCATACAGACATAGTGGAAAATCTCGTCTATAAGCCCCATGGCGTTAAGGCTTCCCGCAGAAACCTGCTTTTCCTTTTCCCCACGGCTTACAAAAAGATCATTCAGCTTTGTCTGAAATTTCTGTACGGCCTTAAGGTTTGCAAAAATAACGTTGCCGCTAGAAGCAAAAAGTCCCTGGTCAAAATTGCACAAATCACGGACGTTGCGGCTCACGTGGAATTCATTATAAGAAACGGGCCACTTTGTTTTTTCCATTTAGAAATCCTCCTTAAACATGCAAGCAGGCACTTTGTAGTCTGTACCCAAATTAGAAAAATTAACCAATCTATTTGCCGTCGTGGATTTTAACCACTTTCTGAACACGCTGAATAAATTCTTCGTCCTGCAATAAAGCTTCCACGCTTACCGGCATCC
>JAGCWT010000154.1 GCA_017961705.1 Treponema sp.
AAATGTCTTCTGGAATTTCCGAAGCGTCTTCTATTAAAGCGGCGCGGTGGCAGACAGAAAGTGCCGTTTCGTAAAGCCTTCTTGTGTTGGCAGAATTCTTTCCACCGATTACGATGATTGCATCAGCCATGCCCTTTAGCTCAAGCAGAGCTTCCTGCCTTTCCATTGTTGCAGAACATATTGAATTGAAGACCTGAACGCCAGGATTCTTTTGCAAGACAATGTCGCTTATGGCTTTGAATTCCACGGGACTGAATGTTGTCTGGGCAATCAGGACAGACTTTTCTGGAACCTGCAAAGCGGAGGCTTCTTCTTTTGTCTGCACGACGACCGACCTTCCGTTTGCAAAGCCCTGAATGCCGGTAACTTCACCGTGGTTTTTGTCGCCCGCAATAATAACGGTAAAGCCTTTTGCGCTCCATTCTGCTGCACGCTTCTGGCTTATATGCACGCGGGGGCAAGTTGCATCCTTTATGCAGACCTTCATTGCCTTAAGTTTTTCCAAAACAGCGGGTGTGGTTCCGTGGGCACGGATAAGGACAATGCTCTTCTCTCCCAAAAATGAAGCCTGTCCCAGACTATCAGCATCCAGGATTTTTAGTCCGCGGGACTGCAGGGCATTCATTACGGAAGGATTGTGAATCAGGGGGCCAAGGGTATAGACGGTTTTTCCCTGCGAGTCGTCAAGCGCTTTTTCTGCGCCTTCAACAGCACGGCGAACCCCCATACAGTAGCCTAAAATTTTTGCACGAATTACAGTCATATGTTTCCATAAACATGTAAAGAAGTTTTGTACTCCACTACCGGAAAAATCTGTCTGAAAATCCATCGGGTTGTTTACAACCACGTGCGCGGTACAAGGTATTGCGGTCGCTACGCTCCCTCGCGCAAAGCGGCTTTTCAGCCATATTTTTCCTCTCGTTGCGCACAAAACTTCTTTACGGCTTGATTCCATAATATCCATAAAAAAACCCGCCTTTTGCAAAGCGGGCCTTTGTTATCTAACTAAGCGTCAGACTCAGACGGAAACTGTTGCCGAGAAAGCTGGGCGTTCAGTTTTTCTTGGGCGCACGTGAACTGGGTCTTTTGGATCCCACTTGCGGCGTGCCCATGAAATGAATCCTGAGCTGATGAAGATAGATGAATAACAACCGGAAATCAAACCGATTGTAAGAACGATTGCGAACACCTTGATAGATCCGCTTGTGAACACCCACAATGCACCAGATGCGAACATCGTAGTGATTGTAGTTATTACTGAACGGGTAAGAGTGTCGCTAAGCGAACGGTTAAGAACGCTGTTGAATTCCTTTGCTTCCATAGACTTCATGTTCTCGCGGACACGGTCAAGGATAACAACAGTTGCGTTGATTGAGTAACCAAAGATTGTAAGGACTGCCGCAAGCGTTGTTGTTGTAAATTCCAGCTGGAACCAGATGATGAATGTGAACAAGATAAGACAGTCGTGTACAAGGGCAAGGATTGCACCAAGAGCGAAGTCCCAGTGGAAACGGATTGTAGCATAAAGCCAAATAAGGAAGAGTGTTGCCACTGCAAGCAGGATTGACTTGTATGCAAGGTCAGAAGAGAATGTTGATCCAACAAAGTCTGTGCGGACGATAGCAACATTGTTCTTTCCAAACTTGTTCTGGATGTCGCCTGTAATCTTGCGCTGAAGTTCCTGGCTAGAAACCTGGTCACCCTTAATCTTTGCGCGTACCTGGAAGCTGCGGTCTGCTTCACTTCCAAGTTCCTTAACCTGTACTGCTTCCGAAGTTACTGCTGAGCGCAAGTCTTCTACAGTAACACTGCTCTTTGCATCCGGAACATAGAGGAAGAATGGTTCCTTACCCAAGACTGCAGAAACTGCACTGTTTGTAAAGATTGAGTAGCAGTCTGCATCTCCAGAAGAAAGAACATCTGCGGTAATTCCTTCAACACTCTTTAAGGCGTCTGCAAGGGCAGAAATTGTTGAATACTGGCCAAAGGCAAAAGACTTTGTTTCCTTTTCGCCAACACCGGTAATAACAAGGTCAAAACCTGTGGCGGAAAGTTCTGCGTCTACCTTTGCTGAACCAGAATAAGAAAGGCTCATTGCAGGAGAAGCAATGCGGACTTCTTCTATAAGACCTGGCTGAAAGTCCAAGCCCCAGTTGATTCCCTTTACAAAGAATCCTGCTATTCCTGCGGCAATAACCACGGCACTAAAAATTGCACAGCCGAGGAATGCCTTGCTGAATTCATGTAGCTTTTTCATTATTTCATCCTCCAGCTGATGCTTATGTTCTTTTTACCTACAACTTCCGTGTTAAAGTCAAACAGAAGCCTTGAAACAACAAGAGCTGTGAATACCGTTGAACAAACACCGATTGCCAAGCTGTATGCAAAGCCCTGGATGGAACCGGAGCCGAGCTGAGTCATGAATACGGCGGCAATGAAGGTTGTTATGTTGGAGTCCATGATAGACCAGAATGCGTTTGCAAAACCAACGGAAATAGAAGAGGCACGGTCTTTGCCAAGTGCACGCTCTTCCTTGATGCGCTCAAAGATGATTACGTTTGCGTCTACAGCCATACCGATTGTAAGAATCATACCTGCAATGGATGGAAGTGTTACTGTAAAGTTGAGTGCGCTCATCACGGAGAACATTATGTAAAGGTTAAGAACCTGTGCAACACAGGCGTTAACACCTGCTCCCTTGTAGAAGATGAGCATGAAGAGCATGATTGCGGCAAGACCTACAGCGATTGCTATAAGCCCCTGGCGGATGTACTGGCTACCAAGCTCTGCACCGATAACCTGCTGGCTTTCTACGGTAAGGGGAACTTCGAGCCATGCTGTCTGCAAAACCTTCTGCAGGTTGTTTGCTTCTTCCTTGCCAAAACCGTCGATTGCAACCTGGCCACCAGGAATCTCTGAATTGATTCTTGCGTTGGACTTAATCTTGTTGTCGCTTACGATTGCAAGGTAATCTCCCTTGTGCTCGCCCGTGAACTTTGCAAAGATGCCTGCACCTTCTGCGTCCAGGGTAAAGTTGACCTGGGGTCTTCCAGTAAGGTTGTCCGCTCCAACTTCTGCCGACTTGATGTGCTTGCCTTCGAGGGCAATCTGCTTCTTTACGACAAGGTAAGGACGGCCTGTAACTTTCTGGTCAAGGCCATATTCGTCTGTTACATAGTAACCGAAAACTTCTTCGTCTTCCGGAATGATGGAAGGGTCTATAAGGTTGCCCTTGCTGTCGAAAGTTGTGCTGCGGTTTGCAAAGTAGTACTGGAGGAACTTTTCTGTAGCTTCCATATCTACTAGGCGGAAGTTCAAAATACCGCGTCCCTGGATGATGGTGTTGATCTGGTCTGTTTCTGCTGAACCAGGAAGTTCTATGTAGATGCGGTCTTCGCCCTGCTGCCTGATTGTTGGTGAGCTAAGGCCAAAGCGGTCAATGCGGCTGGTAAGGGTTTCTATTGCCTGTGCCATTGCGTCGTTGCGGAGGGTTGCCTCGTTCACGGTAACAACATGAGTCTTCAAATCAGAATCCCAAGAAGCTTCTGCTACAGTGCCGCTTTCCTTCTGAGCCTTTACGACTGCATCCAAGTCTGCCTTTACGATAACGTTCATACCACCGCTCAAGTCCAAGCCCAGCTTTACTGAGTTCTTGTAGTTTTTCTTGTCCTTGAGGATTTTGTTGCGGTAGCGGTCTTCCACAAGCTTTGTAAGCTCTTCGCGGGAGAATGTTTCCAATGCTGCGCGGAGGGTAAGAGGAGACGGAACTTCCTTACCCATGTCCTTGAAGTTCTTTTTGGCGGCCTTAACAAGCCATTCTGAACCGGCAGGAATTTCTGCATCGGAAGCCTTTGCAGCCTGGCGAAGCTGCTCAACATCATTTTCTGCCATGAAAGTGGCATATTCCTTGATCTTTTCAAGAGAACTCAAAGCAAGTGCCTTGTCGTCCTTTGGCGTGCGTGCATACCAGCAGATTGATGGCCACAGGAACACAAAACACATTGCCAAAACCAAAAGGATTATAAACAAGCGTCCCTTTTTACTCATTTTTCTGTTACCTCAGAATTTTTTGATTCCGCCACATCCTTGCCGTCTGAAGCAGGTTTGTCCGTAACTACAGTAGCAATTGCCGTGCGGTTAAATTCGATTCTTGTATTGTCGTCAACCTTAATGACGAGGGTATTTTCCTTTACAGAAGAAACAATACCGTGGATTCCACCGATTGTAACAACCTTGTCGCCCTTTTTGATGGCGTCAATCATTTTCTGCGTTTCTTTCTGTTTTTTCTGCTGAGGGCGTATCATCAGGAAATACATGATAGCAAAGATAAGAATAAGAGGTATGAGCATGCCGAAGGTGCCACCCATAGCATCCATCTGCCCTGCCCCTTGTGCACCACCGGCTGCGGTAGTCAATAAAGTAGGAATAAATGACATATTTGCGTTCCATCCTTAATTTTAAAATTAGAGTAAATAACAATAGCATTATTTTGGCGGTTAGACAAGGGGGCGAGCGCAAACATGGAAATCAGTTTTAGGATTGATTACAGTCAAATATATATGAAAACATGGAAATCAGGTTCGGGCTCCACTCCCAGAAAAAATTGTCTGAAAATCCATGGTGCGCGGTAATAGGACTTTCGCTCCCTTCGGTCGCTCCGCGCAAATGGATTTTCAGCCAATTTTTTCTTCCGTTACGCCCAAACCTGATTTCCGATTGCTTTACATAAGAATGTACCTTTAGAACTGATTTCCTCTTGTGTTTACATAAGGAGAAATACATGTTCGGATTGACACGTTTTCCCCCTCCAAACCTCCTTCAACGGTACGCACTTGCTACCGTCTCATCTTTGGGCACGGCTTAGGGGGAACCCCTAAGAACCCTTTTTTTTCAACAGGTGTTTTTTGGGAAATGTTCCCTTCGACGGGCTCAGGGAACGGATTTGTTTCTTGCCAATAAGCACAGAGCGCATGGAGGCGCGACTTAGTAACATGCAGAAGCCTCGGCTTCTGCAATACCCAAGAAAATCCAAGGAGGGATTTTCTTGGGTCATACGCCCGATTGGAAGGGCGGCGGAGCCGTTCCGGAGGAATGGAGCGGGAGCGGAACCCTGGAAAGCGGGTGGCGCAGAGGG
>JAGCWT010000010.1 GCA_017961705.1 Treponema sp.
AGGAAGTTCTTTTTGCAAAGTTCAGCAGCAAAAAATACATCTTCATAGCCTCTCAAGCAGTCTGCGTCATATTGGCATTTTTCCCCGGCTATATTTTCTCTTCCCATGACTCTCCAAGATTCTATCTTGTTTACTTTGGAACATTCCTTGCACTCTTTGTCCTCTGCGTTTATATGCTTCACTTTTCACAAAGCAAGGAAAAGGTTGTTGCAAACATTCTCCTTTCGCTGATGATTTCTTCAACCATAGCAATCTGCATCGCGGCAGGCTTTAGCGTAATCTTTTTTGCATTCGACCAGCTAATCTGCAATTGTATTGGCGAGCTGTATGAAATCATCTGGTACACGGCATTCTTCTTTTTTCTTCCCTGCATCTTTATTTCCTACGCCACCAAAAAAGACAGCGACATTGTCATTCCAAAATCATTCAAGGTCATTGTGCTTTATGTGCTTTTTTCTCTCTACTGCATCCTTCTCCTTGTCCTATATGCCTATCTTATAAAAAGCCTTGTAACGCTAACCCTTCCTTCCGGTAAAATCAACCCCTTTGTTTCCGGGGCAAGTCTTTTCTTCCTCTTTTTCTACCTTTCACTTGCGCCCTACAAAAACAAGGCTACATCTTTCTTCTATAAATATGCCGCAATTTTCCTCCTTGTTCTGATTGCTGTCCAGACCGTTGCATTTGCAATCCGCATACATGCCTACGGTTTTACTCCGGTCCGTTGTGCAAGCCTTTACTATATAATTTTTAGCGTGGTCTTCTGCATTCTTCCGCTCATTCAAAAAGGAAAATACATGCAGGCAATTTTTCCGCTTTTTGCAGCCATCTGCATTTTTGCATCCGTCACTCCGCTAAACATAATAGATTCCGCTTCCCGTAACCAGTACAATAGAATTGTCTCTACGCTAAAAAAATACAACCTCTTTAAAGATGGCAAGGTTATTCCGTCTCCCAAAGGAAGTCTCCTTTCTATAGATGATAAAAAAATAATCAGGAGCGCCTTTTCTGAACTGAATGATCCAGAAAAGAAAAAGTTGGGCTTTGTAAGCTACGAAAAAGAATTCCGCGAAATATTCGGCTTTTCTGCCTATGATGGTTATGACGAGAACTTTTCCCAAGGAGCCTGCTACTATGCGCTTGATGTTCCTGATGAATTGAGCGTAAACATTCAGGGCTTTTCTGAACTTTTTTACTTTAAGACAGAAGAGTCAGACTATGTGTATGATGAAAAAGACTGGAAGCCAACCGTAAGCTTTGGAGACCATTATATAATTAAACTTGGAAGTGAACTTCTTCCACTTTTGAACACTGAAAGAAAATATGAAGGAAAGGTAGACAGCTTGGAGCCGCTTGTCATAAAAAAAGACGGCTTTACCCTAATCATCCGCGAAATGAATCTTAGCAAAGAAAAGTATTCTGAAGAATGGTGGTGTTACCGCTATAAACTTATAGGCTATGCGTGCAGGTAAAAAAGGAGGAGTTAAAATGAAAAAAATAATTGCAGCATTAATTTTGCTTTGTGCATCCTGTGCCCTTGCATTTTCGCAAGGTGAATACGAAGTAATGTATGTTACAGCAAGCGATGGACTCCGCGTAAGAAGCGAACCGTCTCTGGGTGCAAAGAAAATTGATACCCTTGCTTTTGGTGAATACGTGCTTGTTGCAAAAAAAGGAGAAGTGGTTACTATCGATGGCATTACAGCTCCCTGGGTAAAAATTGTTGTTGGCGACGAAAGCGAAGAATCCTACCGCGATAAAAACGGCTGGGTCTTTGGCGGCTACCTTAGCAAGAATGAACAGAACCTGGGCAATGCGGGTGAATTCATAAAATCCTACCTTAAGCGCAGCAAGAAATATTTTTTCCATTCTCCATATTTTCCCTCTGAACGCGGTACGGTCTACCTTAGGAATGAAGGTGATTGGGAAAACGCGGGCAATAAAAAAGATGCAAGATACACATGCAGCCTTGGAAATCTTTGCCAAGGTGATAATTCTGGAAGTCTTCCCAAAAGGGGTGAGGCCGTAACAATCCGTGACTGCATGTATTATATGCCTCCCCTTGCGGCTAGTCTTGTTGGTGTAATTGGAATAATTCCTGCTGGCACGGAAATTCAAATTGTGCATCATGGTGAATACGGAATAAAAGACGGCACTCTTTTTCCTATATACAGCTTTGAGTACAAGGACAAAAAAACAGGCTATGTCATTGGGGGAGATGTGCGCGGAATTGACATCATAAGTAAATCTGATGCTTCTTCCGTAAGCGACGGCAATGGTGGCAAATACACACTTTATTCGCAGAGGGCATTGAAGGGCATAACTTTTGCTGAATACGGCTTTTCAAAATCCAAAGTTGATGAAGTGCTCGACGGTTATATGACTTATGAAATGGCAGGACTAAAAAACGGCTGGAAAATTGTTGAATCGCTTTTGTACGACGAGCAGGGCAGATGCTATAAAATAAACCTTGACACAAGCGGCTGGCTTTCTTTGCAGCATCCTCTGAACATGAAAAATCCCGTACTCTTCCTTCAGAAATACTTGTTCAGCGGGGGGCAGGGTGGAGGAGCAATTGCCCATGTGCTTTACACGGTGGAAGTAAGTGGTGGCAAGGCAAACTTGCGCAAAGCCTTTAGCTATGAATATTTGAGCACCGACGGTGGCCCAGACGGCATTGCCTACCATTACTTTACCCGCGACGGAGCTGTCGTTTATATCTATCAGGAGGAGTGTGGCCAAGTTACAGAAAACACCCAGCTTATTTATATGCAGCAGAACAATCCGTATAGCTTTACACGCAAGGGAGAAAAACGGGGAGAGCCTCAGGGGAAAAGCCAGAGCTTCACACTAAAGCAGTATGCAAATACAATTTGCCGCTTAAAAATGCGCCGTACACCAAGCCTTTCTGCCGAAAAATTTGGAACCCTTGACGCAGGCACTCTTGTAAAAATAATGGAAATTGGAGACAAGGCAACGATAGACGGAATTACATCCAATTGGGTTTTAATTAATCCTGTGCATACAGGTGTCTTCAATATAGACGATGGAGTTGCAGCTGCTGTCTGGGTCTTTGGCGGCTACCTGGAGTAAAGAGTCTTGTGTCTTTAGAAATTTATGAGTGAATTTAAAATTGATGTGGATAGTTTTTATTGGATTGATAGTGATGATGCAAATACAGGCGACTTGTGTCTACACGGACATGTGCGGGTTCAAATCGGCTCATATCAATCTGAAGATTACGGAACGGTGAGTGCAAGTGCCTTATATCTGCTTAAAACGCTTAGCCGCAATCATATTCAGGAGTCAGAAATTCAGCTTGTACCCTGCTGTGGCCATTCCATGTTTGCAATTTCCAGTTTGGAGGCAAACCCAGAAGCGGAAGATGATTACGGTGAGCTATGCGAAATCTGGGGCTGTCCCAATGGGCTTGACTGGACTGTAAAACACGAAGGCGATTTTGTCCGCTTGATTTCTGATTCTGGCCAAACGGTCTGCCTTCCTTTTGAGGAATACAAAGCGGAAGTCTTTGCCTTTTCCAATAAAGTAAAAGCATTTTATGATTCCTCTTTGCCACGCGATGTTTCTAACTATGATGCGGTCGATATAGAAGGCTTTAAAGCGTTTTGTGCTGAATGGAAAATGCATTATGAAAAATGGGGATTCACTTTTGGAAAAGAAATTAGCTTGTCTAAAACAGAAGCAAGGGAAGCAAAAGGGCAGGGTGGAATGAAAATGGAAAAGTCTAAGACAAAACTAAAAGTCGGTGTGCTGAACATCATTGCAGTTTTTGCCGTGATGATTGCCTATTCAATTATTATGGATTATCTTCACTACGCCTTTCTTGAGCACCACAAAGAAATATTGGGCTATTATTACGACAGTAATTATTTGATTTTGCCTGCATTGATTTTGTTTTTTCTTAGTGTACGGATTTTTGCTTTTAAATCGCTTTTGTTTAAGAAGCTGCACATAGCTTTGAACATTGCAATTTTTGCTCTTCTTGCCTTCCTCTTTTTTTCATTTTCCGCATCGGCTTTTGATTCTGCACATCTTACAAAAAACGGTGTTAAGACTTATTTTGCTGAATATGACGCAGGTGCAATTGCGGCGGCAAAAATAGGAATTAGGAAAAGCGGCGGAGGCAAAACAGGAGGTGGCTATGAGCAGTACATTGAGCTTGGTTTGATTCGCGAAAAGTTTAGGGTCAAGTTCAATACATTCCAAAACGATTATACAATTGCAGATTTTTATGGGCAATACAATGGAAAACTTTTTTTTGACAACACGGATAAAGTTGTGAAAATTGAAAAGTTCGGCTTGGAAAATGTAGAAAAGTATCTTGACGGAAACCGGCTTTTAACGCAAAATGCTGCCAGAAAACTTAGGGAATTTTCTAAATTAGGAGTAGAAAAATGAAAGATCTTATACCAGCTGCGTCAATCGCAATAATCGGTGGGGCAGACGGGCCTACAAGCATTTATGTTGAGAAAACTGCAATTTTACAGTTGCTGATTCCTTATCTTATTATTGCAGCCCTTTCCTGCTTTTTCCTTGTAAGAAGCATTCTTAAAAAGAAAAAAGTTGCAATCGTAGTTTCTTCTGTCCTTTGCGCAATATTCATCCTGCTTCCTGCATTATTTTTCTTGGGTACGCATGTGGTGATGGAGCAGGCAATAAAAAGGCAGGCGTCGGAATTGGGAATTAGCACATATCCTTGGAAGGAAGATGAAGTTGCCGACCACACTTTTGAATTAATGAATTCAGAAAATTCTTCAGAAGAAAGCGACAGTGTTGAATCATTTTTCTTTATAATTGGTCCTGATGGGAAAAGATATGCTACTTGCACATTCGGAAAAATTGGAGGCCCTTTGGCTCCCTCCATCAAAAGCTGGCAGATAGATAGCGACGGAATTCTTTATATTTTTGATGAATCTCCCCAAGAGAGCGGCTGTATAAAAATAGAAAAAATCTGGTGCGCCCAAGGAGTTTTGTATGCCATGCGGAATCAAGACCTTGCCAGTTATAAGTATAATGAAGAAAAATATTATGGAATAATATACAAGTGAAATTTATTTTCCATTCGGCGGGGTAAAAATGAAAATGAAGAAAAGTCGTGTTTTAATATTAGTTCTTGTGCTTGCCATTGCGATTGTTTTGCTGCCCTTTGTTGCCGCACCCCTTGTTCACAACTACAAAATTTACCGCTTTGACAAAAGCATCAAAAAAATACCTGTGCCGCAGGGCTATGAGAAAGTAGTGCAGAAGAAGTGGTTCGGGCTTTTGTGGGCATGCGGAAACCATGCGGACTATCTTGTTGTTGCAGTTTTTAGCGGAAAAGAAGATGACGCTTTTGTGTACAAATATTTTAACCAAGATTTTGCTGTGTACTGCCCAGAAGACGAAAGCGATGCAAAGCCTTTTATATTCAAGCAAAGTGGCGGAAAATGGTATTCTGTCGGAGAAGATAAAAGCATTGAAGAAAGTGAAGCTTCTATGGCAGATTCTGCAACATTTAATCCGTACATAAAATCTCTTGCAATGCAAAGCAGCGGGCCACTGTATTTTATTGCCTATTGCGCACAGGGAAAGGCTGATTTTGATTTGCGCACATTTTAGTGGCAATCTTTCCACCTTTGATTCTGGGGCATGGCTTTGGCAGGACATCTCTTTTGCAAAGCTGACTCATTTTGAATTCTTGACTTGGCATCTCATACTGAAGCCCTGGATTCCAAAAGCAATTTCTTGCAAAAATACTGCGGTGGAAGTATACTGCAATATGAATGCATTTGTTTTTGTAGGAAACTGTGTCACAGATGCTAAAGCAAGTTCTGCATAACAAAATTTGTTGAAGGTATAAAAAATGATTTTTTTTGTTATTTTGATACTGGTTATGATTTGTATTCCTTACTTTTACATGGAAGACAGGTTTGAGCGGCTGTATTTTAAAATCGCAATGTGTGCCATGAACGCAGTTTTGCTTCTTTTTGCGATTTTCTCTTTTCAAATTTTTAGGGCATTGACCTTTCTTGCCGCTATACTGTATCTGCTGCTTGCAGTTCCCATAATTCTTGCAAATCTTGTGCTTGTTATTGGAAGCTGCATAAAGCATAAGGCCATAAAAGATCTTCTCTTTTTGTTGCCGCTTGCATTTTCTCTTTTGTTTTCCTTCATCAGCCTAAAATTTAATCTGTCTGAACGCCTTGCCTTAAAACTTGAATTTGACAGTTACAAAGCCGAACTGGACGATTATATTTTTAACAATAATAAGACCGAGAATATCCGCACCTTTTCTGATTATGGCGGAATCATTTGGGACGGAGGCTTTTTGGACAAATACAGCGCAATTATTTACGACGAAAACAATAATCTGGATTTGCTTTTTAAATCTGGAGATAAAAAAATTGAAGAATCCTTTGGAAGGTCGCTCGTGGATGTTATGAAAGTCCAAGACAATTATTTTAGATGTAATTTTCATGGCTGACTATTAAGCTTGCTGCAGGACAGATGCTGAATCAAGTTCAACATGACGGTTTTTGTATTGAACTTTGAGGCTTATAGGCGAATAAAAAAAACCGCCCCGTGATGGAGCGGCCTTTTTTTGCATGGTAGCTTACCTTGCGTATTCGATTATGCGTGTTTCGCGGATCATCGTAATCTTGATTCTTCCCGGGTAGCGCAAGTCGTCTTCGATCTGCTTTGCAATGCTCTTGGCAAGATCCTTAACCTGTTCATCCGGAATCTTTTCGTTGTTTACCAGGATGCGGAGTTCGCGGCCTGCCTGGATGGCATAAGCCTGTTCAACACCGGTAAACTTCTTTGCTGTTTCCTCAAGGTTTTCAAGGCGCTTAACATAGTTGTCTACAGTTTCGCGTCTTGCACCCGGGCGGGCAGCACTTATTGCGTCTGCAATCTGTACGATTACGGCTTCCGTAGTCTGTGGCTCAACGTCGTTGTGGTGGGCGGCGATTGCGTTTACTACGCGTGGCTCTTCTCCCATCTTGCGTGCCATTTCTGCGCCAACTTCTGCGTGGTTCTGGTCGCTGTCTGTTTCTGCTCCCTTGCCAATGTCGTGCAAAAGGGCTGCTCTCTTGGCAAGCTCGCGGTTTGCACCAATTTCTGCTGCAAGAAGGCTGGCAATTTCTGCAACTTCGCGTGAGTGGGTAAGAACGTTCTGTCCGTAGCTTGTGCGGAAGTAAAGCCTTCCCAATGCGCGCACTCCGTCCTGGCCCATGTTGTGGATTCCAAGGTCAAAGAGAACCTTTTCGCCCTCTTCGTAAATCTTCTGCTGAATTTCACGCGTTACCTTCTGCACGATTTCTTCTATGCGGGCAGGGTGAATGCGTCCGTCCGTTATAAGGCGCTCAAGTGATTCCTTGGCAATTTCCTTGCGTACGGGGTCAAAGCAGCTTATTACAACAGCTTCCGGCGTGTCGTCTATGATGATGTCTACTCCGGTAAGCGTTTCCAAAGTGCGGATGTTGCGTCCTTCGCGGCCAATTATGCGTCCCTTCATCTCGTCTGAAGGAAGGGAAACTGTTGTAACCGTAAGGTCTCCTGTAACTTCCGTGGCAATGCGCTGAATTGTGGAAAGCAACACGCTCTGGGCCTTTTTTTCTGCTGCAAGCTGGGCGTCCTGGTCAATCTTGTTAAGAAGTGCCTGGGCATCATGCTTTGCTTCGTTTTCGAGGCTCTTGATTATGAGCGACTTTGCTTCGTCGCGCGTAAGACCGGAAATCCGCTCAAGTTCTGTGCGGAGGTTTTCTTCCTTGTCCTGAAGCTGCTGCGCGTGCTTTGCAAATTCTGCGTCTCTAGCGGCAAATTCTTTGTCTTTTTTGTCAAACTCTTGGGCCCGCTTGTCCAAAAGCTCCTCTTTCTTGTTAACACGGCTCTCGTAAGCTTGAATTTCTTTACGACGCTCGTGGTTCTCCCGCTCCTGCTGGTTTCGGTCCTGAATGAGTTGTTCTCTTGCTTGAAGCTGAATCTCTTTTTTGAGAGCTTCTGCTTCCTTTATGGCATCCTGTTTAACGCGTTCGGCTTTTTGTTCCGAGGCGGAAAGTTGAAATCTGGCATAAATCCAGCGAATAGTCCATCCAAGAACAATTCCTGCAACGGGGAGCACGATGTACAGAATCATTTTGTCCATACAAATCTCCATTGTATTTAAAATTGTTCATTAATATAGTATAGAAAAAATGCGCTAATGTCAAATGTAAAATCTGTAATATAGGAATAAATATTTGTTTTCAAGGGGGGGGGACCTTGGACCCCAGAATTTGGAGGGGAGGAAAACCTCTAC
>JAGCWT010000155.1 GCA_017961705.1 Treponema sp.
CGCTTCGCGGCAACGGACTTGCGCCCGCCCCGACAATCGGGGGTAGGCTTGCATGGTTTGCAAATGCCTGTGATTTCCAACACCCCGGTCCCCAAGCCAGTCGAAGGGTGGTCCCCAGAGCCAGTCGAAGGGCCGTGTAGAATCAGCTCCAAGGCTTACCAAACGCCCCCTCGGTCCCTGAGCTCGTCGAAGGGTGGTCCCTGAGCTCAGTCGAAGTGCGGTCCCTGAGCTTGTCGAAGGGCCGTTGTAGAAATCACTTTTCAGTTGCTGGGCCTCTTGTTAAATTTATATGTAAACCAAGCGCACGTATAGCGGGGAACCAGCTTGCTTGCCCAAGATGCAATCTTCCACTTGAATGCCATCAGCGCATAAAGTGAACCCCTGCGGCTTTTCCTTATGCAGTGGGCAACAGTCTTGTCCGAGCTAAGACCGTGCTTAACTTCCTTCCTTGCACCATTGGAAGCTACGTTTGCAAATTCCGTGCTTACGGGGCCAGGGCAAAGGGCAGTCACCCTTATTCCCTTCTGCTTTAGCTCTGCGGCCAGGGCAACCGTAAAGCTTAGAACATAGGCCTTGCATGCTCCGTAAACCGCAAAATTCCCAAGCGGCAAAAAAGAAGCAAGACTTGCCGTATTTATAAGCCTTGAACCCTTACCCATAAAAGGAAGTGCATATCCTGTAATGCCGGTTAGGGAAGTGCAGTCAAGGTCCACCATCTCCATCTCCCGCTCAACATCCGTCTCTGCAAATTCACCGTAGGTTCCAAAACCCGCATTGTTAACAAGAACGTTTATAAAAAGAGAGCCGTCTTTAGCACCTTCATCAGAAAAAATCTTTCCCAATGCCCTCGCACCGTCCCTGCCGCCTATGTCCAGTGCAATAACCCTCACGGAAGGAATCCCTTCCCCCAAGCCCCCAATCTCTTTTTTTAGAGCCTCAAGCCTGTCCTTCCTTCTTGCAACAATCCAAATCTCATCAGAAGCCGCCTGAACTTTCCCGCCTTTCAAAAACCGGGCACTTTCCTCTGCCAACTGCCTTGCAAAAGAAGCCCCCATCCCGCTAGAGGCCCCTGTCACCACAATAATCTTCTTCATACCTCAATTCTATTAGCCCTCATTCCATCTGTCAACTTTTAAAAACCTCGATTTTTGTTTTTTTAAAGTGCAATATTGCAAATGGCATGCTATAATAATTCATAAGATGCAACTTAAGCTTTTCAGTTAATACTTCGTAGGCGGAATTTCCTTGCTTTTATTAGGAGGCTGTTGATGGAACAGGAAGTTGTTTATTCAAAAAAGCCAGACGCTGTATCTGCGGCATCGGAGCTTGTTTCCCAATTAAGGAAATCTGTGGAAAGCTACCAGGCTGTATTCTTCATGGCGGCAATCAAGTATGACTTTGCAAAACTGTCGGAAGAAATAAAAAAGCACTTCCCCAATGCAGAAGTAATGGGCGCAAGCACTGCCGGCGAAATTTCCATGGAAGGCTTTATGAACGATACAGTCGTCCTTACCACAATGAGCTCTTCAAGCGTAAAGGTCAGGGGAGTACTCGTCGAGCACGGAAGCAAGTATCCCGTTGCCTGCAAGGCAGAAATAGAAAAAGCCCTCCAGCAGTGCGGAATCAAGACAAATGACCCGTCATCCCACATGAACGCCTTTGCCATTGCCTTCATAAACGGAGTCTTCAACGCAGAAGAGTCAATCCTTACCAATTTTTATTCTATAATAAAGAACGACAACTTCAAGCTCGCAGGAGGAACCGCAGGCTACACTGGCAACGAACCCAAAACCTACGTCAGCTACAACGGCAAGTCCACGCAAGACGGAGCTGCATTCATGTTCGTAAAAACAGCATCTCCCTTCGACATAAGGCAGGAAGATATCTTCAACAGGTCAGGAAAGACCTTCTTTGTCTCCCAGGCAGACACCGTAAACAGAAAGATAATCAAGTTCGACGGAGAAGCTGCGCAAAAAGTCTATGCAAAAAAACTTGGTGTCTCCGAAGAAGAAGCCGCAAACATGACATTTGAACACCCATTTGGACGCTTCCTTACCGGCCAGGTCTGCATCGCAGCACTTGCGGGATTCACGCCGTCAAAAGAAATAAACCTCTTTGCCCGTGTAGTTCCCAACTCAACCCTGGAACTCATGAACATAGGCGACCCACTGGAAAAATGCGACGAAACCTGCCGCATGATACGCAGTGCCATCCCGCACCCAAAATTCGTCCTGATGATGACCTGCATAACAAGAACCCTCGCCTTTGCCAGAATGAATATCTCCAGGGAAATAATCAATAAGTACAAGGCCAACTTCCCAACCTTCGCGGGATTTTCCTGCTACGGAGAACAGCTGGGCCGCATCCACTGCAACCAGACACTTGTAACACTTGTAATGGGGGACTGAATATGGAAAGTATCAAACTTATAAACAGCGGACTCGATGCAATTCAGTCGCTTATCGAATACATTGCAAAAGATGCCGTAGGCTCAGAATTCTATAGCGAATATGTCGCAAGCCGCGAAAAGCAGGAAATAGCTGCAAGCCAGCAAAAGGAAGTCTTAACCTCCCTTGCCCAGTCATCGTCAGAAGTGGAAGCCGAAGTAAGCGGAATTTCAGACCGTGCCTCCAACAACAACCAGCGCCTGAACGAAATTTACGGGGCAATTTCATCCCTACACAATACCGTAGCGCAGATAGAAGCAGACCACAAAAAATATGTAGAACAGTTTGCAGACCTGGTTGAACAGACCAACCGCATCTCAAAGCAGGTGGACGAGATTCAGAACATCTCCGAACAGACAAACCTCTTGTCATTCAACGCCTCAATAGAAGCAGCCCATGCCGGTGCCGCAGGTGCAGGATTCAGAATCATCGCAAACGAAGTAAAGCAGCTTTCGGATTCAACAAAAAAAGCAGCCGAACGCATTTCCGAAAACATAGGCCGCCTTGGAAAATCCATTTCCCTGCTTGGCTCAGACACCCAGAACAACTCCAAAAACCTAAGGGGCTTGAGCGACCAGGCAGACAAAACGCTCGAACGCTTCGACATGATGAGGAAAATCAACGGCGAAAACAACGAGAACGTAAACAGAATCGGCCAGAAGGTCTCTGCCAACATACAGAACATAAACAGCCTCATAGAGCAAATCCAGCACTTTGACGACCTAAACAAAAACACAGTCAACCTCTTCGCCGAATGTGCCTCAAAAAACCAGATGCTCTTCAACGACCTGTATTCATTCTCCTACGAAGTAAAAGCCGTCCTGGAAGACCTAAAAAAATCCCCTGATTCCCAATAATCAGAAAATTTGCTATACTCACGGCACAAAACAATTAGAAATGAATTAAAGAGGAAAATATGGCAAACAACATGTACATTACCTGCCTGGACTTGGAAGGCGTATTGGTTCCAGAAATTTGGATTGCATTCTCAAAAGCTTCAGGCATCCCGGAACTCAAGCGCACCACCCGCGACGAACCCGACTACGACAAGCTCATGAAGTGGAGACTCGGAATCCTAAAGGAACACCACCTTGGCCTCAAAGAAATCCAGCAAACAATCGCAACAATAGACCCAATGCCCGGCGCAAAAGAATTCCTAGACGAACTCCGCTCACTCTGCCAGGTCATAATCATTAGCGACACCTTCACCCAGTTTGCAGCCCCGCTCATGAAAAAACTCGGCATGCCAACAATCTTCTGCAACACACTCGAAGTTGCCCCGTCCGGAGAAATCACCGGCTTCAAAATGAGGTGCGAACAGTCAAAGCTCACAACCGTAAAAGCCCTCCAGTCCATCGGCTACCAGACAATCGCATCCGGCGACAGCCACAACGACCTGGGCATGATAAAGGCAAGCAAGGCAGGCTTCCTCTTCAAGAGCACCGACCAAATCAAAGCCGACAACCCCACAATCCCAGCCTTCGAAACCTACGACGAGCTTCTTAACGCAATCAAAAAAGAACTTGTCTAATAGTTCTTTATTTTTTTTATGGAGCGCATTCCTTGGTTCAACTGCTGCAACTTTTACCCTAAGTCGCAAACAAGCAGTGCCAAGGATGCGCGCCCATTTCCTGTCAAAACAAGCAGCCAAATTTCCAAAAGAAAACTTACGGGTAAAAATTGCAGACCCCAATTTAATCCCGCTTTCCAGGGCTCCGCTCTCGCTCCGACCCGCCTCCGGCGGTTTGGCTTCGCCACCCTTCCAATCGGGGCTAGGCCTTGTTCTGCAACCTCCTTCCAACATGCACTACTATACTCGCGTTTACAAACCTTCCTTGGTGCAGTATAATTATTGTCAAGTGGATTGCTCACTGGGTAACAGAGAGGTGAAAATGACTATTTATGAAAATGAGGCAACACAAGCAATTGTATCAATTTTTAAAAATGACGCTTTGTGGAAAAAAGAAATTCTCTTCAACTTTTTATTAAAACCATTTGGGGTGTCTTATGAATATATAGTTGATGTAACTTGTCAGGATTATCTAAAGGAGACAATTCCTGACTTTACTGTAAGAACGAAGGACAAAGATTATAGATATGAGGTAAAAATAAATGATGCCCCTTTAACTGAATCAGAGGGAGATTCTGATAATAGAAATGCGTTTCTCGTTCCAAAAAAATATTCTCATATGAATGACATCCCTTTAGATAAAAAATATATTCTTTTTTGGGAAGCTTTGTTTGAGGAAATTGATAAAAAGGGGGCAACAAATGAGTTTGGTAAATTAGCACTTACACGAGAATATATAGAGGATAAGTCAGAAGATGCCAACTTAAAAAATAATATAAAGTATCTTTCTAAAAGAATCATTAATCATGAAAGTTTAAGAGCGTTTTATCGAGAAACTTTTAATAAGTTTTTTGAATACGCAAAAAAAAATCAAGAAATTAAACTCGATGATGATACGTTTTATTTAGAATCTGATGCAATATTTTCGAGGCTTAAAAACGAAGAAATAAAAAGATATATAACTATAGAATATTCATATAACGATGGTCGGGATTTTTGTTGTCATCATTATGGGAAAGCTGGCAGTGATGATTTTAAAGATTTGGATGTTGATTTTTCTGAATGTGAAAACCTATTTGCACGAGTTGAATATTTAATAGATAAAGTACTTCCGCAATATAAAAGCATATTGGGGAAAGACTATGATAATTTCTTCAAATCAGAAAACTTAGCACAGAAAGATTTATATTTAAATATAGAGAAAGTTTTTGAGTCTGAGCATATGTCACCAAAATTAGGTGATAGATTGATTAAAGAAAGGCTTAAGCTAATTGTTGAGGAAATTGCAAAAAACAATAATTTACAATTACGTGAGGTTTCTTTATCTTCGGAAAAATACTCTGGTTTTTATTTCTACAGAAACAACTGGGAGCATTATCGAATAGGTTTTGAGTTTTTTGATCAAGCTTATCGTGAATTCAATTTTGGTATTA
>JAGCWT010000156.1 GCA_017961705.1 Treponema sp.
AGGAAGGGTTTGAGCGATTCCCTTGTGTTATATTGGCAGGCCTTAAAAAACAAATCAATGTCCTTGTCTTTTAGGCTGTCGATTAACTGCAAGTCTTGGGTCTTTTTGTATTTTGCAAGGGAAAAGATTGCACTTTCATTTCCCTTTAAAGCCCATTCCCTTGTTGCAGCATACAGCTCGTCGGACATGTCTTGGCCTAGCAATATGGAATTTGCAAAATTAAGCTTTGACTGATTTTTTACCAGTTCCAGCTTCATTTTACTTTGCTCAGAGTCAGTCAGCTTTTTACTGAACAAAGAATTGAGAATAAAATCTCCTGCGTAACATTCAGAGATAATGCAGAAAGAGAAGTCTTGAACGCTAGTATAATCTTCTGCTTGCTTAAGCAAAATATTGTACCAGTTAGCCTTTATATCTCTGTCCTGAATAAAAGTTGCGGCGTAGCATTTTACCACGGGGCTTTTGTCGTTAAGCAGCTTGAGCATTTCCCTGTCGCTGCAAAGGCTCATTAATTCTTCTGCGTCTTCATACAGTTCTGATTTCTGGGCGAATCCTCCAATCAATGAGCCTTCATATTGGTTGGCACTTCGCAATTTTTGCAAAATATCTTCTTTTTTCTTGCTGGAAACATTTGTGCAAGAAAGAAACAAAAATAAAAAAGCAAGAAATAACGCCTTTTTCATAACTTCTCCGGTGTTAAACTTTTTTTCTAGCATAGGCAGAAGCTTTTTGCAAAAATTTTTCAACAGATTCATCCTGGGTAAAATATTCTTTATGCCACTTTGTATAATCGAAGCGTTCCCTCAGAATTGCAGCAATAAAACTTTCTGCTTCTACAATGCCCATGTTTTTTACAAGGCATTCCATTCCACGGGTCATAAGTTCAACGGTTGCAGCCGGACTATATGTTACATCTGCCATTACAAGCCCTCCTCAGAAAGCATCTGAATAGTTATCAAGGTACACTTTCATATTTTACCACATTTTTATTTTTTGTGTAACAAATGCAATCCGCAGAAGCGTTTCGCAAAAAAAACAGTGGCTTTTACCGGATAAAGAGATTTTGATGGCTCCCGCAGGCTCAAGAGGCGAATGTGGGCATACGGGAATGGAGGCCCGGTAAAAACCACCGGAAATTCATATTTGGTTAATTAGAATACAGGAATGTCATTGGCCTCCTGTTCGTGCTGGGCAGCAACGGCGGCTTCTGCAAGCATGGCAAGCTTTTTCTTTTTGCTTAGCGGCGGAGTTCCAAGGTCTGCGCTTTTTGGGGAATTCTCCATGTCTTTTTGAGAGGCAATGCTTCCGTCCGGATTCTTCTTTAGGACGGGCTTAAATTCGATGTGCTCGGCAACAATTTTTACCTTGCTGTGGCTTTTACCGGCATCATCCTTCCAGCGGTTCTGCTTAAGGCGGCCAACAACCCTTATTCCCCTACCCTTGGGGCACCACTTTGCGCACACTTCGGCAAGTCCCCCAAAAGTGTCTACGTCAAAATAGGACACATCTTCCGCATAGTTACCGTCTCCAGTCTTGAACTTGCGGTTCACAGCGATGGGCAGGGTGCAGAATGCGGCTCCACTTGGCAATGACTTAAGCTCCGGTTCACGGACAATGTTTCCTTCCACGATAATCTGATTCAAACTATTCATATTTTCCCTCCGCACAAAAGCGTGCGACTTTTTGTTTTTTACCCATAGAGCTTAGCGGGCCCTGCTTTTTTCTACAGGCTTACATAGATATATTCATCTTTAAAAGTCAGGATTTGACACTTTTGCGCAAATTTTTCTTCTTTTTCTTTCTTGAAACAGAACCTAGCCGGGATTGTAGGCAGGTAAATCAGTTTTTGGCTTCACTACCAGCGAAATCTGTCTGAAAACGTTCTTGATAAGAAACCTAGCCGGGATTGTAGGGGCGCGGAACGCGTTGCCGCAGGCAATGGAGCGCGGTTAGCGCGGAACCCCGGAAAGCCCGTAAAAAAAGCCACCCCGAAGGGCAGTAAAACCAAAAAAGCGGCTCCAGAAAAAAAATATCAGCCCCTTTTGCAAAGAATTGACGTACCCTCCCATGGGCTGCTGTTTTTAGCCGGAATCTTCCTTTTAAGGCAAATAATTTCTTATTTATACGCCCAAAAGGTGTTGTTATGGACTAAAAAATACGATATATTGAGTATTATGGCTACAACACCAATTATTTTACAGTTATTAAAATTCTATACTGAAAAAATCAGGTCCCCACAAGTAGACTACTCGGAATTTGCTGATTATGTTAACCGCTATGCACAGCATCACATAGACGAAAGTCCGGAACTTATCCCCTACACAGGAGCCGGAACGTCCACTTTACAGGCCGAGCTGGAAAATTTTGCTGCAGAAAAGCAGATTGCCATAGTAAACCAGGGACAGGGAAAAAAGACTCTTTACGTACTTGCATACTTTATTGACCGCTTTACAGAGTCATACACAAACCTTTCCAAGAACTTTTCAACGTCTTTCCCAAGCATAAATGATATCCCCCACAACGTACCCACGGATATCCTTAGCAAGCAGAACGCTTCTGACCTGCTCTACAAGCTTATGGAAAAACAGGAGTACGACAGTCGTACCCTTTATGCGGTTCTGTTTGGAAACAACGTGCCGGCACTTTTGCTGCCTTCCACGGTTTCTGTGTCCACTCTTATAGACATTTCCCTTAAAAAGCTTCAGGATTTCCTGCGCAAGGGAGAAAGCCACGAATACTTCCTTAAAAAGCTTACAAATTCCAACCCGGGCAAAGAGCTTGCCATAAAGAACTTCTTTAAGCAGTTTGTTGCAAAGCCAGAAGAAGCCCTGGACGGATTGCGCCACAGTGCAGATACATTCTATTACTGGAGCCAGATGTTCTACTTTATAAAGCAGGACTACAACAAGGTTAAGGACTTTACTACAGAAGACGTGAATGTTCTTCAGTCCATCGGTGTAATAGAAGTTGCAGCGGCTTACTACAAGGCAAAAGCAGGTGAACGCCAGCAGAAGGAAGTTGCCTTTAAGCAGCTGGAAGAAATGATGCACATGCCGCCATACTACTTTACCATGGAACAGGTTTCCAAGATGAAGGACAACCATGGTCAGTACTTGCTTGGCAAATATTCGGAAAAAGACCTTAAGGTTCACCTGGAGGCCCTTACAAGCGAAACTATCGGTTCAAACCTGCCGGAAGTACTTATTTTCCGCACAGAAGACGGTTCCGGCTACTTTATCTTTAAGGAAAAGGTTATGCCGCTTATCGTACGCCTCTGCAACGACGCGCGTGTTGTAATAAGCGAAAGCCTTACCAAAGACTGGTACAACTGCCTTTCCAAGTTTGAAACCCTGCCAGAGATGAAGGAACAGCAGGCTTTTGAAAACTGCCTCGAAAGGGAACTCCGCGTAATAGCACCAATTCTTTACGGAATTTTGCACTCCTCTTTCCTCCCGGTACTTGCATTCGACGACCAGACACCCGGAAAGATTACCCTTTACCGCGACGACATGCTTATTCCTTACAGCGAGCTTCTCTTGCTCAACAGGCAGGAAATCTACTCCGACGCAAAGATAAAGCTG
Organism: Treponema sp.; assembly: GCA_017961705.1. Lineage (GTDB taxonomy): Bacteria > Spirochaetota > Spirochaetia > Treponematales > Treponemataceae > Treponema_D. The sequence goes on from JAGCWT010000156.1 coordinate 3,582, forward strand.
CCTTTCTGGCACTCCATACCGATCCTTTCATGGATTATGTCTTTCATCGTAAAGAAGTCAAAGGCCAGACGCGACAAGGATGCAAAAAAGACTTCTTCCCAGAAGATGATTCAGGAAGAAAAGGAAAGCGCAGACAAGAAGAAGCAGGAGCTTGACTCCAAGGACTTGGGCGATCCGCAGAAGAACCGCAAGCGCGTTGTGCGCCAGCAGGCATCCGAAGTTGAACAGGTTCTTGTTCCTGCAAACAGTACGCTCAACCGCGAGCTTGACTCCTACCTGCACGAATGGAACGACCGCCTTGGTCAGAAGAGCCACGACAACCTTACGGAAGACGTTAACACGCTCATCCGTGACTATACACGCAAGATTCTCCGCACCTTCAAGAACGAAAACTTCTCTGTTGAGCGCGTAGACAGCCTTGCTCAGTCCCTGGTAGACAGCCCGGCTCTTATGAAGGTAAAGAACCACCCGGCACTAAAGCACTACATTGAGCTTTACATGACAAAGCTTATCAAGAACCTGCCGTAACATTCTTTCATCCTTCGTTGGGCGTTACCCCCGCAATGCGGGGGTCAGGCTTTCCGGGGTTCCGCTTTCGCTTCATTCGCGGACAAGCCGCGAACGGCTACGCCGCCCCTCCAATCCTTAACGCGTCTTTACAGCAAATATTTCCTTAGCAACCAATTATTCTTTTTCCAATAAAGCAAAACAATTTCTCTTCCAACCTTCCTTATGTAAAGCAAGTAGAAATCATATTCATTTCAAAGAACTCAGTTTTGTGTGCAGCTGGAAGCACACAACGGTAGCAAGTGCGGGCAAAAAAAAACATTTGTACCGAGCCCAAACGCCTATCACCAATGACAAAAGCATGGAATTGAACGGTGGGACGCAGGAAAAAAGCAAGGAGGGACCCTTTAGAGAGGATTCCTTGATTTTTTCCGTCGCGGCTTGACGCTACGCTGCCAGTCGGGACCCGCCGGGCAAGTCCATGCTTTTGTCACTTTGTTTTCCGTAAAATTATTTGTACGTTCACCGGAACACAAAACTAAGTTCTTTGGTTCATTTCTACTTGCACTTGATTTTTTTCCCTTTTTCTGCTATAACTACAAAAAGTTTGTTAAACTTCAATATTCCAAAAATTCGGAGGCGGAAAGTGGATAGCGGCAGTAGTTCCGGTTATCATCAATACGGCTCATTCGAGCAAACAGGCCTCCGGTTAAATAAAGCACAGATCATCCTTTGATTTTTTCTGCCAACCGCGCCTGAACCAAAAAAAAGAGGCAAGCTGAATATGATAAAATACTGGCAGCAGGAAGACGGCAAACTTGTAGAAAAAGAAGAAGAAGAGCTTAACAGGCACTCAAAGATTTGGGTGGACGCACGCTCAGTTACCCGCGACGACATTGCGGAACTAGAAGAAAAATACAAAATCGATCCGGAAAACATGCTGGATGCCCTGGACCCGGACGAACTTTCCCGCATAGACTACAACGAAGAATTTGAATACACATTCGCAATAGTACGCTTGCCGGTATTCTCTCCCGGAGACGACATTAGCTACTTCTGCACACCGCTTGGAATCATCATAAAGGGAAACCTCTTCATAACAATCTGCTGGACAGACTGCGAAGTTCTGCGCGACTTTTCCGCCAACAGAATCAAAGACCTTTCCTTTAACGACTTTCCAGCCGTAACAATCCGCTTTATGGCCCGTGCAGACATAATGTTCCTGCGCTACCTAAAAGAGCTTAACCGCCGCGCAACAACTATCCAGAACGAAATGCTGCAGTCAGTTCAAAACCACGAACTCATTCAGCTTTTAAACATACAAAAGTCTCTTGTTTACTTTGCAACATCGCTCAAAAGCAACCAGATGCTGCTAGAAAAACTTAGAAAGACAAAAATCATCAAGCTTGACGAAGAAGACCAGGACTGGCTGGACGACGTAGAAATAGACAACAGGCAGGCTATGGAAATGGTAGACACATACACCAACATCATGGCCGGCATGAACGACGCTTTCTCCACCGTCTTGGGCAACAACCTTAACATTGTTATGAAGACAATGACAGGCTGGAACCTGGTACTTGTACTGCCAACCCTCATCACAAGCTACTTTGGAATCAACGTGCCTCTTCCTTGGCAAAAGTCTTCATGGGTGGGTGCGATAATAGTGCTTTCCATGTGTTTGTTTGCAGGAGTATTGGCCTACCTCTTCTTTATGAAGCGCCGCCTTACCCCGGAAGTAAAGAAAAGAGTGCCACTTGCCCAAAGGCGAAAAATCCGCATACAAAAGCGGACAATCGCCAAAATGGACAAGCAGGCCGCAAAGAAAAAATAATTTGCGTGACCACTGTCACCCTGAACGCGTTTTCTAGAGGGAACAAAGCTCGGCTTTTTTTACCTGCCAGGCACCGCCCTCTTTGCAAACTTCAAGCCAACCGTACTTTCCTTCCATAAGGGCACCTGGGTTTATAACGGTTGTGTTACCAATCTTGCATACAGCCACGCTCTCGTGGATGTGCCCGGTAACAACGGCAAGCGGTTTGTACTGTTCAATAAAAGCCCTCAATGATTCGCTTCCTACATGAATGCCGGCGCTAATCTTGTCACAGTCAGTGTCCTTTGGCGGATTGTGCATAATGGCAACAAGGTTATCCCATTCACAAGAACCCTGCTCGGTAAGAATATTAAAGTCAGTGGCAAGTTCAGCATCTTCGCGCTCATTTGCAGCACCACCAAAAGGCAAGCCGCCACCGCTACCAGCAATGCATAGCCCTTCAAACTGAACAAGGCTTTTCTGCACGCTAATATCCTTAGCTTCTATGTTGCCAATAAAATCAGGCTCGTCGCAGTTTCCAATCACAGAAAAAATCGTGTTGTGCATAGAGCAAAGTTTTTCTAGCACAGGCTCAGCAGTCTCGGGTTCACCAAATTTTGCAAAGTCACCCGCAAACAATACAGCGTCCGCTTTTTTAAACTCGCCCTCCAACTGCCCAAGATGCTCCAAGTCACCGTGAATATCGCTTAAAACCAAAAATTTCATACTGTCTCCCGGGAATGCCCTTCCCTACAAATTGCCCATTATCTTTTTTAGGGCAGCCATCTGCTCTTCCGTGCCAATCGTTATCCTTACAAAGTCTTCAATTCCCTTTGTGCTAAAGTGGCGGATAAGGATTCCTTCTTTTTTTACAGCCTGGTAGATTGACTCCCCTGTAAGTCCGTCCTTTTTTGCAAAGACAAAGTTCGTCTTGCTGTCTATTACAAAAAATCCCTTGTCCCGCAAAAACTTTGTAAAGCTTTCCCTCTGTTCAACTATCTTGCGTGAATTTTCTGCATAGTAGTAGGCAGCCTTGCAGGAAGCAATGCCGGCAGTCTGGGCCATAAAGTCAACCGGAAAGTGGTTAAATGAATTTTTTACCATAAAGATGGACTTTATAAGCTCCGGGGATGCTACAACATAGCCAAGCCTCATGCCAGCAAAAGAAAGGCTCTTGCTAAAGGTGCGGACAATCACAAGGTTCTTGAATTCAGCAAGAAGGGGAATGCAGCTTTCTCCGCCAAAGTCGCAGTAGGCTTCGTCCACAATAAAAACCTTGTCCTTTGGTGCCTTTTCAATCATCTTGCGAACTTCATCGCGCGGAATTGAAATGCCTGTAGGAGCATTGGGGTTTGCAAAAATAATTGCGCTGTCCGTCTTGTTTGCAGCAGAAAGCATAGCGTCCTTGTCCAGCTGCCAGTCAGACTTTAGTGGAACAGTGCACATGGGAATGCCGTAGTAACCGCAGTAAACAGGATAAAAGCTGTATGTAAACTCCGGCATAACAAGAGGCCTGTCTCCGTCAAAAAAAGTGTAGAATACAAAGCTCAAAACTTCGTCGCTTCCGTTGCCGCAAAAAATCATGTCCGGGGTAACTTCAAAGGGAATCTTATCCTTGGAAGAAGGGCTGCATTTTTGCCCGCTAACATCCGAAGTGCAAAAAACACCGCCTGTGCTGTTCAGCATATCTGCTATGGCAGAGCGCAGTTCATTTGAATCCGGATCGGGATAAAGGCCAATCTTTGCAGTCCTTGTAAGTGCCGCCTGTGAAAGTGCCTGTGCAACGCTTTCGTGTGGCGGATAGGGGTTTTCGTTTGCGTTAAGTTTAATGTATTCCCTGTCCTTAGGCTGCTCGCCCGGAACATAGGGATGAAGGTTTTGAATTCTTTTTGCTAACATAAAATCATTTTAGTCAAAAAACGCACTTGGTTCAATAGCGCAATTCTATAAGGATTTTTGTTCTGGAGCACATGCCAACTTTTTACTGTGCCCGGCACTACGTGTCCGGTCAGTTTATCAGTATCCCCCGCTTTCCAGGGTTTCGGCTACCGCCTCCATTGCCTTGCGGCAACGGCTACGCCGCCCTTCCAATCGGGGCTAGGCGGAATATCAAGTACCTTCCACCAGCAAAGAGGAGCTTTGGTACTTGGGCAAGAATTTTTTGCTGCCCCCGGTTTCAAAATTTACGGTAACAACATACTCTCCGTCTGCCGTAAAATCTCCGCTTACAATTTGGCCGTGTCCCCAGTCGTCATGGTAAACCATGGCACCCTTGCGGTATTTTTTTGCTATTGGGTCAGAGTATGTGGCAGAGGAAGATGTACCCGAACCCGCATCGTAAGCCCCCTGGAATGCAAAGGGCTGCTGTCCAAGCACGCGGACGCTTCCTTTTTCAAGTTCGTAAAGGAAGGGGCTTGGCTGCATGTAGTTTGTCCGGCCGTAAAGCCTTCTGATTGCACAGCTTGTAAAATAAAGCTCGTTCTGGGCACGGGTAATTCCAACGTAAAAGAGGCGGCGTTCTTCTTCCAAGTCATCACCAACTTTTCCTTCGCGCGGAAAAACACCGTATTCCATTCCGGTAATTATGACCCGCTTGTATTCAAGGCCCTTTGTGTTGTGCAAAGTTATAAGAGTTACCCTGTCCTGCAAAGAGCCGTCTTCTTCTTCGCCCAAGGTTGAGCGGTCAAGGTTTATGCTGTCCAAAAAGTCAAGCAGGCCTTTTCTGCAGAGGGGATACTGAACAGCACTGTTGGTAAGTTCCTCCAAGTTTGCAAGCTTTTGCGTACCGGCAATTTCATCCTGAGCCTCGTGAAATTCATTAAGACCTGTCTTTTCGCAAACTTCTTTTATAAAGTCGGCAAGGGAAAGTTTGTTCGCGTCCACAGCCTTTGGGGCAGCACCCTCATTCTCTTCTGCACTCCCAGCCGCTTCTCCGCCAAGATTCATTTCTTCATCAGGAAGCATTGAATTCAATTCATCAAAAATCTTGCAGAATTCCGCAATACCTTCCGAGGCTTTTTTTGGAAGCTTCATTTTTTTTGCGGACTCAACCAAATTTTGACCAAGGCCAGCTTCCACAATCTTGTCCTGACTTGCAGGCCCCACACCCCTAGCAGGCTTGTTCACAATCCTTCGGAATGCAACTACATCCCTTGGATTTGCCACAAGAGAAATCCACGCGAGGGCGTCTTTTATTTCCTCGCGCTCATAGAATTTTAAAGTGCCAACAATCGCATAAGGAATTTTTGAATGAAGGAAATTTGTTTCAAAACCAAGCGACTGTGCGTTGGTTCTGTAAAGAATTGCCCAGTCGGAATAGGGAACGCCCTTTTTGTGCTGCTGCTCAATTATGTCCGCGCAAAACTGGGTCTCGTCATCCTGATTTGGAAGAAAAACAAGCGTCGGCTTTTTTCCCTTTCCACGGGCTGCCACAAGAGTCTTCCCGAGCCTTCCTTCATTATTGGAAACAACGCAATCTGCGCAGTACAAAATTTCTGGGGTTGACCTGTAGTTCTGCACAAGGCGTATAAGGTCTGTTCCTGCAAATTGATTTTTAAATTCAAGTATATTGCGCACTTCTGCACCACGGAAGCGGTAAATGCTCTGGTCATCATCACCAACAACACAGACGTATGTTCCAGAATTTTCGTTAATACCGCTAAGCTCCTGCAGCAAAAGTGACTGGGCTATGTTTGAATCCTGGTATTCATCCACCATGATTACCCGGTAGCGGAAGTGTATGTCGCGGCGGATAGCCTCGTTATTCTTTAGCGTAAGGTAGGGAAGAAGAATCAGGTCTCCAAAATCCACATTGCCGGTTAACCTAAGGCGCTCCTGGTAAAGGGCATACTGTTCTGCAAAAACACCGTCCCCGCCAACAAGCTCCAAGTTTTTGGAAGTTGGGGTAAGGCCGTAATCCTTTGCAAGTGAAATCTTTTTTACAATATGAGGGGCTTCTTTTTTAGGAAGAGAAGGTATGGCATCGAAAAGGACAGTTGCCATGTCGTCTTCATCGTAGACTGTAAAATTTTTGCTCACCCCTGCTTCGTCTGCATACCGGCGCAAAAAGTTTGCACCCCAGGAATGGAAGGTTCTTATTTGCGACCAAGCGGCCTTTGGTTCAAGGGCAATCGCCCTCTCCTTCATCTCATTGGCAGCTTTTTTTGTAAAGGTCACAGCAAGAATTGAATACGGGTCAACATGCTTGTGCTGAATGAGCCATGCAATTTTTGTAGTTACAACGCGCGTCTTTCCAGTTCCTGCCCCAGCCAAAATCAAAAGGCTCTTACCCTCGTGGGTTACTGCGGCAAGCTGCTCCTCATTAAGCACGTCAAGATACTGCGGAGAAAAGTCTGTCATAGGACAAGTTCCGAATCAATGTCCACGCCGCTAACAGCCAATGCCTTTGCCTTCACGATTGCACCAGGCACAATTGCTTTAACCGCATCCGCATTGTCTGCATCGTAGCGTACCACAAAGCTTCCGTCCACTTCAGGAGCCTGGAACCAAGAGCGGCCAATAGCCAAGCCCTCATCTTCCGAAGCATCCTCCCCCGTCTGAACAATTTCTTCAATCAAGACAGGATAAATTTTTCCTACGCGGAGGGAAAGCCTTTCCTGGGTAATTTCTTCCTGCAAAGCCTGCAACTTTTTTTCGCGAGCCAGAGCCTTCTTTTTGGGAACCTGATCCTTGAACTTTGCAGCGGGAGTGTCTTCCTCGCGGCTGTAGGCAAAGCAACCAGACCAGTCCGGCTGAATCTTCTTCATGAACTCAAGCGTGCGCTCTGCCTGACCGTCACTTTCTCCCGGAAATCCCGTCAAGAAAGTAGTTCTTATGCAACATTCGCCCAAATCAGAACGGATTTTTTCTACAAGTTCCGCGTAAGAGTCAAAAGTGCCCCTGCGGTTCATTGCGCGGATTATCGCGTCGTCTCCAGACTGGAAGGGTATGTCAAAATAAGGAAGGAAGCGCTTGTCCTTCTGCAAAAGGCTCAGAATGTCCGTATTAAAGTGGTCGGGATGAATGTAAAGCAGACGAACCCAGAAGTCACCTTTGAGTTCCGCAATCTTTTCCAAAAGGCACAAAAGCTTTGACTTTTCACAAGAAGCCTCACCGCTTTTTTTAGCATCAAAAACAAAGTCGTCCTTGCCACAACCAAAAGCAGCCAAATCTTGCCCAATAAGATTGAATTCCTTTACGCCCCTCTTTAAGAGCTCTTTTATTTCGTCTACAATCTCGGATATTTTTCTTGAGCGGAGCTGGCCACGGATAAGGGGAATTGCGCAGAAGGAGCAGCAGTTGTTGCAGCCCTCGGTAATCTTTACGTAGGCGCTACCCTTGTAGTTTAAAAGAAGGTTCCTGTTGCCGCAGCAAACACCCTTTTGCAAAGCCTTTACGACTGGCCTTTCACCGGCAAAAAGAGAATCTACGGTTGAATCAATTAGGCTTAGGTCTCCGTTGCCAAAAATAGCGTCTGCTTCCGGAAGGTCTTTCTTGAACTGGTCTGCATAACGCTCTGCAAGACAACCGGCAAGAACAATCTTTGCATTTGGGTATTCCTGCCTTGCTTCCAAAACTGAATTAAGGCTTTCCTCTTTTGCACTCTGAATGAAACCGCAGCTGTTTACAATTATTAAATCTGCTTCCTGGGCATCAAAAGTTTGCAAAAGCCCCTTGTTCAGCAGGCGGGTAACTAAAATTTCCCCGTCCACCTGGTTTTTTGCGCATCCGTGTTGGTCTAAAAAAAACTTCTTTGCTTCCATCTAAGAATTTAAAGTGGATGTTTAGTCAACTTCCTGAATAACGATTCTGAATCTACCGTCGCGTCCCTGAACCCACTTGATGTCTTCTACGGCAACCTGACCGGCTTTACCAACTTCCAAATCGTAGGCATCCATTCCGGCGCGAACCTTCATCTTTACGTTGTAGGCATTGCTCATCCAAAGGCGCACACCCTTGTAGCGTGAAGTTACGGTAAGAGATTCACCAGTGCGGAAGTTTCTCTCTACCTTTGAATTGCTGTCTATCTTGTAGCGGAAATAGCATGGGCCGCGGAAAGAGAAGTCTATTGTAAACGGATAAGAGCGTGAATCCTCATGAATAACCTTCATGGTGGCTGTATTCAAAGAAGTGTTTGCAACTCCCTCGGTACCAATAGAAGGCTTTGCAATAAGCTCAACGTTTTCTGTGGCAGCAGGCTGAGAAGCAACCATCTGTGAACTGCCCAAAGAAACGCGGACCTGGGCACCGTTCTTTTCCGAAACATTGCTAATGTCGCTAAGGTATACAATCAGCTCAGAAATACCGTCTCCGTTAATGTCAAGAACGCGCTCCTCGCTCAAGTCAAAGACCTGTGTTCCAACAGGAGTTTCTATTGCAAGGCGTCCCATCGTACCGGAAATGGTAAGCGGAGTATGGCCTTCACCTTCTTCAAAAGGAACAAGCAGCTGGTCACCTTTGTAAAGGCGGAGTTCCTGCGGCTGGTCGGTAACCATATACTGGTTCACCTTCTTTGCCGTAGCATTCAAAAGTGCCCTTTCCTGCAACTTCTGTGGAACCTTGAACACACCAAAATAAAGGTAGGCAAGAATTCCGCCAACAAGAACCACTGCACCGGAAACAATCAGCGGCACAAGGAATTTTGGCTTTGTCTTTCTAAGAAGAGCTTCCGGTGTTGGAGACTCCTGAATTTTCTTTGCATGGTACAGGCGTATCAAATCCTCGCTGGAAACACCAAGGTAGTCGGCATAGTTCTTTAAAAAACCGACCATGTAGGCACCGGCAGGGAACACGTCGTCCTTTTCATTTTCCAAGCCCGTAATATACTGGTAGGAAATAGAAGTGTCTTTTACGACCTGTTCAACAGTAAGGCCTTTTTCTTCCCTTTTTTCCTTTAGTATTGCACCATAGCTCTGCATATCGACTTACTCCGATAACAAGAAATTGTTGTAGCTGTTAATATCCGGCGGCATTTCAAATTCAAAGCGGCGGAGCGGAACCCCGGCATTGATTGACCAGCCTGTAAAGTTAAAGACATAAGTTCCGTTATTCTGGGTGTGGGCAACAATGCGGCGGATAAGCTTTGATTCTGGCAGGATGGAAATTGTCATAGTGGTAAATTCCTCTGCGGCAGAACGGCGGGTAAGCAAAAGCTTTATTACCTTTGTAGAACTGCCCTCTTCCAGCGGAACCGGATCCTGGCCAGATTCATAAGTAATAGTATAGTAGCGGCGCAAAAGAGAAAGACCCTTTGCAGGAACAGCCTGTTCAGCATTCAAAACCTTCTGCTCCAGAACAGTTGCCTGTGAAGGAAGGTAAATAAAAAGCTCGTCACCGTCGTAAACAAAAGTCTGTCCACCCGGATAAGAAAAGTTTATGCGCAAAAACTGGGGGCGGTGCCACATTGCAGTACCAGCCATCTTTTTTCCGTTTGCATCTATGTTAAGGGTAACAACATAATCCCTCATCTCTGCATAGTAATCGCTTACAGACTTAAAAAATTCACCGGCAGTTTTAACCTGAGCAAAGGAAATTGCGGCACAGCAACAAAGGGCTGCAGCCAAAGCAATCAATTTCTTCATATTTTATACTCCATAAAAAACTAGTTTGTCGCAGCACCCATCAGTTCAGCATACTTCTTTGCAAGACGCTTAGACTTAACAGCCGCAAGTCCCCTGTAGCGGGCCGGGTCTTCAAAGAAATTGGACGGATTTTCCACGCCAAGCTTTTCCAGCTGGGCAGTAATCTTTGCATAGGCATCTGTGTGGGTCTTTAGCACTTCAAAGAATGTCTTGCCCGTCTGCTCTGCTTCCAGGGTGATTTTTCTGATAACCTCGTGTCCGTCGTTAACGCCAGCTTCACCAAGAAGGATGTATGCGGGTTCAGCAAGAACTCCACCCTTAACCTTTCCGCCAGCACCGGCCAAGTTGCGTGCCATAGACTCGCGGTCTGCCTGAAGCCCGGAAACAACAGCCTTCATTCTGGCAACAGCCATCGTAAAGCCTGCAACATAGTCAGAAATGAACCTCTGGCTTGCAGAATTTGTAAGGTCACGCTGGTGTTCAGAAATCTGGTCCATGTAGAAAGTAAGGACGCGTGGGCACATGGCCTTCCACAAAGACTTTACGTGCTCGCTGTTCCAAGGATTGCGCTTCTGTGGCATTGTAGAAGAACCAACCTGTGTAGAAGCAAAATATTCAAACACTTCACCAATTTCGCTCCTCTGAAGGTTGCGGAGGTCATCGGCAAGGTTTGCAATAATACCAAAGGCAACGTTCATCTCAAGCAAAAGGCGCAGGAGGTATTCCGGCTCAACAAGCTGGTTTGAATATTCGCTTGGCTCAAGGCCCAAAAAGTGCATGTAGGTAAGCTCAAGCTCTTCGGGATCCTTTACAATCATGCTGGGGCCGTTGTAAGAACCAACAGGACCTGCCAGTTTACCCTTAAGCTGCTTGGAAAGCTCTTCTATGCGGAGGATTGACTTGCCAAGGCGGGAAACAAATTCCGCAATGGACCAGCCGAATGTTATTGGAACCGCATGCTGACCATGGGTGCGGCCAACCTGTGGGGTCTCTGACTCGCGGTCTGCAATAGCGCAAAGTGCCTTTTCCAGTTCCTTAAGCTCTGGAAGGACAACGTTCTGCGTAACATCCCTCATGCGGCAGGAAAGGCCTGTATCCAGAATGTCCACGCTGGTTGCCCCAAGGTGAACAAGCGGTGCAACTTCCGACGGAACCTTTGTCTTAAAAACGTTAACAAGGGCACGGATGTTGTGCTTTGTCTTTTCTTCTTCTTTATAGACTTCTTCCGGGTCAATTTCTTCTGCGGCCTTGTCCAGAGTTGCCTCCATGGCAGGAGTAAGCTGGCCGCGGAGCTTTAGGTGGGCCTTTACAAGAGCGGCTTCACACCTTGCGTTGCTGCGAACAGATGCTTCTTCAGAAATATATTTAGAGAGCCCTTCAAAAGCTTCTGCCTCTGAAAGTGAATACCTGTGGTCAATACAAGAAAGGTTTTCAAAAATATTACGGTTTTCCATAAATTACAGTATGCCCGAAAATCTAAAAATGTTCAACAGGTAGGCAAAAACATACTATAGATGGTGTTTTTTAGGACGGTAGCCCTAAACGCTCTACCATGCATTTTTTGGCTACAATCGGCCGTCATGCCAAATCGTCACCGCCCTTTCACCCTTCGCTAACGCTCATTGCCGCTTCGCGTCAACTGGCGGGGTTCCACGGCGGCGTAGCTTGCTTAGCATTCCCCGCTCCGCAGCCTGGCACTGCTTGGCAAGAAAGAAAAAATTGCACGCACAGAAAAAGAGGGATATAATAGAAGAAACCAAGAGGCCTTTTACAGCGGCACAAAGCCCAGCCCAAGTCCAAACCCAAGGGAGAATGCCATGCGTTCAACAATCAAAATAAAGACATTTGCTACCATATTACTGCTTTTTCTTGCAGGAAAGGCCTTTTCACAAGGAAAAAGCATCAGCCCCGGCGGATGGCTTTCCGGCTCATTTACAACAAGCTGGCAAGACTACTACATGGACATGAACGCCTCTCTCTGCGAAACAGGAGACAACACAGTCACCTTCTCCTACCGCAGCGGCAAGGACAAGTTCTGCATCAAGGACGTGGTGGTCTATTTGGACGGCAAGGCAATCCTTTCGGACAGCAAGGAAAGGACAATCGACTCATCATCAAAGAAAATAACCTACACCTTCCCCTACACATTTGAACCTCGCTTTCGCACATTAAGGCTCACCGCAAAAATGCGCACAGTAGGAGGTAGCGACATAAGCGGCCTCATAGATTTGGCTCCTGCGCCAAAAACAACCGTAGTCAAGGTGGATTCTGCCGCAAAAGCAAAAAAAAGCAGCACTTCTAAAGACAGCCTAAAGAACGGCATACTTACCATTGCACCCGGCACCACCAAAATAGAAACCTGCGCATATGAAAACAACGGCAGCATTACAGAAATCCGCATACCCAACACCGTAACAGAAATTGGAGGAGCTGCATTCAAGAACGTAAAGGGGCTAAAAAAAGTAGTCATCCCCGGAAGCGTAAAAATCGTAAACATGTACGCATTCGCAAACTGTGCAAACCTGGAAGAAGTCATCTTTGAAGACGGCATTCAGGACATACGCCAATCTGTCTTTTCCGACTGCCCAAAGCTAGTATCCGTCACCATCCCGGATTCAGCAACCAAAATCGGAGAAATTGGCCTTTACTGGCAGAACAAGGAAACCCGTGTCTTCCACTGCCCGGCGGGAAGCGAAGCCTACAGGCTTGCCATAAAAAACGGCTACAAAAAAATAGACGTAAGCGGAAGCGACAATAAAAATGCGTCTACCCTTGCAGAAATAGACTTCTCCGGCAACGAAAAGGTTGACCCCCTCCCCTCTGGCTACAAAAACCTTAGGCGCGTAAACCTTGGAACAAACGTAAAAATCATTTCGGCAGAAGCATTCCGAAAGTACGACCTAGAAAGCATAGACCTTGGGCCTTCCATAAGCGAAATAGGAAAAAACGCATTCAGCGACAAGACAATCCTCCGCACAAGGCGCGGCTCCTATGCAGAAAAATGGGCAAAGACCAACGGCTACTACCTTTGCGGAGTCCTTGCAGACCTGAACTTCTATTCAAAGGACAAGTCAAGGCAAATAAAAGAAGACTTTACCCGCATCCTCTGCGACGATGACCTTTATTCAAACTGGACTTCCTACAAATTCAAGGTGTCTGAACCGCTCCTAATCGAAAATGTTTACGGAGAAATCGTGCTAACGTCTTTCATGCTAACACCCTGCCAAAACGTTACCGTAACAAAAAACGGAAAGACCCTGTTAAGCAAAAAGACCATCCAGCCGCTAACACGCACCCTGCTGGAAAAGACAAGCGGAACAAATGCCCCGGAAGGCTACAAAATCACAAGCAGCGACCCGCTCTACAAAAAGCTTTCATCCCTTTCATCCGTAATTGACTGGACTGTTACCTTTAACGGAGACGACATAAGAAGGTCAGCCCCTGTATACACATCCATACACAAGGACGGCCACAAAGAAGGTCATTACCTCATGCCAACATTGCCCGCCCACTGCCGCAGCTGGATACAGATCATCTCCAACGTAGCCTACACAATCGCAAGCAAGGAATACGAAAACCTCTGCTACAAAAATGTAAGCGAAAAAGCCCTCTACAAGGATTCAGCAAAGACAAAATTCCTTACAAAAAAAGAAATGGACGAACTCTTGCAAAAAAGACGCAAGCACGCATTCAAGTTGGGACGCATAGACGGCACCGCAAGCACAGCCCCTGGCATCAAGGGAAGCACTGCAGGACTTGGCGACACGGAAGGAAACACGATTCTCTGGGACAAGAACTGGCTTTACCTCTTCCGCATTTGGCTCAGCGATGAATGCCTGGAATTCAAAAGCTTTAAGGACTCATGCCAAACCTTCTTCCACGAGTTCTCGCACAACATGGGATGGAGGCATCCAGACGGAAACATGTGCCCCTCTGCCAGCACCACGACAGGCTTCCCAGGAATAGGAACTTCTGTCTTCTTATCCTTCCTTGAATCAGGTACGCTACCCTACCCCAACGGCTATCTTTTAAATCCTGCTACATTCTCTCAAAAAGAACTAAGGGCTCCGCTACCCGCAAATGATGCAGTAAAAAACGGAGTGCTTTACTTTTCAGACGGAGACCCCTTCATAGAAATAAAGGAGAATTTTCCCCGCTTTACAAAAGCCGTAATACCGCCATCGGCATCCGTCATCAAGAAAAACACCTTCTACCAAAGTGAACTCCAGGAAATCTACATACCCGGCACAATTAAAATCATAGAGGAAGACGCATTCTGGAGCAGCGGAAAACTTTCAAAAGTTACAATCGAAGAAGGCGTAAAAGAAATCGGTGCCAGTGCCTTCCTTGGAACCAGCATCAAAAAGCTTAAAGTTCCCGAAAGCGTAGTAAAATTTGGCGAAAGCATAACAGCCAAAGACGTCGTGTGGATTGTAAAAAAAGGCAGCCCCGCCCACGAGCACGCAGTAAAAAGCAAGTACAAGGTGGAGTTTTTCTAAATGGTTACAAACGTATTTGAACGCTATTACAAAGCAAAGGCAAACTTCTCCGGCATTAAAAGAAACGGTGCCCTTGTCATGCTTATAAGCGACAGTGAGGCAGGCTGCATTAGCTACAAAGCGGCGGTTACATTTTTTGCCCACAAAGATGCCGAAGATTTTTTGGTCTCCTATGATGCCTATTTTGAAAAAGAACTCTACAGCGGAAAAGGCAGAAGGTCAAAGAAAAAAGAGGCCGCATTCCTTGAAGCCTTCCGCAATGTCATAGACGGCATTGCAAAAGAACATGATGCATCCGTTGTCTGGGACGAGCCTTTAACAGAAGAAAGAAGGGCATAGAAACCTACACCAAAGGAAATTCCCTACAGGCTTATCGTGCCAATCACAGTCTCATCGTTGGAAGAAGACTTGCGGGCTTTTTCTGCTTTTTTTAAGAGGGAATGTTTTTTGCCAAAGAAAGATGATTTTTCCGGGGCAGAAGAGGAGTCGCTTTCCAGTTCGGTGTCGTCAAAGTTCTTTCTGGGGGCAGAGCGCTTTTTGGGCGAAACAAGAAAACCAAATAGGCTTCCGCAGATTCCACCGGCAAGGCTTATGAATGTAACGGCATTCTTTTTTAGGAAGAGGAAGAAACCCTTGTTTTCAGGAAGGGAAAGGCGCACATCGTTTCCGCTGTAAACAGAATAAAACTGGTATGTTATATAGAAGATAAATATAAATACCCAAGAAAAGCGTATGTGTTTTTTTGCAAGATCCGTCATTCCGGTAAGGAAAATCATCGTAAAGATTACGCAGGAAGCACCAAAGACGGGGGCTGGGGAAAGGCAAGCATTCAAGACGCCGGTAACAAGGGCAGAGACCGCAAGCATAAGGGCCAGCACAGGAGAGCCGTAGCGTTCTTCCAGTTCCGGGCCAAGCATCAGTACAAAGAGGCAGTTTATAAAAACGGCATTCCAAGAGGAAAATCCAAAGACATGCAAAAGAAGCTTTATGTAGTCGGCAGCAGATGAAAAATTAAAGCTGGGGCTGCTAAGCTTTCCGCCGGGGCAAGTAAGGACAGACGCAAGAAGCTTACCCTTTAGAACAAAAGTGTCCAGCGTAAATGCCACCAATGCAAGAATGGCAAAACAAACGGTAACAGGAGAATCATTGTAAACTTTTAATTTCTTAGCCATACATTTATTATCGGGAATTAAGCCTTGAATTTTTTAATATTTCTTATGCGGCACTTTCTTTTGCAGTCCAAGCATCTTGTTTGCAACGACCTTGTGCCTTGTGGGTGGCGCTTCCGGGGTTCCGGCCAGTATCTGTAAACAAATAGCGCCATGGAGGGCGCGTCAATATGTTGGCAATAAAAACAGGTGAGTTTTCCATCGGAAAACTCATGGTTAAAAATTGCATGGATGCAATTTTTAACCAACTGCCCCCTACAGTGCCTGCCGCGCTTTCTTTTGCATACCTTCCTTGCCAAGAAACCTAGCCGGGATTGGAAGGGTTGCGAAGCAAGTACCCGAAGGGTACCGGCCGTTAGGCAAGCCCTGGAAAGCCCGTAATGCATACAGATTCCCGAAGGGACAGTGCACCTATTCAAGTGGCTCCAGAAAAGAAAGAAAAAATTGCGGAACTTGACCAGTTATATTTTTACAGGTATATTTAAATGAACTAACAGATAAGGAGGCAAACATGAAGAATTTTGTTGCAAGAATTGTGGCGCTGGCATTTCTTATTTCTATTGGATCAAGCGCATTTGCCCAGTACAAGGGAGACATTCAGCTGGTTTTTGGACACGACCAGCAGTATCTTAGCCTTAATGACGGAGACATTGGCTGGAAGTCCAACAGCTTTGACATTGGCCTAAAGTCTTTTAATACTTTTGACGTGGTTAGCTTTTTGGGAGTTGGCTTTTTGGGAAGCTGCGACCTGGCATTTGGCAAGAGCATCCACACAAGGAATTCTGCTTCTCCGGACATGGACTTTTTGATTGACTTTGACGCATTTCTGGGACCAGCTCTTACCATAAACATATTGGATGTGGTTGCCCTGCAGGGTGCGGTTGGCGTTGACTGGCATTACCTGGGAATTTCCGGCAAACCAGAGTTTTCCCTTCTTGGCGGAAAGAAAGACTATTACGTTTACGGAAAAAGTACCGGTTTTGGTCTTGACGTTCAGGCAAAGCTTTTTCCGGTTGCACCGATTAGCGCTGTCTTTGGCATGAAGGCAATTTTCTGCGGTGCTGACCACTACAAGGAAGACATTGACGGTGACACTTCCACTGTAGACAACGACATAGACCTTAATTCATTTAAGCTGTATGCGGGTGGTTCCTTAAACTTCTAGAAAGCGGATTTATGAACAACACTGAATTTTTGCGCAATGAGATTTTTTTACGCTACGGCAACATAAAAAGGGCCAGGGGAAATTTTCTGTACACGGAAAAGGGAGTCCGCCTTACGGATTTGTACCGCGAGGGTGGAAGGGCAATTCTTGGCTGGGGTTCGGAAGGCAGCGGGGCATTTACTGTTTTTAAGGATGTTCTGCAGCGCGGACTGACCGGCAGTTTTGCTACGGCCATGACTTACCGTTTGCAGAAGGCCATAAGCGAGCTTCTCTTTAGCGAAAGGAAGATTTTTGTTTTTGGTTCCCGGCAGGATGCCCTTCTTGGCGCACAAAAATTCAGTGGGGACATTTCTTTTTACAAGCCCTGGGCTCTTACCCAAGATTCATCTCCGGTTGATTTTTCTGCTACAGACTGCGTGATTGTAGAAGCTCCCTTCCCTTGGGCTGGCGAAACTGAATTGCTGGCTGTAAAAGAAGGGCTTTTGGCAAATGGAGTGGCTTCTGAAGAAAAACCTTCCGATGCATGCCAGACAACAGACATTCAGGCTGAACTTGGCAGCTTACGCACAATCCGTCTTGCCCCGGTAACAGAGGCAGCCCTTGCGCGTTCAATATACGACCTGATTGCGGCTATTCAAAGCTACAGCGAAAAAGACTTTTTTATCTACGACAAATACATTGCACCCTACTGGCTAAGAAAAGGCCCCTATCTTTACCCAAAGGTAAGCAAGGAACGCTACAAAGACTTTCTACTCTTCTGCCTTGACTGCCAGCTTGTTCCCCCTCCTTCATACGAACAGAACGGAATTGTACCATTCAAGGCAGACAAGGGCGTATTTGCAAAGCTTGGCAAAAGCAACTTCTCCTAAAAAAAATCAAATTCTGGATTTACAGACCCTGTGGTTCGACAGGCTCACCAACCGGTTCAGGGTGACGTAAATCGCATTTCCCTAAATTCGATTTTTACTTTGCCGATAAAATATGTAGGCAGGCAATTTTCCTAGGGTGGAGGTTGCCCGATGATTCATTTGGGAGGACGGCTCTATGGCGCAGTCAGAATTGATTCTTTACTTGCTTAAGCTAATTCTGGGAGGGCTGACTGCGTTTTTAGCCGTACTTTTGTGGAGCAAGACCCGCGATTCTGCATGGATGAGCCTTGTTGCTGGAACTGTAATAGGTTACGCCGGCATTGTCTACAACCTGCTTTTGGATTTTGGATTTGTCTTTACCGTTGATTTTGTTGTTTTTGGAATCCCGATTACAAGCCTTTTGTTTACAGTAATTCCACTTCTTTTCTTTATTCTTGCATTTTCACTTATGCTAAGGCGACTGCTCTAGGGCGCTTGCACCAAGTTCTTGAGCATAGGCGTAGCCAAAAAATCTGTTATAAAAAGAAACTTTCTCTTTTACACGACCAGCCCTACCCCCGATTGGAAGGATGGCGCAGCCAGACCGCCCGAAGGCGGGCCGGAGCGACAGCGCAGTCCTGGAAAGCGGGTTAGCAATTTAAGGCAGGTCCGTGGTCTTAATTTATTACAGGGCAGAGAGCTTTTCGTTTACCAGCTTGGAGGCTATCTTTGGGTTGGCCTTGCCTTTTGATTCCTTCATTACCTGACCGGTAAGCCAGCCAATGACGTTGGTTTTTCCACCCTTGAAGTCTTCCACAGCCTTGGGGTTTGCGGCAATAACGCTGTCTACAATCGCTTCTATTGCGCTGTTGTCGGAAACAACTTCCATGCCAAGATCCTTTGCAATCTTTGCGGGCATATCGTTTGTTTCCAGCATCTTTGCAAAAACGGTCTTTCCCTGGGCACCAGAAATTTTTCCGTCGGCAATGATGTTAACAAGTTCCGTAATGTGGGCGGGTGTAATTGTTACGTCGTTGATTGTCTGCTTGTTTGCGTTCAAGACAGAAAGCAGCTCTGCCAAAATCCAGTTTGCAACCTTCTTTACGTCTTTTGCACCGGTGGCAGCCTTTTCAAACCATTCGGCAAGGTCGCGGGTAGAAGTAAGGGTCTCTACGTCAAAGTCGCTCAAGCCGTATTCCTTCTGCAACCTTACGCGCTTGGCTTCCGGCAGTTCACCAACACGGCTCTTTGCGCGGCTAAGCAAGTCGTCGCCAACGCTAAAGGGCTTAATGTCCGGTTCTACAACAAAGCGGTAGTCAACAAAGCTGTTTTTTGTACGCTGAACAACTGTCTGGCCTTTTTCTTCGTCCCAACCCATAGTCACTTTGAATCCCGGGTTGAATTCCTGGCGGTCTTCCTGGAATTCCTTAAGCTGCCTCTGGGCTTCGTATGTGCAGGCTTCCTTGATTGAACGGAAGGAGTTAAGGTTTTTGATTTCGCTGATTGGCGTGTGCCAGAGCTTGCCGTCTTCCCAGACATTCAGGTTGATGTTGGCGTCGCACCTCATGTTTCCTTCTTCCAGGTTGCCGTTTGTTACCTTCATGTAGCGGAGGATTTCCTGAACGGTTTCCATAAAGAGGGCTGCTTCTTCCGGGCTAGACATATCCGGCTTGGTTACGATTTCTATAAGAGGCGTACCTGAGCGGTTGTAGTCAATGTAGGAGTGCTTTCCGGGAAGGTGGAGGGACTTACCTACGTCTTCCTCCAAGTGGATTCTTTCTACACGGACACGGCGGTACTTTCCGTCTTCTATGATGCAGTCTTTTCCTATAAAATTCAGCGGACGGAATTTTTCGCCACCCTTCTGCTGGTCTTTTGGAAGCTTTGCCATTGGAAGGTCAACGTGGCCATCCGTACAAAGGGGAATATCGTACTGGGTAATCTGGTAGCCTTTTGCAAGGTCGGGGTAAAAATAGTGCTTGCGGTCAAACTTTGTAAAGCGGGCAATGTTGCAGTTAAGCGCCATTCCGGCAACAGCACCAAGTTCAACGTAGCCTTTGGAGATGCGGGGCATTGCTCCCGGAAGACCAAGGCATACCGGGCAAACGCGGGTGTTGGGCATTCCACCGTAGCGGTTTTCGCAGGCACAGAAGGCCTTTGTGTTTGTTAAAAGCTGAGTATGGATTTCGCAGCCGATTACTATTTCATATTTGTCTATCATTTTCGTTTCCTTAACCAATTGGTGGCTAGCAGAATAAATGCCAGCAGCCTAAATGCTAACAGAATAAATGCTAGTTACTTTCTCCAACAGGAGATCCGCAGCCTGGGTGCTCTTCTTCCCATGCCTGTGCAACGCTCAAAATCTTTGCCTCGCTGAACATGGGGCCTGCAAACTGTATGCCAACAGGCATTGAGTCGCTCTTACCGGTAAGGGCAGCCTTTGCAAAGGGGCCGTTTCCGCCAACCGTAATTCCGGCTTCCACACCCTGGCCCTTTGTGTGTCCGCAGGGAACGGAAATGCTTGGTATGCGGGCAAGGTTAACAAAAACCGTAAAGAGGTCGCTAAGGTACATCTCTAGCGGATCGTCCACTTTCTGACCCAACTTAAAGCTTGGGGTTGGGCAGGTTGGGCAAAGAATCAGGTCGTAGCTTTCAAAAAGCTTTGCAACTTCCCTCTGGATTCTTGCGCGTACGGCCATACCCTTCTTGTATGTGTTGCCGGAAAACTGCTCAGAAAGAACATAGTTACCGATTATGATTCTTCTCTTTACCTCAGGTCCAAAACCTGCGCTGCGGGTGTCTACATAAAGCTGGTCGTAACCCGCCTCATTGTCTACGCGTGCTCCGTAGCGGATTCCGTCAAAGCGGCTAAGGTTGGATGCAACTTCGCTAAAGGCAATAACGTAATAGCTTGCAATGGAAGCATCCAAAACAGGAAGGTCAACAACGTCTATCTTGGCACCCTTCTGCTCAAACCATGCGCGTGTTTCTGCAAAAACCTTGCCAACGTCCTCGTCAAGACCCTTGCTTTCCAAGAACTGCTTTGGAATTGCAATCTTTAGCTTTGCAAAATCGGCAGCAGACATTGCGCTAAGATTCTTAAGGGATGCGGCGGAAGGCAAATCGGCGGAAGTGTCATCGTAAAAGTCAACGCCAGCCATAACGCTAAGCGGAGTTGCTATGTCCTGTGGTGTGTGGCCAAGAATACCAACCTGGTCCAGTGATGAACCGTAAGCAACAACACCCCAGCGGCTTAAAACGCCATAAGTTGGCTTAAGACCGTAGATTCCGCAGTAGGAAGCAGGCAAGCGGACAGAACCACCGGTTTCCGTACCAAGTGCAAAGAGTGCCTGGTTTGCAGCAACAGCAGCAGTTGAACCGCCGGAAGAACCACCGGAAACATAGTCGCGGTTAATCGGGTTGCGGGTTGGGCCGTAGGATGAATACTCTGTGGAAGAACCCATTGCAAATTCATCCTGGTTGCAACGTCCAAGCGGAATTGCACCGGCATTCTTTAGGCGGCCAATTACCGTTGCGTTGTAAGGGGCAACATATCCCTTTAAAATCTTGGAAGAACAGGTAAGGTGCTTTCCCTGAACCGAAATATTGTCCTTGTTTGCAAACGGAAGACCCAAAAGCGGCTTCTTTTCAAAAAGGGCATCCAGCGTACCAGCCTTCTTTGCCTCTGCAATCTCTTCGTCCGCTTTTTTTGCAAGCTCAAGCGCATCATCATAAAGTTCAATGAATGCATTCAGCGGCAATGCAGACTTTTGGTCGGCCGTAAAAGTGTCTATTGACTTTTGCACCAGTTGCTCGCTGGTTACCGTGCCACCCTTTAGGGCAGCAATTGTTTCTTTTATAGTATTCA
>JAGCWT010000157.1 GCA_017961705.1 Treponema sp.
ATTTTTGAGGACGGGTTTTCTGGCGAAAACCCGCGGGCTGTTATGCAAAGGCTTGACGCGCCGCGCTGGAAGCTACGCTGCGTGAACCCATGGCGCTATATGTTATGGAAAAATGGCAAGAGGGTTGCAGAGGGATTTTTTCGGGAAATTGGGGCTGCCGCAATATTAGAATTTTAGGGCAAAACAAAATTACTTACTCTTCCGAGTCTTTTTCTTCTTTAAAAAGGGCAAGTTTTTTGCGGGCCAGGACATTTTTTATCCTAGAGAAGATTGAGTGCCTCTTGTGGATTTTTTTGAAGTCCCTTACTGCGTCGTCCAGGCTAAAGTCGTTGCCGAATTTCTGCTTTAGTTCGTCCCAGTACTTTATGAGGTAGATGTAGAGGTCGGAGATTGTGCGCTTTTTGAAGAGGCGGAGTATCTTGTGGGACTGGATTGACTTTACGACCGGCATGTAGACGTTGTTGAACCAGGATAGCACTGCGTCTTCAAAGGGAATTTCTTCCGTTTGGTTCATGTTGATGTAGTAGCGGTGGGTTAGTATGTGGTTGTAGATTACGTCGTACTGGCCTGGTGTGGAAAAGTCCAGCTGCCACCAGTCGGTTATGTCGCCAAAGTTCGTTTCTGAATAGAAGACCCGCTTTTCGTAGTAGAGTACCTGCTGGATCATCTCTTCTTTTGAGGAACCCGGCTTTAGCTTTATTTCGCTTTGGAGGCTTACTACGTCTGCGTCTATGTTTTCCACTCCGCGTGCCTTTGCTACCGATACGCGGTGGTTTCCGTCGCGGACAAAGTAGAGGCCACCCAGTTCGTAGAGGCTGATTGGCGGAAGTACCACGTCCTGGATGTGGGCCATGTCTACGCGTTCCCAGCGGGCTTTTAGGAAGATGCTCTTTGGGAAGAAGTGGTTGTCAAAGTCTTTGTAGCGGCCCTCGCTTCCTACTATAAGGTCTACCGGGACTATCTGCATTCCCTTGTAGACTTCGTTGCTGGGTTTTAAGAGTTTTTTTATGTCGGTGAATGAAATTAGCGCTGCTTCTTCCGGGTTCAGTATGTGCTGGATTTCGTTGAAAAGCGCCTTGTTCCTTGCCTTTGCAAAGTCTTCACCGGTCTGTGCGGATGTTAATTGAGCCAAGGAAGTCTCCTTCTTTTTCTGAAAGTTTTGGTTCGTACTCTATGACTATGTGGCTAAAGGCATTTACTACCGTTGTTTGTCCGCTTTTTGCCACGCGGGGAGCCTGTAGGTCGTAGAGGTGTATGTGCCCATGGACTAAAAGGGCTGGCTTGAATTTTTTTATGAACCAGTTAAAGCATTCAAAGCCTTTGTGGCAGGGGTCGTCCCTGTCGTTTATGTGCCTGGGTGAGGCGTGGGTAAGGAATATGTCGCAGTAGCGGCCGTAGCGTATTTTGTTCCATATTAGGGCGGGTACCATGGAGATGAGCTTTAGCTTCATTTCAAAGTCCGTGTACTGGTCTTCGCCCTTGTTGTAGCGCCTTGAACCTGAGACTCCGGCCAGCAGAAGGGGTGTCTTTTTTCCACCGGGAGCGTTGAATGACAGGTTCTTTAGCCTTAGCACCTTGCGGTTTATGTAGTCTGCCCCGTGTCCGTTTTCTATGGAGTGCATCTTTGCAAGCTGGGATGGTCGCTGGGCAAGGACTGGCTGCCTGTGGTAGAGGTGGAATTCGCCAAGGTCGTGGTTACCAAAGATGAAGAATGAGGGCTTTCCGAGTGCGTCTACGATAAAGTCCATGTATTCCATGGAAAGGTCCCCTGCGCAAAGAACGGCGTCTATGTCTGCGTAGCGTTCTTTTACGGTGGTTGAATAAACCAGGGGGTCTACTTGGTCGGAAACGCACAGGAATTTCATTTTGCTTTATATTCCTGCCTTGCTGAGTACAATTTCCAGTTTTTCCCTGTTGATTAGGGTTACGGGGCGGCTTTCTGCAAACTGTGTGGCCAGTGTGGAGAAGCCTGAGCTGGAGAATATCATTCCCTTGTAGTAGCCCTGGGTCTTTATTTCTTCCACGAACTGCCTTACCTTGCTTTCGTCAACCGCATCCGAATCCCTGTGGAACTCAATAAGAAAGAACTGCTTCCTTACGTTCTTCCAGGTGTCTTTGTTTTCTTCCGTGCACAAAAGCCTGCATCCGTAGGGCTTTGTCTCTGACTTTTGCGGCATAAAGTTGTAGGCTTTCTGCACGGTCTTTATGCACAGCTCCGTGAATGCCTGCTGGGAGCTTGTAAGGTATTCCTTTAGGCTGTCGTTTGACTGTATGTCGCGGTATTCTTCCAGCTTGCTTGCTACGTCCCGGAATTTCTTGTTGTAGAGGTAGATTTTGTTCCACTGTTCTACGGCTTTTTCTATGCTGTGGGTTTTTTCGTAGCAGTTTGCAAGGAAATAGCGTGCGTAGAGGGTTTCCTGGCTTGACTCGTCCTTTGAGCACTGGACTGCCCTCTGGAAGTTTTCCTGGGCGTTTGCTGTCTGGTCAACTTCCATGTAGCATGCACCTGTTTCTATAAGAGCCCTCTGGCGGAATTCGTTGCTTCTTTCGCTCTTTTCGAATGCCTTGATTGCATCTGAGTATTCTCCGCGTTCCTTTAGGGCTTTGCCAAGGTAGTAATAGTTGGAGAATTCGTCCGGATCCAGCCTGATTGAAAGCTTTATTTCCGAAAGTGCCTCTTCGTACTGTTCGCTTCTTAAGAGGAGGTGTCCCAGTGCCGAATGTGCCTTTGAATGCCTCTTGTTAAGGGCTATTGCCTTCTGGAACATTACTACGGCATTGTTCACCTGGTTTTCTTTTTCTGCACAAATACCTGCGTTGTAGTAGTTTTCTGCGTTGTCCGGCTCCCTTTTAATAAGAAGCAGGTATTCTTTTAGCGCATTGGTGTTGTCGTTGAACTTCTGGTAAAGCTGAGCCATTGTGTGCCTGAATGGAACTTCGGGGATGTCTCCGTTAAAGATGGCGTTTTCGTTTACCGTTTTGAATTCCATGAATGCCAGGTCGTCTTTTTTTTGCGAAAGGTAGACCCTTCCCAGCCAGTAGTGGGTAAGGTAGTCCCTGGGGTTCTTGGAGAGGATTGTCTTTGCAGCTTTTTCTGCCGCCTGGAACTTTCCTTCCTTCATGAACTTTTGGACGCTGCCCAGCTTTTTTGGCGTGGCAAAGCTTTTTACTATAAAAATTACGGCGAAAATTATGACCGCAACAAGAAATGCTACAATGGTTGTCGTTATTACATTCATATTTTTCTACTCTTTCCTTAAATTCCTTAAAAAATGATGAAAAAAATCTTTACCATTATTAACGGCAATTTTTTAAGATTTCCTATTGAAAGATTAGCCTTTTTGTGCGAATATGTCAAATAGGGCTAAGTTCAATTTAATATTATATACGCAATTGCGATTAAAGAGAATAGGAGGATGCATTTAAAGTGAAAAATAAAATCATTAAAAGTATGATTTCCTTTGTGTTTCTATTGATTTTTGCGCCGCTTAGCTTTGCCCAGAGTGCAAATTTCCTTAAAGGTGAGGATTTGTTCAGGCAAAACAAGCCCAAGGAAGCGATTCCTTTTCTGAACGAGGCTGTTAGGGAAAAGAACAATCCACAGGCATTTATTTACCTTGCGCTTTCATATTACCAGCTTAGGGAGTATGACAAGGCTCTTGCTGTCTGCAACGAGGGAATGAACCTTCCGGAGACAAATCAGAAGATACTCGCCTACAATGCGGGGAACATAGCATTTTCACAGGGTGACTATGACGAGGCCGAAAAATGGTACTCCATAGCCATTGCCGCGGACGAAAAATATGCGTCGCCGGTTCTTAACAGGGCTAACGCAAGGCTTCGTGCTGGTAAGTACGGAGAAAGCAAGGCTGACTACATACTTTACATGGAGCTTTTTCCGGATAATCCGCAGAAAGAACAGATTACCAAGATAATTGGCCTTATAGATGACGAAATTGTAATCCAGCAGCAGCAGGCTGTTAACGCAGAACAGCTATTGCAGGCAGAGAATGCACGTATTCAGGCTGAAAACGCCCGCATAGAGGCAGCCCGTCTTGCAGAAGAAAAACGTCTTGCAGATGAAAAGGCTGCTGAGGAAGCAAGAAAGGCCAAGCTTTTGGAGGACGTTGCGTCTTCATTAAACGGATCATCAACAGAAAATATGTCAGCAGGAGCTGAGGGAACGGTGGGATATGGCTACGAATCAGAACTCGAATAAAGATGAAAAATCAGTAAAAAAGACGGCAGCTTCCAGGTCTGCATCTACAAGGGCAGCGTCAGGAACTTCGTCTGTTTCCCGTGCTACAAGGGGCAGCTCTACTGCTTCTTCTTCCACGGCTACAAGGGGACCGGGCCGTCCTCGTACCAGGGTGGTTCCGGAAGGTTCAACAAGGGCTTCTGCAAGTGCGGATGTAAAGACAAGCCGCTCTTCTACACGTGCGGGAACAACATCTTCCCGTGCTACAGGCTCAACGGTCCGTCTTGCAAATGCCGCCGCTGAACGCAAGGTACGCCCTTCTGTGAGGGGAACAGGGACAACAGCCCGTCTTGCAAAGGAAAGCGAAACAAGGGCTTCTGCAAGGGGAACAGGTACTTCTGCCAGGGCTTCTTCCACACGCGCTGGAACTGCATCTAGCCGCTCTACTGCAGCAGGGCAGACAAGGCTTTCTACAAGGTCTTCATCTGCTCGCGAAGGAACATTGTCTTCTTCCGGGGCAAGCTCTGCATCTTCTGCCTCTTCCCGAAAGCCTACAAGTTCCTATTCAAGAACAGCAGCAGGAACAGGTCTTGGTACTGCGTCTCTAAGTGCAACTTCTCTTTCTGCAGATAGCGGTGCTTCTTCAAGGCCATATTCATCAAGCCTTTATTCCCAGTCACAGAGAAGCTCTTCTGACCTTTCTTCTGCAGACGCAAAAGATTCATATTCAGAAGATTCCACAATTTCTTCCTATAATACAACATCTTCATCTTCTTTCCAGACGTCTGCTTCCCAGGCCAATGATGAAGACACCACTTTTGAAATGGCATCTTATGCCAGCTCTTCAAGCGGAAGCTCTTCTGGCAGCGGAAAGACTTACGAAAAGAACTATGAAAACCAAAGTGGCTACATTAAGCCCAAGAAGCCTGTAAACAAAAAGCTTATTGCCGGAGTTGCATGTGCAATAGCCGCAATCGGTATAGGCGGAGGCGTTGGCGGTTGGCTCTACAGCACAAGGGATGCCCGTGCCGCCCGTAAGGCAGAAAGACTTGCCCTTGAACAGCAGCGCCAGGAAAAGGAAAATACAATTGCCCTTATCCAGACTTATTCAAGCCAAGGTCTTTACGACAACTCCCTTAGCCTTATAAACGGACTGCTTCTTAAGGACAACCAGGACACAGACGGAAACAGCCTCTTTAACACAACGGCTCAGCTAAAGAAAGACTCCGATCCACATGCAGGATTTTCGGGGCAGACATTTACCGATCCTTTTGGAAATGAATCATACGACAGCTCAAAGCATTCAAATGCAATCTCTATTGCCCAGCGCTACGTAGACACTGCTTTGTATGACGATGCATCCACCGTGCTTAACGCCCTTCTTGTGGACAACCCGGAAGATGACGAAGCAAGGCAGATGCTTGACATGGCAATGACTTTCCGCGAAAGGGCAAGCGAAGAAACCCTTAAGGCAGAAGCAGAACAGGCCGCAAGCGACAGGCAGAATGCTCTTAAGCAGGCAAACGATGCTGTTGACTCTGGACTTTATGACCAGGCCATAGCAGTTCTTGGTGCTCTTGCCGCAAAGGATCCAAATGATGCGGAGGTACGCAGTCTTTTGGAAAAGGCATCTTTCCTAAAGGAAGAGGCAGACAAGGCTGAAGCTGCACGCAATGCCCGCTTGGCAAAAGAAGAAGCTGAACAGGCAGAAAAAGAGCGCAAGGCTAATGAAGATGCTGCAAACCAGGCTCTAAAAGAACAGCTTGCAGCAAGGGCTTCAAATTCTGGCAGCCAGACGGCAAATTCCCGCGGTTCAACCGGCAACGATGCCCAGGTGCCACCAGTATATTCAGACATGACGAATACAGTGGGAAGCTCCTCTTCTTTGGCAGCAGCCCAGACTCAGACTCCAAAAAATAATACTGCTTCATCAGATAGCAAACATAAATATTCCAATTCTGATGCCCAGTCTCAGGGTTCAAGAAACGAAGGCTCTTCATTAGCGGATCTTGCTTCTGGAACAGGAAGTCAGTCTGCAAAGGATACAGGCTCTT
Organism: Treponema sp.; assembly: GCA_017961705.1. Classification (GTDB taxonomy): domain Bacteria; phylum Spirochaetota; class Spirochaetia; order Treponematales; family Treponemataceae; genus Treponema_D. The sequence goes on from JAGCWT010000157.1 coordinate 6,253, forward strand.
CTGCCAACAGAACATCTACTGGCAGTTCATCCGGCCGCAGTGAATCTTCTGCCCCAAAGACTGTAAAGACGGTCGTAAGCAACACCCCTTCTGCAAATGCATCTTCTTCTACAAATGCATCTTCTGCAAGCGGAACTTCTTCCGGCAACAGGGCAAGCGGTTCTGGCACATCTTCTACAGCAGTTGCTTCCGCAAACACAGACGCTTCTGCATCTGGCAGGACTGGAAATGCAAGCAAGAACAATGCATCTTCTGGAAATACAAGTTCAACAGGAAGAGCATCCGCTTCAACAGGCGTGTCTTCTGCAACTTCTTCAGCAGGAAGTTCAAGCGCAAACCAGACAAAACCGGCGGTAAACGCTTCTACAGGAAAGTCTTCCGCAAAGCCAATCACTGTTGACCGCAGCACAGGCAACGTACGCACTCCGTCTTCTAGGGAAGAGGCTCTTGCAAGGGCAACTGAACTTACTGATGAAGGCCGCTATGACGATGCACTCAGAATCCTCAACGACCTTATGATCCGCAACCCCAACGACAAGGACGCACTTTTGCGCATGTACAGGGCTGCAGACGAAAAGCGTGAACTTCTTAGAAGAAATAGAAAAGGCGACTCATCTTCTGCACCAAGCGCAGAGGAACTTAGCCAAAGAAAAAAGCAGGATCAGCTTTCACTTGCACAGAAGTACCTTGATGCTGGTGACTATGAAAAAGCCCAGCAGATACTTAACGAGCTTGCCAAAACAAACAAGGGCGACAGTCAGATCCAAAACATGCTAAGCAAGGCAAATGCCCAGCAAAAGGCAGCGGAAGAAAAAGCCGCAAAGGAAAAGGCAGAAAAACTTGCACAGGAACAGAAAGCCGCAAAAGACAAGGCGGACAAGCTAGCCCAGGCACAAAAGGCACTTGAAGCTGGTGACTACGACAAGGCACAGCAGATACTCAACTCAATTCCTGCAAACCAGCGCAACGACGGTGACGTAACTGCAATGCGCAACAAGATAGCAAGCGAAAAACAGGCCGCCCAAGCCAAAGCACAAGCAGAAAAAGCCGCAAAAGACAAGGCAGACAAACTTGCCCAGGCTCAGAAAGCACTCGATTCCGGTGACTATGCCAAAGCCCAGCAGATATTGAACGAGCTTGCCAAGACAAACAAGGGCGACAGCCAAATCCAGAACATGCTAAGCAAGGCAAACGCCCAGGCCAAGGCAGCGGAAGAAAAAGCCGCAAAGGAAAAGGCAGAAAAGCTTGCACAGGAACAGAAAGCAGCCCAGGACAAAGCAGACAAGCTAGCCCAGGCACAAAAGGCACTTGAAGCAGGTGACTACGAAAAGGCACAGCAGATACTCAACTCAATTCCTGCAAACCAGCGCAATGACGGCGACGTAACTGCAATGCGCAACAAGATAGCAAGCGCAAAGCAAGCCGCAGATGCCAAGGCAGCAGCAGACAAAGCCGCAAAGGAAAAGTCGGACAAGCTAGCCCAGGCACAGAAAGCCCTAGAAGCAGGTGAC
>JAGCWT010000158.1 GCA_017961705.1 Treponema sp.
ACTACTTACAGAATGGTAGCTTTCGCAGCTGTATCTTTCGCAGAAGGTATCACATTTGGTGCTTGGATGCGCGCACTTGCTGCTCCTGTAGCAAACAACGGTGACGAGACAATCACAGCCGCTGGTAACTCTTGGGGCGGATCTGCTCGTGTTGGCGGTGTTGATATTGTTGGAACAGCTCCTGACGGAAACGCTGGTTTCATAATGAGCTACCGCAACATGGCAGACATGAGCATGTCTTCTGGTGACCAGGCAAACCTCTGGGTAAAACCGATTGACATGGTAAAGGTTTCATACGGTAAGTATGACAACAACACTCTCCGCGGTGATGTATGCTACGGTTCATGGAACTGGATGCGTCCGAACGCTTGGATTGCTGACGACGAAGGTCTCTTGATGAGCGGAAACGGTGGCACAGGTCTTATGGCAGAAATCACACCAATGGAAGGCCTCTACATCCAGGCTCTCGTTCCAATAACAGATGCAAACGTAAAGGCAGGAACAACATACAAGAACCTCCGCGGTGGTTTTGCTTACACAGTACCGGGTCTTGTAAAGGTTAAGGGTCAGTACATCGGTAAGGGTGCTGCAAAAGAAGATGATAAAGACCCTGTTGCTGCTGTTGACGGTTTAGTTCTTGAGGCAGATGGTTCTATTTCTGCTCACGCTGCTGGCTACACATTGGCAACTGGAGAATCTTGGCTTAGAGATCCTGTTGCTGCAAACGATGGTAAAGGTAAAGACGGAAACAGCAACTGCACACTCGAAGCAGAAGTTGACGTTCTTGCTGTAGAAGGTCTCTTCGCTGGTGTTGGCTTCCAGTACAACGTTGTAAAAGATGGTGATGATGCAGCATTGGATTTGACAGGATGGAAAGCTGAAGATTTGGCCAATCCTACAAAGCTTGTTGATGCAGCAGTTGCCCAGAAGACAAAGATGAAGGTTGCAGCTGGTGTTTCTTACCAGGTTATGCCAGAGCTCAAGGTTTCTGCTAGTGGTGCATTCTTCACATTCTACAAGATGGCTGGCGAAAAGCTTGACCCACGCTTCCAGGCTGGAGTTGGCGTAGACTATGACCTTGGCGACGGTCTTGCTGCAAATGCAGACGTACGCTATATGTCAGCTGCAAAGCAAGATGGTGAAAAAAACGACAAGTTCTCTGGTGACAGAATTGCATTCTCTGTTGGTGTACAGAAGAACGTATCTTCTAACGGCTACATCGGAGTTGCATTCCAGGGTGTAACAAACAGTGGCAACCTCGCTTCTGTTTCAGGTGTACCAAACGATGACAAAGAATACAAGAACTTCGTTTGGGCAGTTCCTGTTGCACTCTCTGTATACTTCTAAGCCTAGCGTAGCTAACACTACACTAACCTAACCAAAAAAGGCCTCCGGTTCGCCGGGGGCCTTTTCTGTTTTTAAACCTTGCGCAAACCACATTCCATAGCAAAGCACCCCGGTCCCTGAGGCTCTCGAAGGGCCGTTGTCTCTCTAGCACACAAACTCCCTTCGGAGCCTTAGGAAGCGATTGTTTGTGTCAGCAGAAAAACTTTACCCCAACAACGAACTGGCACTGCTTTGCAAACAAGCGCCCTTCGAGAGCATCAGGGGGCGGATTGTTTGTGTTAGAAAAAAACTTTACCCCAACAACGAACCGGCGCTTCCTTTGCAGACATGCCCCCTTCGAGAGCCTCAGGGAGCGGATTTCTTGTGTTAGAAAAAAACTTTACCCCAACAACGAACCGGCATTCCTTTGCATACACGCTCCTTCGAGAGCCTCAGGGAGCGAATTGTTTGTGTTAGCAAAAGCAAGACTACCCCATTGAAGGGGCGTAGGCTTTTTTAAATGAAATTTGTCCAGGCGTGATCTTCTTTTTCTGGCAAGCCAAATTCCTTTTTTCCTAAAGCAATTGACTTGATTAAGAAGGCCATGTTGCGGGCAAGTACCCTGAGTGTCTGCATACCTTCCTTATCCTCAGCGGCCTCTCCCGGAATTCCACCGTGAATGTTGTTCCAGTACTGGCTGCTTGCTACAGGCATTCCGCTGATTGTAAAGAATTTGTTCACAACATCAAAGGAAGCTGTTGTTCCTCCACGGCGGGCACAAACAAAGCCTGCACCAACCTTCATCGTCTTGTCAAAGTGGCTGCTGTAGAAAAGCCTCTGCAAAAAGGCCTGCACGGTTGCATTGGGGGCAGAGTAATAAACAGGGGTTCCAACGACCAGCCCATCTGCGTCCTTAAACTTTGCAGCAAATTCATTCACTGCGTCATCAAAAACACATCGTCCAAGTTCCCCGCAGCGGTTACAGGCAATGCAACCCCTTATGTCCTTGTTGCCAATATTGAATATTTCCGCTTCAATCCCCTGCTGGTCAAAAATATTTTTCATTTCATTAAGCCCAAGCAAAGTATTGCTCTTTGGCCGTGGACTTCCGTTTACCAATAAAACCTTCATACAGCCTCCTGTTTTGTTAAACACTTTATGCTAACCTTTTCTTTTTGAAAATGTCAATCACAAGGGCAGAAATGGAACATGATTCAGATGCAGAAGGAGGTGGAAAGATTGAAATTTGCTTGCTTGTAAAAATTCTGCTTTACTTTTATACTCTTACTGAAAGAGGTGTTTTATGAACAGGTTCAGTTTTTTTGTGGGAGCAGTTTCTTTGGCGGCGGTAGTGTTTATTGGGTGCGAAAGCGTTCCTAAAAAACCGGCAACGGTAGTTTATAAATACGAGAACAATGGCAGTCCGGTGGAAGTAACCGTTTTGAATACAAGTGCAAAAAGCAAGGGGCCCAGTTCATGCACCGTTACGCTTTGCGCAAATCCAACAACAGGATACTCATGGTCATACCGTCTAACTCCAGACAAGGTTCTAAAAGTAACGGACGAAAAATTTGTTCAGGATAAAAAAGATGAGCGCACCGTTGGAACTGGCGGAAAGCAGTATTACGTTTTTACTCCCCAAAAGCAGGGAATTGCAGATGCCATCTTAACCTATTCCCGCCCCTGGGAAAAAACAAAATCAGATCAGAAGATAAGAATAAAATTCAGCATAGACAGGAATAAAGATATTTATGTTCAGGATGTAATTCTTGGAACAGACAAATAGCATGCAAAGACAGTCACAATATTCTGCGCAAGAGTTGCTGCTTGTGCGGAAGGCTGCATTTCAAACTCTAACTTTAAACTATAACTTGAATGACAATCACAAATAATCTTGATACACTTTTTTAAATTGCTTTTTGACAAAAAAAGTGTTTTTTTGGTTGAATCTTTTTTTTCTTATGCTATATTGTCGCAAAGGATGGAGGTGTACTTATGACTTTTCCAAAAGACTTTATATGGGGTGCTGCAACAGCCAGCTATCAGATTGAAGGTGCCGCAAACGAAGACGGCAGGCAGGAATCCGTTTGGGATGCTTTTAGCCACACACCGGGCAAAACAAAATTTGGTGCAACAGGAGACATTGCCTGTGACCACTACCACCGCTACAAGGAAGACATAGAGCTTTTCTCTGAGCTGGGAATTCCAAACTACCGCTTTTCTGTTGCATGGCCACGCGTGTTAAGCTACGACAGCGACACAAAGGGTGGTGCAATTCACGGAATTGTAAACCAGAAAGGCCTTGACTTTTACGACCGCCTTATAGATGCACTTCTGGAAAAAAACATAACACCTTGGCTTACGCTCTTTCACTGGGACTTGCCTCTTGTTCTTGAACGCAAGGGTGGCTGGCGCAACAGGGACGTCCGCTATTGGGCAGGTGAATACACGGAGCTTATCGTAAAAAAATTCGGTGACCGCGTAAAAAATTTCTTTACGCTGAACGAGATGCCCTGCATTCTTGGCGGCTACATGGGTTGGATGGCACCGGGGCTTGAACTTTCTCGCCGCGAACTTCTTAATACTGTTCACAACATTCTTCTTACACAGGGAACAATGGTTCAGGCCATAAGGGCAAATGCTTCTGAAGGAACCAAGGTTGGACTTGCCCACTGTGGCTTTGCAAACTTTCCTGCTACTGATTCTGCAGAAGATATAGCGGCCTTTGAAAAATCAATGGACGTATTTGAATCCGCACCGGAATCATGGCACCTGCAGAAGGGCTCGGGTATTCTTTACGGCGGAAGCCTGCACTACTGGTGCGACCCAATTTATTTTGGCGCCTACCCCAAGGATGCGGATAAAGCGTTCGGTTCGGATATGCCGGAAATTCTTGACGGTGACATGAAGATTATCTCTTCTCCGGTGGATTTCCACGGTCAGAATATTTACGAGGGAATTGCAATATGCGCGCCAACTTCGGAAAAAGACAAGGAACAGGGGTTCTCTGTAAAGGAATTTCCCTACGGCTACCCGACGACCGCTGCAAAGTGGAACATTACTCCGCGTTCTATGCATCACTTTACAAAGCACATCTACGACCGCTACAAGAAGCCTGTAATCATAAGCGAAAACGGCCTTAGCACAAGTGACTACATAAGCCCGGACGGCAAGATTCACGACACGCTCCGCATTGACTTTACGAATGCCTATCTGAACGAGCTTGGCAAATCCATTCAGGACGGGGCAGACATTCGCGGTTACTTCCACTGGTCCATCCTAGACAACTTTGAATGGGCACGCGGCTATACCGAAAGGTTTGGTCTTGTTCACGTAGACTACACAAGCCTAAAGCGCACGCCAAAAGACAGCGCCTACTGGTACAGGGACGTAATAAAAAACAACGGAACCCTGTAGCGCCAAAAGCCCCCACTTGACCATGTCTGCATTTTTATGCTAAACTGATTTCAACTTTTGGGGGTGTAGCTCAACTGGCTAGAGCGCCTGCATGGCATGCAGGAGGTAAGGGATTCGACTTCCCTCATCTCCATCAGAAAGACTGTTGCAAATAAGCGACAGTCTTTTTTTTTGCCCTAAACACTTAACACAAAGCGAATCCCTCATCTCCACACAGATTCCCGGTGCGAGCCCGAGAATGACGTAAAGTTAATGGCTTTGCTAACAAAGATTTGTTGAAAAAAAGTTAAACTTTAGCAGCGACAGAAGACAAAACCTACGCCCGATTGGAAGGGCGCACGGGAGTGCGTTACCGCAACGCGGTAATGGAGGCGAGAGCCGGAACCCTGGAAAGCGGGGTAATTGCACGGATTTGGCCAGTTCCGAAGGACCGGACACAGTTGAAAATGGCCTGCCGTCCAGAAAAGTATTTTAAAAGAAAAACTACTTTGACAAATATGAATGAATGAGGACAATTACAAAGGCGCAGGACACGATAAGACGGAGACCTGTTCCGGTTACAAAGCCCAGAAATGCAAAAGCGGCGGACTTTAATGCCCGGTTAAAATTGGAATTGTCATGAATTAGCTCGCCAACAAGTGCCCCCAAAAAAGGCCCAACCAAGATGCCTATAAAGCCAAAGCCAAAAAAAATTCCGGCAAAGGTTCCCACGATGGCACCAAGCGAGCCTGCTTTAGAGCCACCGGACTTTGCGGTAAAAATAGTGGGCACCAAACTGTTCACCACTTCTACAATCACGGTGATGACTGCGCAGACAATGAGGGTTACAAGCGAAAGGCTGCAAGAGCTAACAAAGTAAGAGGTAAGAAGTGCGCACCAGCACAAGGGTGTTCCAAAGAGGCCAGGTATTATGCAGCCAATGATGCCAAGTCCCATTAGCAAAACAGTTACGACGATAAGTAAAATTTCAATTGGTGTCATAGGAAAACTATAGAACAAATCTAGTCCAAATTCAACAGACGGCGGGTCTTTTTTATTCGGACGGCAGAGCTTACCGGGATGCAAATCTTTTCCCCGCTAGAGGAAAGTTCCAATATCAACTGGGCGTTTGGAGCCTTTTTGTTGAGTTCTACAGGTTTTCCCGCAACGGAGTTTCCGCTGTCCAGCACCACTTCCAGAATGCCACCGTTTTGAATGGCACTTTCTATAACGTGGATTTTACCTGTGTAGTCCATGCCACCGGCTTCCACTTTTTCAAAGCGAACACTCTCTCCTACAAGCTGGGACTTGTTAAGCACAATCCTTCTGTTTATTCTGTCCAAAAGGCCTTCCTTCTGGTCCAGCGGCAAATTCATTCCGTCCAGCTGCAACTTTAGTTCATCAAGTATTGCCTTTTGCCTGTCTTTGTCTACCTTGTGAACAGGGGCTTTTTTTTCTTTGGATTCAATTTTTTTCTCCGGCTCGTCAAGCGGCAAAAAAGCAAGCGTACGGTTCTGGCCTGGAGCAAGCTTCATGTTGCCTATAAAATCGAGGCCGCTTTTTGCAATGATATTCTGAGCCTTGGCGTCGTCTGCAAAAGAAAGGAAAAACACTCCGGCAGAAAGTTCTTCCATTATATATGGCGAAAGAACCGGATTGTTTTTGATGAACTGGGCATTTTCTTCTTTTACCTTTAGGACATAGCCTTTGTAGAGAAAAGCAGATTTGTATGAGCTGTACCACTCTTCCAAAGAGATCTGGATGTTCTGCTGAATTTTATACGATGAATGTTTTTCCAAAAGCAAAGAAATTTTTTCTGGGGTAAAGCCTGCATCAAAAGCGCGGATTGCACAGGCACGGTTTATTTCAAAAACGGCGGCGGTGTCATAGTGCTTTATTTGCATAAAATGAACGAAGGGCAAAAGTTCGTGAAGGTTTAGTCCCGGAAGAAGGGTAACAGAAAATGCAGAATCAATGCTTAGAACCTTTGTGTTTGAACTTGCGGCATTTGTTTCTTCGTTAAAAAAGCTGCTCCTTTTGTACAGGGGGTTGCCTTCTGCGTCTTTTCCGCAAACGCATAGGAGTGAAAATTCAAGGGCAGATTCTGCAAGTGCCTTTACAAGATTTCCGTCTGTTAGTTCTGCAAGCAAAGAAGATTCACCGCCGGATGGGCCTGTTGCGGAAGAAGACGATGTGGCAGAAGACGAGGCGGAGGCAGCAGAGCCAGATGAGGCAGAAGAAAGTATTCTTCCAAAGCGGCTTGCAGTTTCTCCAGACACTTTTTCTTTTTCCAAAAGAAAGAGCTGGGTAAGCTGAACAAGTGTGCAACCGCTAGTTGGAATTGCATACAGCGTGCAGAAAAAAATCTGTGCGTTCACCTGCATGGTTTTTCTTGGAAAGTGGGCAACAGATGCAGTGGCCAAATAAATGTACTGGGCTTTTTCTTCCATTGCGGCAAAGTTTTCCAAGCGGTCCAAGTCTACGCTGATTCCTTTTTCCAAGGCACAAAAAATGGAAAGGTTTATAAAAGCGGCGGTAAGTTTTTCAAGGCAAGATTTTCCGAGTCCTTCAAAGACTTCCTGCATTTCCGTAAGGCTGTGCTTTTTTAGGGAACCGTCGTTTTTGCAAAGGTCAGGATGGGAGATTGCAAATGAACAGAAGCTTGCCAAAAACTGTGGGCTAAGGCTGCATGCTGACTGGGGCAAAAGTGGCGGCTGTGGCTTATTGGCAAAAGAATCCGTTTCTGCCTGAGTCTCTTGCCCTGGCTGCTCAAAAAGAATTTCCGTCTGCAAAAGGGGGAGCAGGTCGTCTTCCAGCATGGGGTTTATTCTGAGTTCCTTGTTGCCTGAATCCTTGTCCGTAAAGGTATAAAGAATAAGGCGTTCCTGGAGGTTTATCAAGTGCTCGTTCAAGTCGTTCAGGAACCTTGGATTTTGAACTTTTCCTTCTATAAACGCTAGTATTTTTTTTGCGGTGCAGCCACGGATGTTTTTTACTACGGTAAGGATTTTTAGGTCTCCGCTGCCCAATAGGCTTACCAAAGTGTCGCGGTTTTCCTTTTTGCGCAAGAAAGACGAAAGTCCTTCTATTAAATTCTGCTTGTTGTATGGAGTCTTTAGTTCCCCAAGGTACATGCGCATTATGTCAAAAAACATTTCTTCATCCATAACGGACATGCTTTCGCGCCAGTCGATTATGCGCTGAACTTTTGGTGTTATGATTGCCATCATTCTGCTCCAAAACCGTCAATGCAAAGCGGAGCGGTGGAATCCAGCTCGTCCAGGCTTGACTCGTCATTGTATCTTAGGATTCTGTAGGAATAGCCCTGCTCGGCAAGGAATTTTTGCCTGTTGCTGCCAAAATCTTCTTCCACAGTGTTGCGGGTAATCAGGGTAAAGAAGCGGGATGTGCGTTCCTTGGGGCGGAGGATTCTTCCAAGCCTCTGAGCTTCTTCCTGCCTAGAGCCAAATGTTCCGCTTACCTGAATTGCCATGCTTGCGTCCGGAAGGTCTATGGCAAAGTTTGCAACCTTGCTTACCACAAGCACGTGAATGCTGCCGCTCCTAAAGTCTGCATAAATTTTGTCGCGCTCGGAGTTGGGCGTTTTTCCGGTGATGATGGGGGCATCCAAAAGCTTTGCAAGGTTGTGCAGCTGGTCAAGGTACTGGCCAATTACAAGAATCTTGTCCTGTGGGAATTTTTTTACAAGTTCCACAACGATTTTGTCTTTAACAGGATTTTCACTTGCAATCTTGTGCTTTGCCCTCTGCTGTGAAACCGCATATTCAATCTCTTTGTCTTGGGGAAGTCCAAGGCGAACCTCCACACATTCGGCACTGGCAATCCAGCCGGAACGTTCAAGTTCTTTCCAGGGAACATCGTATCTTTTGGGGCCTACCAAAGAAAAGACATAACCCTCGCAGCCGTCTTCGCGGACAAGAGTTGCGGTTAGTCCAACCCGCCGCACAGCCTGAATCTCTGCCGCCACCCTAAAGACCGGGGCAGGAAGTGTGTGAACTTCGTCGTAGATTATAAGCCCCCAGTTGTTCTGCCTAAAAAGGGAAAAATGGGGGTAAGGGCCGGTTTTGTTTGGCCTCCAGGTAAGAATCTGGTAGGTAGCCACAGTTACTGGGAGGATGGTCTTGTTTTCGCCAGTGTATTCAGCAATCTGGTCGCGCTCAAGGTTTGTCTTGTCCACAAGCTCGTCTATCCACTGGTGGACTGCGCTTATGTTTGTGGTAACAATAAGCGTGTTGGTTTTTAGCATAGACATAATCAGCATGCCGACTATGGTTTTTCCAGCCCCACAAGGAAGCACAATGGTGCCAAAGCCAGTGCCAGGCCCCCGGTCGCCAATAAGAGCCTGGGCAGACTTTTTTTGGTATTCGCGGATTTCAAAAGGCTTTCCACCGAGGGTCTTTTCCCTAAGGCTTATTTGTAGCGGGGCACCGTCCTGCAGGGGAACATCGTCTTTTACAGGCCAGCCCAGTTTTAAAAGCTGCTGTTTTACGGTACCGCGGTCTGTAAGGTTTAGGATAAAGCAGTATTTTTTTTCTTCGTCGCTAACAGAAACTCCCTTGGAAGACTGGGCATCAACTTCTTCGTAGCTACAGGGAAGCATCAGCTTTTGAACGGCGGGATTTGCGCTTATTTCCTTAAAGACGTAGGGTGAAGAAGAAACCAGATAAAGGTATTCTTCCTTGCCACTGGGGCAGGGAACGAGGCGCAGTTTGCCAAAGCGGTTTGCCGTTTCCGAAATCCACACAAGCACGTTCTGGGGAACTTCGTAGCGGGAAAATTTCTTGAGCACGTCAATTGCATCCTGACTTGTAAAGCCTGCACTGGCAGCATTCCACAAGGAAAGGGATGTGAGCGCGTAGGTGTGCAAATGCTCCGGCGAACGCAATAGTTCCGCAAAGGGAATAAGGGCATTACGGCATTCCTCCGCAAGCGGTGCATGAACATCCAGCAAGAGAGTACGGTCCGATTGTACAATTAAAGGCATATCCTGACTTGGCATAACGGTATATTATACAACATAAAGCGCAAATAGTTAATAGGATAATTTTTTTATACTGAATTTTCCACTTGACTTCAGGTTGGGAATATAATATATTTTAACTGTCTGAGAGATGTGCATTGTTTTAGGCATGATGTGCATCGAGACACTAATGCAGGTTGGTTCGCCTTGCCCTAAATAGGAGAAATCCGAAGAGAAATGAACCGCAACGCGCCCCCGACAAGGGGCGTTTTTTGTTTCTAGGGGAGTTTTTCGTGCCGGGCTTAAAGAAAAAACTTGACGATTTTCTTAAAATAGCTGACTGCAAAATGCACTATACTTTTTACAATGGTTTTATTCTTGAATTCGAGTTCAAAAAAACGAATTTTCCCCACATGGCAGGACTTCATAAATTAAAAGATATAAACATAATCCAAACTTATTTAGGAAAGCAGGGATTTGCAAATCAAATTCTCTCAAAAATCAAAAAAGGCGCATTGACAGAAGCAGACATCAGGACAAGCAAATATTTTCCCGGGATTCAAAAACGATATGAAGAATTTACGCTTGAAAATCTATTTAGCCTTTCATACAGTGACGTAATCATTGATTTTGACATTACAAAACTTGCAAAATCAAGATTGAAAAACACGAAATTTATTTTGTTCGAAAAGAATAAAAATCAAGAAAACCGGCACCTTTGTATTGCAGGGAATCAAACAGGCGGATTTTATCCCGAAACATTTTTTTTTGAATCTTCCGATTATTATGTAAAGAATCAGACTCTGGAGAAGATAAAGCAATTCCAAATTATCAAAGCAGACGGAAGTATTTATTTTGAAGATAATTTTTAGTTTTTAGGCACAGTAAAAAAAGCAATCCCGCTCCAGAAAAATAAAAATCAAAAAGAAAGCGTATTCCCTTTTAAGTGTTCTCCAAATTTGGTATAATCCTAAAAAAAGGGCGGAGGTCTCTTATGGAAAAAATTATTACAAGCTTGTTGGAAACAGACATGTACAAATTCAGCATGGGACAGGCTATTTACCACAAATTCCCAAGCTATGTAACTACATGGGATTTTAAGTGCCGCAATGAGGGCGTGAAGTTTACCCACGATATGGTGGAGGAAATCCGCGAACAGGTTAAGGCATATTGCTCACTTTCTTTTAAGGAAGAGGAGCTTGAATATCTGAGCAGTATTGAATGGATTAAGCGCGACTACGTTGACTTTTTGCGCTTGTGGCACCCAAGGTATGAGGATTTTTCCATAAAGGAAATTCCTGACGGCTGCGGGCTTTCTATAGAAACTACCGGAACTTGGGTTAACACTTCTTTTTACGAGATTCCGACCCTTGCCATTGTGAACGAGGTTTACTTTAGGAATTCCGCTGACTACAAGCATCTTTTGGAAAGCTTTGTTGAGCGTGCGGACAAGAAGATTCAGGGGCTGGTTGACGGTACCTTTACTTTTGGTGCTTTTTCTGAATTTGGTCTTAGGCGCAGGCTTAGCGCAGAGGCTCAGGAGCTTGTTGTAAAGAAGATTATTGAGACCCAGAAGACCAAGGGCTTTAAGGAGTCCAATTTTGTTGGTACAAGCAACGTTTACCTTGCAAAGAAGCTGGGAGTTTCTCCGGTTGGAACAATGGCCCATGAATTTGTTCAGTGCGTTGGCCAGGGTAACCGCAAGCACAATCCCGCTTATTCAAACTGGTACATGCTGGATGCTTGGGTGAACGAGTACGGCGTTCTTAACGGTATTGCGCTTACGGATACTGTTGGAACTGATGTTTTCCTGCGTGACTTTAGAAAGACTTATGCAACTCTCTTTAGCGGAGTCCGCCACGATTCTGGTGACCCATACGCTTGGGGAGAAAAGATGATTGCCCACTACAAGTCTCTTGGCATTGACCCCAAGACAAAGACCCTGCTCTTTAGCGACAGCCTGGACTTTGAGCGCGCATCCAATTTGTACAAGGCTTTTAAGGATAAGGCAAAGGTTGCTTTTGGTATAGGAACTTTCATTGCAAACGACACGGATGCAACTCCGCTTAACATTGTTATGAAGGTTACTGAATGCAACAACGGTCCTGTGGCAAAGCTTTCTGATGTTGAAGGAAAGAACATGTGCAAGGATCCGGCCTACATTCACTACCTAAAGCGCACAATCAACTGGCGTCTTGAGCACCAGGAAATGTAAGGGAAAAAACATGTCACAAGATAATGAATTGATTTGTGGATACAAGGATTTTTTGGCTAAGGGGAAGACTGAGCGGGAATGCGTTAGTTTTCTTGTAAACGAAGCAGAAAAGAATGGTTATAAGAACATAGATTCGCTGGAAAAGGTAAAGGCTGGGGACAAGGTTTATGTTACCAAGTTTGGAAAGGCAATTGCACTCTTTGACCTTGGTTCCGAAGCTTTGGAAAAGGGAATGAACATCCTTGGCGCCCACATCGATTCCCCCCGCCTGGACGTAAAGCAGAACCCACTTTACGAAAGCGACTTTATTGTTTACCTGAACACCCACTACTACGGCGGAATCAAGAAGTACCAGTGGCTTACCCTGCCGCTTGCCATTCACGGAGTTGTCTGCAAAAAAGACGGCAGCACAGTGAATGTTTGCATTGGCGAAAAGGAAGATGACCCTGTCTTTGTAATTTCCGACATACTTCCCCACCTTGCGCAAAAGCAGATGAAGGAAACCGCCGCTGAATTCATTCCAGGAGAAACGCTAGACCTTATTCTGGGAAGCGAGATTCCCCTTGACCCCAACGAAGCCCCGGCAAAGTCCGAAAAAGCAGAAAAGTCAGACAAGCCCGAAAAAGACAAGGCCAAAAAGGCTGTGCTAAAACTTTTGAAGGACGCATATAATATAGAAGAAAAAGACTTTGGTTCAGCAGAGCTTGAAGTTGTGCCCGCAGGACTTCCCCGCGACCTTGGCCTTGACCGCTCAATGATTCTTGCCTACGGACAGGACGACCGCTCTTGTGCCTACACTTCGGCTTATGCTCTTTTTAACAGCAAGGCGGAAAAACGCACCAACTGCTGTCTTTGCGTGGACAAGGAAGAAATTGGTTCGGTTGGGGCAACAGGCATGGCTTCCCACTTCTTTGAAAATGCGGTTGCAGAACTGATTGCCCGCACGGGAGACTACAGTGAGCTTACCCTTAGAAGGTGCCTTAACAACAGCTACATGCTTTCTAGCGACGTTAATGCGGCTTACGACCCACAGCACGGAGACTTGTACGACAAGGCAAACGCTTCTTTCCTTAACGGTGGAATAGTGTTCAACAAGTACACTGGTTCCAGGGGCAAGTACGATGCAAGCGATGCTTCCCCGGAATTTATTGCCATGCTTAGGAATGCCCTGGATAACGCAAATGTTAAGTACCAGATGGCGGAACTTGGCAAAGTGGATCAGGGTGGTGGCGGAACCATTGCCTATCTTGCGGCAAAGTACGGCATGTACGTACTGGATGCGGGTGTTTCCGTTCTTAGCATGCATGCCCCTTGGGAAATTACTGCAAAAGAAGACATTGTTCAGGCGGCAAACGCTTACAAGGCTTTTCTTAAGCTGTAGAAACTAAATTGCTGTCCCCCAAAATTTCATTTTTCTAATAGATTTTCTGGTGGCACTTGTTTTTTTACAGACATGCATTTGCTGCCGGACATACCTTTTTGGAGACAAATAGCGCCATGGAGGGCGCGTCAATCTGTTAGTAATCAGAACAGGTGAGTTTTCCATCGGAAAACTCATGGTTAAAAATTGCATGGATGCAATTTTTAACCAATCGTCCCTCCAATCGGGCGTAGGTTCTTTTTGCTAAAGTAAAAAAGCATTGACCCCTTGAAAAATTCAACAAATGCATTACACTTAAAATATAGGAAAATGCTGATTAATCAAAAAGTGTGTTCTCCAGGCCTAGGCATTTGACCTAAAACATTTTTGGAGGTTCACAAAATGAAATTTACCGCCCCCGTTTGTTTAAGGCTGCTCAAACTCTTTATTGCAAGTGCCGTCATCTTTGCTTTTTCCTCATGTTCCAACGCAGAGGAAGAAGGCACTGTCTCCCTGAACATTCCCAGCTCTGTTTGCGAACAACTTATTGCCCGCCCACCTTTTTCCGGCACTTCCTCGGTTGCTGGCGCTACAGAAATGAAAGTTTTTCTAACCGGTGATCATGAGGCACGAAAGACTGTATGGCTTACACCAGGAGCCAATATTACTTTACAGTTTGACGGTATAAAACCCGGCTCATACGTCCGCTTGGTATGCTTGATAGAAGGAGAGTATAATGAATCGTATGACACTGTTACTACATGCAAAATTTTTGTAGGTGACGAGATGCCAATTTATGGCAAATTTAAAAATGCCCCTAAAATCAAGTTTGAAACTTTAAGTATTGGCGATGACCATGGCAGTACACTTTCTTTAAGCCGAGACCTGCCAGGCTGCACATATAAGTGGACTTATGGCAGTACGGAAAAAACCACCTCCGGGAATACATGCACTTATTCAGACTCCAACGACACTTTGGGAAAGTCCTCTTGTACAATTTACTGCGGTGGCACAGAAATCACAACGCTTAGCCAGTGGAGAGCGTAACCTAAATAGCCACGGGGTAAGTTGCCACACTTCCTCCGCATTTTTTTTGCAGTATTCCTGTCAAATTCTGACTTCTAGTGATGATATAATATATGGGAGCGAAAACGAGGGGTGCCAGTGGAGCTTGAAACTTTCCGATGCATTCATGCGCGAAGACAAATCGGGCAACTTCGAGTGGACGGCGGATGTAATCAACATGAACCCAAAATGCATTAGTCCTCTTCAAAAAAAGTGCAAACCGCTGTATGATTATATAAGGTATGTTTACCGGATAAAGGAAAGCCGCAAGTCTGGCATGGGCAAAGAGGAAGCTGTAGACGAAGCCGTAAAGTGGGCAATCAAAGAAAACCTGTTGGACGGATTCTTTAGGAAGCAGAAAGCGGAGGTAACAGGCATGAGCCTTACAGAATTTGACGAAGAAGAATTCAAGAGAGTGTGCCGGGAAGACGGCTACGAAGACGGAATTGAGGCTGGAGCTGCGAAGAAAGCCGTTGAAACTGCGCAGAACTTTCTTAGAATGGGAGTTGCCACGGTAGAGCAAATAGCGGCGGCAACTGGACTCTCCTTAGAGAAAGTCCAAGAGCTTGCAGACTCCATCTTTGCAAAGGCATAGCTAAAGCTTCACTTTTAAAAGCTACCTTTTTTGCAAGGAGTTTATGCGGAAAAGTGATGCTGTTATTGCGGCCACAAAGGCAATGGCTGTATAGGTTAGCATATCAAACATTCCGCCCGACTTGTGTATGGACATAAGGTAAACATAGGGCGGAAAAATCTTCTGAACAGCGGCCGGAGCATTTATGCTTATAAAAACCGGACAAACCACAAAGGTTGCCAAAAGAACCAGGGGAAGGACACCGGCAAGCAAAGCCTCATCGTTAAAGACAGCACAAAAGAATGAGCAGAAGGCGGCCGTCCCCAGTGAATAGGCAAAAAGCAGGGGCAATTCCTTTGTCCAGCTTGTGAATGAGCCAGAAAAATAAAGGGAAGCAAGCATTACCAAGGAAGCGTCAAAGATTGGCAGGAATATGTAGAAAATCCGCAAGAAGATTTTGCTGCGCTTGGGGAACCACACAAAGAGGCCGTTTTTTTCGTCGCGTATATAATAGAAGGCAGCTGCAAAACCAAGGAGCAGGAGGAAGATGCTGCAAAGCCCACGTATTGGGGAAGCAAGCAGAGGAAGGTCCACCGGCTTTGAATCAGATTCACCTTCTATATCCGAATATTCAACCATAAAAATTGGAGTCGTGGGACGGTTAGCCTCGTAGATTTTTTCAAAGACTTGGCCGTCTGCATCAGTCTTAAAAGCGGAAGGGTCCATGCGGCCAATGTAATTCTTTGTAACCTGGCAAGAAACCCTGGAGAAAAGCTTTCCAAAGAAGAGTTCTGTTATAAGACGGGTAACAACCGTGTTCTTTTTTACAATAACCTTTATCTGTTTTTTTACAGACTTTCCCCTTTCAAATTCGCGGAATGATTCCTGAAGGTTAGGCGGAATTACAAAACCCATGGAAATGTTACCGGCAGAAAGGGCTTCAGCTATCTGGGATTCAGAAGAAAACCTTGAATACTTTACAAGCCCCCCGTCGGAAAAGGAATCGATTACAGCCTGCAGGGTGTATTCATCGGCAGAGGGAGAGACAGCATAGCCAACCTTAAGCCCTATGTCCTTGCTGTCCGAAGCCTTGTTCAAAAGGAATGCGGAAAGTGGCAAAAGCAAAAGCAGCAAAATAAAAACAGGTGTTTTTAAAAAGCGCTTGTTCAAAAGATGAATGCGGCGCAGTAAAAGGGCTGGTCTATTCATGCAAAATTCTCCTGCGGCGTAAAAAAGCGGTAAGGGCAAAAAGCACTGCTGAATACAAAAGGGTTAGTGCGTGGGCAAAATGTGAGTCGCTTTCCCTAAAGGCAGACCGTATGCTTTCAAAGGCGGTACCACCGGGCGAAAACTTAGAGACAAGCCTCATTGCCTTGGGAAAAAGTTCCACCGGGTAAAAACAGCCGCCAAGGTAGGCAAGGAAAACTGCGGCTATAAAAAGCAGGGACAAACCGCTAACTGTGTCTCGCACGTTTTCCATCAGAAAAAGCTCCAGCGAAACCACAAAAGCCATGGAAGGAAGAAGCCAAAATAGGAACTTGAAGCGCCAAAAAAAGTCAAAGCTTTCAAGCTCGGGAATAAAGCCTTGTGCAAGATGAACTGTAAAAAGGAATGCCAGTGAAGGCAGAAACATTACGGCCAAAAGCAGCGCAAAGCAGGAAATCCAGTCGGAGGCAACAAGAGCTAGGGTTGGATGACCGGTACTGGAAAGAAGCTTTTGCATGGAATCGTCACTTCGGATGTAGAGGAATGCGTTTCCCAAGCCCCAAAGCAAAAGGAAAAAGAGAATCATTGCGCTAAGATAATATGCCCCGGTCGAAACAACCTCGCCAGCCATGAGTTCCTTTGTGCCAAAAAGGGTATGCCTTCCTACGACAAGGTTTGCGTAGTGAAAATTCAGTTCGTATTCCCTGGAACGCTCTTTTTTTCCGTAGCGCTTAAGGTGCCTTGCATAATAATCGTGGTAGGAATAGATGCCGGCTTGGGTGTCCGTAATAAGCGATGAAGCTCCGTCCAAGAATTCAGTGAGGATTTTTGTGCCAAGACCCGCCTGGGCTGTTCCCAAAACAACTTTTATGTTCTTGTTTCTTCCATATATTATTGAATCTATGAAGCCGTCCGGAATAACAGCGTAGAGGTTAAGTTCACCGGAATAGAGCATTTTTTTTGCCTCTTCTTCCGTTTCAAGCTGGGTAAAGGCAACGGAAAAGCGGAAGTTGTCCATGTGCTCCAATGCATATATTCCCATCTGAAAATACTTGCCCTCGTCGTTCCCAACAAGGCCAATTTTTATCTTTGAATATTCAGACTTGCTGGAGGATGATGAAAACTTTGCGTAGAACAAGGCTCCCGCCATGCAGAAAATCATCAGGGACATGAGGAAGATTTTGGGGAAGCTTTTAAAAGTTCTTTTTAGCTGAAGGACGGCATATTTCATTTTGAATTTTCCAAATCGCGAACCAGAGCTTTTACGTCTCCAGAATAATTGTAGCGTTCAAGTTTTCCGTCGGAAAGCATGTAGGTTGAATCGCAGAATTCTATTTCCTGAATGTCGTGGGTAACAAGGACAGCAATTCCTCCCTTGGCACAGAATTCCCCAAGGTAGTCTAAGATCTGTTCCTTGCAGATTATGTCTAAAGAAGCGGAAGGTTCGTCCAAAAGAAGTATCTTGGGGTTGCATGCCACCGCACAAGCTATGGAAAGACGCTTTTTCATGCCGCCGGACATTTTTGCGACCGGGGTGCGGATAAAGTCTTTTATGCCAAGCCTTTGCAATATGCCGGAAGAAAGGGATGCTTCCAAGTCGCTTTTTTTCTGCGCATACCAGAGGCTAAGGTTGTCCAGCGCGGAAAGTTCTGGAAAAAGGGGGATTCCCTGGGGAACATAGCCCTGAATCTTGGTGCGGAATTTTGCGTCTTTAAGCAGGTCTACGCCTTCCCAGAGTGAAGAGCCGGAGTCTGGCTTTAGGATTCCTGCCAGTATGGAAAGCAGGGTTGATTTTCCGGTGCCGTTTGTTCCAAGTATGCCAACGCATTTTCCGTCTGCGGCAGAAAAGGATGCGTCTGAGAGGACAAGTTTCTTCTTGTAAGATTTACTGATGTGAGCAACTTCCAACATAACCCGATGATTTTAGCGTTTTTGGGCTTTTTTTGCAATTCACAAAGTTACTTTTCAAGGATGGGTCCTTGAACCTCTAAATTTGGAGGGGAGGAAACCGCTCAGAGTCCGAAGCCCGCTGTTTCCTCCCCTCCAAACCACCCTTCCTTCTCGGGCACGGCTTAGGGGCTAGCCCCTAAGAACCCCTCTTTTTCACAAGAGTTTTTTTGAGGGACGCTGCGCTGCCGGGTTCGCTCCGCGCAAATGCTTTTTTGCCACGTTTTCCGCCTACATTCCAGTGCTTTCTTAACATATTTTTGAATAACAATTATTGAAAATCTGCACTTGCTTTCCGCTGCACCCAAAACTGACTCCCTGTTGCATTGCATAGGGAAATACGCTGGATGGGATTACAGGAATTGGAGAAGCAGGCAAGGCAGAACCCCGCCGTTTAACAAATGTCTTTTTTTGGGAAATGTTCCCTTCGACGGGCTCAGGGAACGGATTTGTTTCTTGCCAAGGAATATCGAGCCATGGATGGCGGGTTAGCAACATGCAGAAGCCCTTGGCTTCTGCAATCCAGAAAAAATCCACGGAAGGATTTTTTCTTGCAGGCATGTTTTATTCTTTCTTGCCAATAAACAAAGAGCGCATGGAGGCGCGACTTAGCAGCCCGGAGATTTGCAAAGCGAATCTCCGATCCTCGGAAAAATCCAAGGATGGATTTTTCCTAGGCGACATACGCCCGATTGGAAGGGCGGCGTAGCCGGCCACCGCAACGAAGTGTGGAGGCTGGAGCGAAAGCGGAACCCTGGAAAGCGGGTGGCGCAGAGGCATGGCGGCCGATTGTAGCCACAAAATGAATGGTAGAGCAAGCAGGACTTCGTCCATAAGACTACCGTCCATAATATTTTTATCCAAAGAATTTAAAAACATGCGGTTGCTTGCGGTTTTTAGGCAAAGGTTGAAAAAGGCAAGAAAAATTTAGCGTTAGGTTGCTTTTTTGCACTTTTTGAATTATAGTCTTACTAGTTTATTTTTCAAGGAGTTTATTTATGAAAAAAATTGAAGTTGCAGGAGTAGCCTTTGCGCTTTTTGCATCTGGCTTGCTTCTGGCAGGCTGCGGAAAATCTTCCAAAGCAAACAAGATGGAGCCTGCTGAATACTACAGTTACATTGAAAACAAATCTATAGAAGAAGGTTTAAAATCCACAAAGTCTTCTATTTCTTACGAAGATGGTTTTGACGGCAACTTTGACATGAAGCTTTCCCTTTTTAAGGAAGGAAAGGAACTTATTAAGACATACGCTGGTGCAATGGCTGCTTCCGGTTCTATGTCGGACTTGGACTGGCTTGATTCTATTAGCCTTAACGGAAACATTGCCGTAAACAAGGGTGCTATGTCTGCAAAGATGACTGGCGGCGTAAACAATGCCAAAATCAACCTGGATGCAGTAATGAACGATGAGTCTGCCTGCCTCCGCGTTCCGGAACTTAACAAGAGCTTTATTTCTCTTCCTTCAAGCTTCCTTGGCGGAATGTCTGGTCTTGACGTTGGCGCAATCGTAAAGAGCTACACAGAATATCTTACTGCAATCCCCAGCAATGCGGAAATTGCTTCTGAGGTTAACAAATACAAAAATGCCTACCTTAAATATGCAACTGATGTTTCAAAGAGCACATCAAATGTTACAAAGGGCGGAAATTCACAGGAATTTACCGTTCTTACAGTAAACTTTGAGGGCGACAACGCAAAAAACATGGTTAAGGAAATCCTTACTCTGGCAAAGGATGATGAATGCATTAAGAACTTCCTCCAGAGCATGGAAAATTTCCAGCGCACGGTAAATTCTTACAATTCAAATAATGGTTTCACCTATTCAAAATTTGCAGAAACAGTGGAGTCACTTTTGGACGACATTGATGAATACGGTCTTGGCGAATTCTCCAACTTTAAGATGGATGTTTTTGTTAACGCAAAGGACGAAATCTGCGGTAGGGCATTCAAGCTTGAAGACACAGAGATGGCTTCATACGTGATTACAAGGGACGGCAAGAAGTTTGGATTTGACCTTTCTGCAATCATTGGCGGAAACAGCTTTAGCGTGGCTGGAGACGGTACATGCAAGGGCAACCTCTACACAGGCGAATACACAATTTCTGAAGGCTCAAACGAACTCCAGAAGTTTACTCTGGAAAACTTTGACGCTGCTGCCGCAAAGAAGGGCGTTGTTAAGGGTACGCTCAAGTTCAATCCACCGCAGTTTGCCGCATATCAGGTAGCATTTGACTTTGACTATGGCAATTCTGCTGCAAAGTACGCACTTTCCATTCTTCAGGATTCAAAGAAGCTTGCAACTCTTGACTACAACACAAAGATTTCCAAGGGTTCTGCAATAAAGCTTCCGTCTGACGTTGTAAAGGCTGAGGGCGAAGAAGAAATCATGAATTACGTAAAGGCACTCAAATTTGGCGAGCTTAACAAGATTGTAAAGAAAGTTGGCCTGCCAAAGGAATACGAGGACCAGGTTACTGGTGCCGTAGACGGTTTGTCAAAGCAGTTTGCTGAATAATTAGCAGGCAAACTTCGAGTTTTATATTTGCATCAGAAACTCAAAATTGCACTTAGCAAATAGTTATAAGTCTTAGCTAAGGCCTAGTGGCTTTGGATGGGGTTCTGAACTGTCCAAATTGGCGGTTTGGAGCCCCGTTTTTTTTCTTACGGGCAAGTCCAGGGCCGCCATGTAGCCCCGTCAGTAACGCGCAGAGGTATAAACGTTAGCGAAGGGCTGTCTGGCAACGAAGTTCCAAACGCGCGGTGGCGCAAAACCCAATTCGGTCGGATTAGCCAAAAAATGCAGGGTAGAGCCGGCAAAATTACCTTCCAGAAATGAAAATCAGCGCATAAAGTACCATCCAAACAAAAAAAATCCATCTGTACCCATAAAATCAAAAAAGAGCGCATGATATCCAATGTAAAAAAAAACAAATTTTTTTTGGCACCAAAAAACGCCGTCTTTTTGCACCAAATAAGGCTTTTGACCCATTTTTGACCCCAAAAAACTCTATTTTGGCACATTGACTTAAAGCGCTACGGATAGTAGACTAATAATTGTTAAACACCACATCTAGGGCAGAGGGGAAATAACAAATACAATTAAAGGCAGGAAAGTCAGGCTGGAATGCTAAGCAGAAAGGCCAGGCTGGAACGCCAGGTTGAAAACCGCAATCTCATAAATAAAGTAAGACTGGAGTGTGTAAGTTTCTATGAAAATTATAAAGCGCAGCGGCTCGGAAGTACTTTTTGACAGGGAAAAAATCGTACTGGCAATAAAAAAGGCAAACAACCGCAAGGATGTAAACGAAAAAGAACGCCTTACGGAAGCACAAATAAATTCAATCGTAGACGACATTGAAATTGAATGTCACAAAAGCGGCCATGCGCTGAGCGTAGAAAACATTCAGGACCTTGTAGAAGACGGAATTATGCAGAACGGGGCCTTTAAGGTGGCAAAGCTCTACATAACATACCGCTATCTCCACAATCTGCAAAGAAATACAACCGACGAACAGATTCTGAGCCTTTTGGAAGAAAACAACGAGGAAGTAAAGCAGGAAAACTCCAACAAGAACCCCACGGTTGTTTCCGTACAGCGCGATTACATGGCTGGGGAAGTAAGCAAAGACATTACCCGCCGCTTCCTCTTGGACGAAGACATAGCCATTGCCCACGACCAGGGACTCATCCACTTCCACGACGCAGACTATTTTGCCCAGCACATGCACAACTGCGACCTTGTTAACCTGGAAGACATGCTGCAGAACGGAACCGTAATCAGCGGCACAAAGATTGACAGGCCCCACTCTTTCTCCACAGCCTGCAACATTGCAACCCAGATTATTGCTCAGGTTGCATCCTGCCAGTACGGTGGACAGAGCATCTCCCTTGCCCACCTTGCACCATTCGTCCAGGTAAGCCGCGAAAAGATTCAGAAAGACATACGCGACACAATGGCCGAGACAGGCATATCCATAGACGAGCAGCAGTTCAAGTACATGGTGGAACGCCGCCTGCGCTCAGAAATAACAAAGGGTGTACAGACAATCCAGTACCAGGTAATCACCCTTATGACCACAAACGGCCAGGCTCCTTTCGTAACCGTCTTCATGTACCTTAACGAAGCCAAGACCGAGCAGGAAAAAGCAGACCTTGCAATCATCATAGAAGAAGTCCTTAAGCAGCGCTACCAGGGCGTAAAAAACGAAAAGGGTGCCTGGATAACACCAGCCTTCCCCAAGCTCATCTATGTTCTGGAAGAAGATAATATAGAAGAAAACTCCAAGTACTACTACTTAACAGAACTCGCCGCCCGCTGCACAGCCCGCCGCATGGTTCCAGACTACATCTCAGAAAAGATGATGTTCAGCATGAAGGTAGACGGCAACGGACAAGGCAACTGCTACCCCTGCATGGGATGCCGCTCCTTCCTTACCCCGGACAAAACCGGCAACGGCTACGCAAACATAGCAAACGCACGCAACTGGCAGCCGGGAGTTTCCAAGTACTACGGCCGCTTTAACCAGGGAGTCGTAACGCTAAACCTTGTTGATGTGGCATGCTCATCCTACCGCGACATGGACAAATTCTGGCAGATATTGGACGAAAGGCTTGAACTCTGCCACCGCGCCCTGCAAATCCGCCACAACCGCCTTATGGGAACAAAAAGCGACGCAGCCCCAATCCTTTGGCAGAACGGAGCACTTGCCCGCCTGGAAAAAGGCGAAACAATAGACAAGCTTCTCTTTGGAGGCTATTCAACAATAAGCCTTGGCTATGCCGGACTCTGTGAATGCGTACGCTACATGACAGGCTCTTCCCACACCTCAGAAGAAGGAAAGCCCTTTGCGCTAAAGGTAATGCACGCCCTAAACGATGCCTGTGCCAAGTGGAAGGAAGCGGAAAACATTGACTATTCCCTCTACGGAACCCCGCTCGAAAGCACAACCTACAAGTTTGCCAAGTGCCTCAAGAACCGCTTCGGAATCATCCCCGGCGTAACGGACAAAAACTACATCACAAACAGCTACCACGTAAACGTAACGGAAAAAATAGACGCCTTTACCAAACTCACCTTTGAAAGCGAATTCCAAAAGCTAAGCCCGGGTGGAGCAGTAAGCTACGTAGAAGTGCCCAACATGGAAGGC
Organism: Treponema sp.; assembly: GCA_017961705.1. Lineage (GTDB taxonomy): Bacteria > Spirochaetota > Spirochaetia > Treponematales > Treponemataceae > Treponema_D. The sequence goes on from JAGCWT010000158.1 coordinate 23,219, forward strand.
AACATACCTGCCGTAATGACTTTGCTCAAGCACATCTACAACAACATCATGTACGCAGAACTCAACACCAAGAGCGACTACTGCCAGAAATGCGGCTACACAGGCGAAATCAACATCGTCAACGACAGCGAAGGAAAGCTGGTCTGGGAATGCCCCAACTGTGGCAACCGCGACCAAAGCACCATGAACGTTGCCCGCCGCACCTGCGGTTACATTGGCACCCAGTACTGGAATCAAGGCCGCACCCAGGAAATAAAAGAGAGGGTCTTGCACCTCTAGGCTTTTGTCTTCTGAATCTTCCTAATCTGGAGCGTACTTGTTGGTAAAACTGTGTCCGGTCCTCCGGAACCGGCCAGACTTCCATGCATATCCCGCTTTGCAGGGTTCCGCGGGTCCCTTCCCGCTCCATTGCCTGACGGCAACGCGTTCCGCGCCCTTCCAATCGGGGCTAGGCTGGTGGGCAAGAAACACGCAAAGATACACTGGTTAATTAAACAAGAGATTCCCATGAAGAAAAAAATATCCTTCATCTTTTTACTTACCGCCTGCATAGCCATTTTTGCGCAAACAAAAGAAAGCCTTTTGGAGCAATTAAGGCAGGCGAACACTTTTGAAAATGAACACATTGGCGATGGAGGTCAAAAATCCAACCTGTATGCAGCCGCCCAAGAACTGGTAAATCTTTGCAATGACTCCGAACTGGTTAAATTGCTAAGCGACAAAAGCCCTGTAGTAAAATGCTACGCCGCATGTTTTGTTCAAGACAAAAACCTAAAAGCCGACTGGTACCAAATCCTACTCAAAGAAACAAGCGATTATGAAGAAGTTTATTTTGAGAACTACGACCTTATATCTACAATGCTTGTGGGAGATTATTTTTTAAAAACCCTCTTCGATAAAAAGCTCACAAAAGACGAGCAGTACAAAATAAAACTTGAGCTAATCAAAAAACAGTCAAAACTTTCCTTTGCAAAAAAGATGCTCCATGACCAAGAAAAATCCAATGAACTGTATGAAGCCACCAGAAAATGGGCTTTAACCGGAAATGCAGATGCAATTTTTTCCCTTGCAAAATACAAAAAAGAGCAGGATTTGCATTTAATAGAATTACTAAAAGACAAAGACAAGGGGCTATTTTTTAAAGCCTGCCTGTATAATTTAAGCGCTTCCCACAAGCCTTTCCTAAAAGAATACATGTTTTCCATAATGGCAGAAAAATACAGGAACTCTGAACGGGATGATTTTTACAAGCTGATTGCTGCCTACCATGACAACTTTAGCAAAGAAATTTTTGACATGGCTTTTTCCAATAAAGTTAACAAAGACATTCAGAAGTATCATCTGGAATCCATCTATGAAGCAATAAAGGGCTACCAAGACGGCTTTTATTATGATTACATAAAAAAACTCCAGACTGAATATAATTTTTCTGATGACAAGGTCATTGATTATCTTCGTAAAATAGAAACTACCCGCCTAATTTTCCCCTACGTAATACTGAACTTACTGCTATTTATTTTGTATAAGTTTACAAAGAAACTAAAAAAGCTGCACAGAATAATCTCGATTGTAGACAACCTTCTTTTTGTACTTATTTTGGGCTACGGGTTTTACATAACAAATCCCTTGCTGGTAATTTTACTTCCCTGCGTATTGCTGGTGGCCTATCCAATTTCTTGGGGGCTCAACAGGGAACTGACAGACGAGGAACTTGCCTCCCTAGTGACACTAAAATGCCCCTTTCCATTTAAAGAAAAAAATATAATAAAACAAAAAGTTGCATTCGCCCACTTTGCATTTTTTCCATTTTACTACCTGCTGGACAGCTGGAGCAAGGCATAAGAAAAGTTTTAAGCAGGCGTTGTCCGTTCGCTTAGTGAACTTGCCGCTTTTGGCATTTGTGGAGCAACTTGCCTTTGGATCAAGGGGGAACTCGCAGCGCAGCTTCAAGCGGACTTACCCTTCCTTAAATACACTCTTACCCCTCTTCCGACAAATCTTCCCCATTCTTGATTTTAGCTGCATCCAAAAAGCCCATGCTGTAGATTGTGGTCCTGTTGCGGCCGTGCTGCTTGGAATAGTAAAGAGCCTTGTCTGCCTTCTTAAAGACATAATTTGGCGTAACCCCTTTTATATCGTGAATAAGGCAGCCACCCACGCTTATTGTAATAGAAAGCTTCTGGTCATTCTC
>JAGCWT010000159.1 GCA_017961705.1 Treponema sp.
AGGAATCATCATTGAAAGCAAGAGGATTCCCATCAGGCGGTCTTTGTACTTGTCACGAAAAACGCAAAAGCCGTAGCCGGCAGCGGAACAAACAAAGATGCTTAAAAATGTCCCGATTACAGTAGAGCGTAGTGAATTCCAAAAGGCGCGCCCCATGTGAACCGTTTGGTGCATAGCCTTTATGTTTCCTATCAAATAACTGCCTATCGTCAATTTTCCTTTGATAATATCAACGCTCTTGTTAGTTGCACCTATAATCATAAAGTAAAATGGAAAGACAGAAAACAAGCAGACAATAATCAAGAAAATAATTTTTATAACGTTTACGTGGTATCGACAAGACAAACGGTTCATTTTTTATCTCCTATCTGCATTTGGATAAAGGTAAGGATAGCCACCATAATCAAAATCGTGTAAGAAACCGCAGCTGCATATCCAAACTGTGGGTTTCCAGCAAACGAAAGATTATAGATATATTGCGAAATCGTAAGTGTTGAATTTCCCGGACCTCCACCTGTAATGTTCCTAACTTCATCAAAGAGCTGAAGGGTTCCATTTGTAGACATAATGGCCGTCAAAAGAATTACAGGCCGCAAAAGAGGCAATGTAATTTTAAAGAAAGTCTGGATTGGACTTGAACCGTCAATCAGGGCGGCTTCATAGATTTGCGGATCAATGTTTTGCAAACCGGCCAAGAAGAAAATCGTATTGTATCCGGTCCATCTCCAAGTCATAGTCATAATAATTATTGCACGGGCCCAGCCAGGAGAGGCAAGCCAGTTTTTAGGCTCACTGATAAAGGAAAGCTCCATCAGTATTGTATTCATCAAACCGTCGATGGCAAAGAAAGATTTAAAAATCAAGGCAGAAGCAACAAGGGATGTAACGGATGGCAAAAAGACCAGCGTTCTAAAAAATCCCCTAAAGGGCAATTTCTTGTCATTCAGAATCACCGCAAGGATAAGCGCCAAGAAAAGCATTATAGGCACTTGTATTACAAAATAAATAAAAACATTTTTTACTGCTTGAATAAAATTCTTATCCTTAAACAATCTTATATAATTGTGCAAACCGGAAAAGTGTAAATTGTTCGATATCCCGCTTTGCAAGGAAAGCAAAAAAGCCTGAAGCATGGGATAAAAATTCAATAGGAAAATCAAAATCGCAGCGGGCCACACAAATAGCCATCCCACATTCTTATACCTGCGTTCAAGCGACATAGCCGAATTTTTCAAAACAAAACCTCCGTATAGCCGGCGGAAAGGAAGCCTTAGCGGCCTCCAATCCGTCAGCAAGCAAAGCAAATCACCTGCTTACATTCCCATCTGAAACTCTAGCTCTTCCTGAGCAGCTTTTAGAGCTTCGTCAATAGAAAGTTTTCCTGTAACAATGTCGATTATACGGCTTGAAATTGCACCAGAGGCTTCATAGTTGTAAACTCCGTACTTAACCTGAGGAACTTTTGAAGCATAACCCGTAAGGACTTTGTAGACTTTCTGGCCACCAAAGAATTCGTGGGGAGCATTGTAAACTTCTGAGTCTCCTGCAGGAAGCCAAGTAGAAATGGCACCAGAAGAAGGAAGGATTGTGTCATACAATTCCTTGCTGCCGGCAAAAGTTTTATTCAAGAAATCCATTGCAACATCAGGAGCCTTTGAGTTGGCCATAACCATCCAGCTTGAACCACCCTGATTTGAGTAGTTTGTGGCATTTGGAACGTTTGCAAAGCGGGGAGTTGTTGTAAGGCGCCAGCGTCCCTTCTGCGAGGGTTCCCCAACTATTGAACCAATAATCCAGCAGCCGTTGATTGTTCCGGCGCAAGTTGCTCCGTTGATTGTAGCAATATATCCTGCCCAGTCTGGAACTTCAACCAAAACTCCTGCTTCAACCATTCTCTTGTATGTTGCCAAAGTTTCCTTAAGAACAGGATTGTCCTTCATAGTGATTTTGCCGTTGGCATCAAAGAACCAAGAACCTGCACTCTGCAGCATAATCATAAGCATGTCGCTTGAGCCCTGCTGGGTTCCAATAAGGCCCTTTCCTGTCTTTTCCTTTACGATTTTTCCAAGTTCGATAAAGCGGTCCCAAGTAATATCTTCAAAATCTTCAAGTTTGAGGCCTGCGGCTTCTATGATGTCCATATTAAGGAAGGTTCCGGTAACGCCATTGTCAAATGGAACGCTATAATGCTTTCCGTCAACAGTTCCGTCCATAACCTTGTAACCTGCAAACTGGCTTACGTCAATTTTTCCATCCAAAGGCAAAAAGGCTTTCGGATAGTTGATTACATAACGCTGTGTGGCATTGTCCTGCATCAAGATAATATCAGGCAAAGTATCTGTTGCTCCGGCGTTCAACGATGTGGCAAGCTTCTGCTGCATGTCCGCCCAAGGAGTTTCCACAACATTTACCGTCACGTTAGGATGATCTCTTTTGTAAATTTCCGCAGCTGTATTCATGGCATAGATGTTAAAATTTGGGTCCCAGCACCATACGGTCAAGGTTACGGGCGCATTGGGATCTGCAGCTTTTGCCGCTTCCTTTTTGGAACAGCTCGTAAAAATCATGCTGGCAAAAAAAACGGCCAACATTCCAACTTTTAGCAATTTTTTCATCATAATATAACCTCCATACCTTATGAAAGAAAAAATAGTCTTTCGACTTTATAACTAAAATTGTAAGTCACTTTGAGAAAAAAGAAACATATAGTTGTCCTAGTATTTTAGTCCCAAGCATTTTTTTTAACTTGATGTATAATTTTACATAAAGCCGTTAATTCCAAGGAGTGTAAAATGTTAAAAATCCATCAAAGACCAGAAATACAGCAAATAAACCGCCTGCCAATGAGAAGCCCCCTCATTCCCTACCCGACCCAAAAAGAAGCCGAACTGGAATGCGCCCACGGACCGGAAAACATTACTTTTACAAAAAGCCAATTTGCAAAAAGCCTTGACGGAAAATGGAAGTTTTTCTTGCAAGATAGCGCAGACGCTGACGAAAATTCCGACTACCGCAATTGGACACAAAGGAATTTTAACGACAAGAACTGGCGACAAATAAATGTTCCGGGAACATGGACCCTTCAAGAAAGCAGAGACATTCCCCACTACACAAATGTTCAAATGCCATGGACAACACTCCCGCCATTTGTTCCCAAAAAAAATCCGACCGGCCTTTACCGCCTACAGGCACAAATACCGGCCACTTGGAAGAACAGGCGGATAGTCTTGCATATTGGAAGTGCAGAAAGCGTCCTTGAACTTTTTGTAAATGGAAAATTTTGCGGAGCTTCAAAAGACACCAGGCTCCCCTGTGAATTTGACATAAGCGATTATTTGGAATGGGAGGGACAAAGCTGCACCCCTGTCATCTGCATTAAAGTAATACGCTACAGCGATGCGTCTTTCGTAGAAGACCAAGACCAGTGGTGGTTTGGCGGAATTCACAGAAGCGTCTATTTATATTCAACCCAAAACATTTACATAAAAGACATAAAGGCATTGGCTCAAGTTGAAGAAAAGTCAAAAATCGCCCAAGGCTTGATTCCCCTTAGAGTAGAAGTCGGTATAAGCCAGCCTAAAAAATTTGACGATGAAGTCTTAGATTTAGCTGAATTAAGGGACATAAAAATCGGAGCCAAATATTCAGTTTATGAAATGGCAGGAAGCCCTTCAAAAGGAATTGTAGGAAAAAAACTTGCAGACGGATTTGCCGTTTCATCTTTAAATTATCAAGAAAGCCTTAACGAAATTAGAGCCGACATAAAAATAAAAAATCCAAAGTTATGGTCCAGCGAAATTCCTTCCCTCTATATTGTAAGCGTCACTCTTTGCCAAGTCGATGAAAAATCAAAGGCGGGGCAAGAAATAGAAGCGACTGCATTTACGCTTGGATTTAAAAGCGTCCAAATAAAAGACAGAAAACTTTTGCTTAACGGAAAAGCCGTTTATATTCATGGAGTAAACCGCCACGAACACAGCGAAACAAATGGAAAGACACTTTCAACAAGCGAGATGCTCCGCGACATAAAGACGCTTAAGTCTTACAACTTTAATGCGGTAAGAACTTGCCACTATCCAGACGATGAGCGTTGGTATGAATTATGCGACCGCTACGGAATCTATATTCTTGACGAAGCAAACATTGAAAATCATTGCTATTACGATGCAATAAGCCGTGATGATGTTTGGGCTTACGCTTACGCCATCAGGGTTCAAAGAATGTTCCGCCGCGATAAAAACCATGCCTGCATATTTGGCTGGTCATTGGGAAACGAAAGTGGAAACGGACAAAACCACGTTGCGAATGTTGCATGGCTTAGAGCAGTTGACAAAACGCGACTGGTCCACTACGAAGGCTTTGTTCGTCCTAAATTTAAGCAAGGAGCATTTGACCTTGACGCTCTTTCCAACGGCAAAGGCTTGACCGATTTAATTTCGCCCATGTATCCAGAAATTGACCTAATCGTCCAATACGCAAAGGAAGGCGACGACTACAGGCCAATAATCATGTGCGAATACTCACACGCAATGGGGAACGCAAACGGAAGCCTTGCAGACTACTGGAAGGCAATCGAAAGCACCCCTGGATTGCAGGGAGGCTTTATCTGGGATTGGATTGACCAGGGAATTGCAGCCACCCTCCCCTCAGGAAAAAATGGAAATCCACAAGGCGGGAAATACTGGAAGTACGGAGGAGACTTTGGAGACAAACCAAGCGACTACGACTTTTGCTTAAACGGAATAAACTTCCCGGATCAGAGCCCCAAGCCTGCCATGGAAGAATGCCGACACCTTTTTGCTCCGGTCAGGCTTAAGGCAATCCACCCCGAACAGGGATTTTTTAAAATTGAAAACCACCGCGACTTTTGCAGCTTAAGCGATGTGGAACTTAGATGGAGCATTTTAGTCAATGGAAGAAAAACAAAAAGCGGTTCAATAAAAATGCCAAAGATTCTCCCAGGGCAAAGCATGGAAGTTCAAATTGATTCTGTAGCTCAAGCCTTAGAGACTGCAGAAAAAAATCAAGACATCTCATTGCTTGCAGAATTCCTTTATGCAAAAGACACTCCCTTTGCAAAAAAAGGAGACCTTATAAGGCGAGAATCCTTTTTAATAAAAAAAGCAAACGGCTTCCAAAACTTTGCTTCAGATGAAAGACCTGGCAAGGAAAAGGTTTTGCAAAACAAAGACGTATTGGACTTTGTAAGCAACTTGCGCCCGCAACTTTGGCGAGCCATGATTGAAAATGAAGGCATAAAGCGAGAACTTGTCCACCTTAACGACGGAACAAATCCTTGGCCTTTTGTAGGAAAGCCCACCCGCTCATGGATTAATTCCGGCCTTATGAATATGAAGGTTAAGGAAATTGCAAAAAATAAATATGAACTCCTGTCTCCAGAAAATGCGCTCGAAAAAAAATCTTTCGGCTACTTTACATGCAAGACAGAAAATGCCCTTTCACCAGACAAAAAAAATGCCCTAAGACTTTGCATTTCTTTCAAACTAAAAAAATCATTAAATGAATATCCACGCGTAGGAATCACAGTCCCCATCAGCGCGGAATTTAGCGACATAGCCTGGTATGGAAACGGACCGCATGAATCCTATTCCGACAGAAACGAGTCAGCGATTCTTGCACTGCATGAAAAGAAAATTGCGCAAATGGAAACTCCATACATCGTCCCGCAAGAAAACGGGAGCCGCGACAATTCATTCTACATAGAATTTTCCGGCGGCAAAAAGAAGCTTCATATTCAAAGTGAAAATCCATTCACCTTTAGCGTCTTAAAATATACTGCTGAAGATTTGTTCAAAAAAGAGCACATGTCAGAATTGATCGACTTAACCAAGCTAGAAAAAAATCCCCATTGGATTTTGAACATCGATGCGGCAATGCGAGGCGTTGGAACTGGAGCTTGCGGGCCAGACACACTTGAGCGTTACAGAATTAAGCCGGGCATTTACAAATTGGATTTATTGATTTGGTAAGAGGGCAAAAACAGCATCAAGCACGGCAGGGATTGGAGCCACGCCGGAGGCGGCCACTGGACTGAACGACCGCAAGGGAGTGAGGGAAGAGGCTGGAGCGGAAGCGGAATGGCGGAAAGCCCTTAGCATAAAAAAGCGCCGCAAAAAGAAAAAGAAAAATCCCCTTACTTGCCAACGGCAGCATCTTTTTTGTATACTGCCCTTATGGCAAACCCAAGGCTTCTTGGCATTATAGACAAGGCTGTTTACGACTACGGCATGATAGAAAAAGGGGACAGGCTTCTGGTTGGGGCGTCAGGAGGAAAGGATTCCACCGCGCTAATTGAATATCTTGCAAAGCGCCGCCAAAGAAAAGAAGAAGATTTTTCCTTTACGGCTCTTCACATACAAAGCGAAATAACTCCTCCCCTGCCAAAAGCCATTTCCATCCTGTTTGAAAAATGGCAAGTTCCGCTCGTAAACATTTACGTGAACGTTCTTGGCCGCCTAAAGCCAGGAAGAAAAATGAGCTGTTTTTGGTGCGCAACACAAAGACGCACTGAACTTTTGGACTACGCAATAAAAAACGGATTTTCAAAACTTGTGCTTGGCCACCATTTGGACGACATTCTTGAAACGCTTTTTATGAACATGCTGGGAAAGGCAAGCCTCTGCACAATGCCGCCCCTGCTCAAGTACAAAAAATATCCGCTTGCTGTAATCCGCCCGCTCTACTACGCCCCGGTTCACCTTATTAGCGAACACTGCGCTGCAAACGGATACCTTACCCAAACTTGCACCTGCACTTACCAGGACAATTCCACCCGCAAAGAAGCAAGGCGCCAGCTTGAACTTTTAACCGGCGGAGACGACATAAAAAAGCGCCACATTTTGCAAAGCCTAAAAAACATTCAAAGCGAATACTTGCCTTAAAAAAATCCCTCCTTGGATTTTTTAAGGATTGCAGAATCGCAGAGCAATTCTGCACGCTGCTAATACGCGCGTCCATGCGCTTTTAAATTATGGCAAGCAAGAAATGTATTATAAAAACGAGCTCGCCAACAAAAAAAATGCCATAACATTGCGTCTTTCTGAGCTTGACTCAGAATCTCAAATTGCAACAAACTCTTTTATAACAGCAGGCTCTTTTATAAAACAAGAATGTTAAAGCTTAAAATACTTCTTGTAGGCCATCCAAGTAGAACCAATAAGCGTGTCCACATCAGAATAATGCGGCTCCCAACCAAGCACCTCTTTTGCAAGCGCAGAAGTAGCGGTAAGCTGGGCAGGATCACCCGCACGCCGGCCAACATATTCAGCCTTAATCTCTTTGCCGGTAATGCGCCTTGTTGCCTCCAGCATCTCCGTTACAGTAATGCCGTTGCCAGTTCCAAGGTTCAGCGTAAGGCTCTTCTTTTCCTTTGCAATATATTCAAGGGCAAGAACGTGTGCGCTGGCCAAGTCCGTAACATGAATGTAGTCGCGGATGCAGGTTCCGTCGCGGGTAGGATAGTCGTTTCCAAAAATGCTTATCTTTTCCCTCTTTCCGCATGCAACCTCCATCATAACAGGCAGAAGGTTTGCAGGATTCTTTTCAAGGCCGTAAAGCTCGCCGGTTGGATCGTAGCCAGCCGCATTAAAGTAGCGCAAAGCCGCAAAGTGCAAGCCCCTAAGCTTTTCGTACCAGCCCATGAATTCCTCTATCTTGAGCTTGGTAAAACCGTAGTAGTTTTCCGGGTTCTTGGGATGCTTTTCGTCAATCGGAAGATACTGTGGCTCCCCAAAAACCGCCGCACTGGAAGAAAAGACCATGTTAAGGCATTTGTGTTCTACCGCGCTGTTCAAAATGTTCATCGTACCAGAAATATTGTTGATGGAATATTTTTCCGGCTGAACCATACTTTCGCCCGCCGCCTTAAAAGCCGCAAGGTCAATAAAAGCGTCAAAGCCCTTTGCAAAGGCAGCGTCCAGTTCTTCTTTGTGAAGAATTGAGCCCGCAAAAAATTCGTTTCCCGGGTAAAGATTCTGAATCAAACCGCTTGAAAGGTTGTCAAAAACGGCAACCGTGTGGCCCTTAGCCATAAGTTCCTTTACAACATGACTTCCTATGTAGCCCGCACCGCCAATAACTAAAACTTTCATTTTTCCTCCATGGAATCTATCAACACGTGTCAATAACAATTATAATATACCCCATAAAATCAACTTTGACAAGTGAAAATATTTCTGAATATTCGCTTTTTTACTATTCTGTAGCAGAGGCATCGCTCAACTATGCCCACCACTCTGTATCCGGTCAAATTCCGCGACATTTTATCCCACATTCCAAGGACGCTCAAAACTTTTGTGCGATAACCGGCACGTGCCTCCATTGGTTAACAAGAAAGAAAAAATGTCTCTTAGCCGTCCAAAGAAAACATTCCCCCAAAAAAACATTTGTTAAAAAATCGGGTTCTTAGGGCAGAGCCTTAAGCCGTGCCCAAGTAAAGGGGGAAGTTTGGAGGGGGAAAAACTGCGGGCTTCGGACTCTGAGCTGGTTTTCCCCCTCCAAGGCAGGGATTCAAGGGTCCCCTTGAAAAAACTACATGGTATAGCCAGGCTTTACAAACACATTCTTATTGGATGGATCTGCCACCTTATCGTAAACCTTTTCCTTCCATTCATCCTGAGGCACATCTTCTATAGAAACAGAAAAATGCTCTATTCCGCGTTCAAGAGCCTTGCTCGCTGCCTGGGCAACTGCGTCTGCAACTTCCTTCTTAAGCTTGTCATCCCTTCCCGGGTACATCTGTACTGTAATATGAGGCATTACATTCTCCTTATCTTTTTGAGTCTAAACCATAGTAGCAAAAAGTACAAATATTTTATAGTAGAAAGAGCCTTATCACAATGGAAATCAGGTTGCTTTGCATAAGAAGCCATTGTAAAAAGTTATTTCTATGCCTTATCCCCTGCATATCAGAATAGAAAAATACCTGCCGCTTTTCTTAACGCAAGTTTCTTCTGCAAGCAGGCCTTCTGCAAAAGTGGCAAAATCTTTTCCATAGATTATGCGCTCATCTTCCATAGAGGCATTTTGCACAAGAATGCATTTTTCCTGAATGCCAAGTTGCACAACAAGCAAAAGAATTTTGGCAAGGCTTTTGTTCATCTTCATTATAACTTTTGTTCCGCCGCCCAAAGAAGAAAGCTCATCTTTTAGCCTGCCGTCAGAAAACCATTCGTCTCCACATATTACGCGAAGGTCTTCCCCATCCTGACACAATACGCTAGAAGCAGATGCCGCAGCCTGGCAAAAGGAAGGAATGCCCGCAATAAATTTTACCTCAAATCCAAAGGCGCTTATCATAGAGGCAAATTTCCCCGCAGTAGAAAAAACAGTCGGATCTCCTATGGTAACAAAGGCACAATCCTTTCCCTCTCTTAAAAAAGCAAGGCACTTTTCCTTAGCATCTTCATAAACAAGTGAATCATTTTTGCGCATGGAAAATTCAAGTGGGAGAAGAATCTTTTTGCTAAGGTCAAGCGCACCTTTTACAGTTTCCAGTGCACGGCTTTTTTGCTGGCCAGATTTGCTTTGGGTCACAGGGTAAAAAATCACAGGGCATTTCTGCAAAGTTTTTACAGCCTTAAGCGTCATAAGATCACTAGCACCGGGACCTGTTCCAACCACATAAAGACTTCCGCTCTTTTCAATATCTACTTTTCCACAAAAGCTTCTTTTGATTCAGGCGAAACATGAAGAACAAAACCATTCTTTGCATCCCCGTCAATCATCACTTCAAGTATATGGGTATCTTCCGTATCAAGCCCACCGCAAAAAAGAGACTCATGCTTTGAGTTTTTAAATTCAGAAGTATCATCTGCCACCGTAAAAAGAGCAAAGCTGTCCCCGTTGAATTCATCTTTCCTGTAGCGGTGTTCATAAGAATGAAGAAGATAAAATGCATCTTTTTTAAAGAGCCCGCTTTTAAGCGATATTGTTTTTGGAACCCATTGCCCGTCAAAAGTCTTTAAGGTACCGGGGTTCATCATCTTTAGGTCCTGCACAATTTTTACGTCCGACAAATCAAATCTGGCTGTCTCTTCCCAAGATTCAGACCAATCAGAATTGTAGCGGCTTATTGTTAGAACAAGATAAGAAGCGTATTCTATTTTCCTTTCCTTACCAGAATTGATGATGAGCATTACCATATTTTTGCAAGAATAAGAGGTTCTAATTCCACACATAGTCTCGCTTGCAAGTTTTCTTCCATCCGCAGTATAACTTGTAATTTGCGTAAAATATTTATCAGCACCAAGAAGAGGCCTTTTTACATTCAAACTTAGCGAAAAGTCATCATTGAATTTTGGCTTTGCATAAAGTTTCCCCTCGTGAACAATTTTTTCCTTTTTCTTGCGCGTAGATTTTGCTGCATTTTCGTAAAAGGAAAAATAAGTTGCTTCAACAGTTGAATATCCACCAAAAGAAACATTCGTATTCATTGCACTTGCAAGAAGAAAGTAAAAATCCTTTCGCAGTATAGGCTTTGAGGCATTTTCTTCACTCTTGCTCAAAATAAGCTTGCGGTCAAAGGCCCTCCCATAAGTTTGCCCCTGCTCCGTAAAGCCTATTTCTTCCGGCTCGTCAATGCAGCTATAGGTGTTGCCAATAAAGCGGGTAACATATTTTAAGGCACCGTATTCAGTAAGCGGGGCATTAAGCGAAAGAGAAAAAAGTTCTTCTCGCGTAAGAAGAGGTCTTTTTACAGCATAAAAAAGCGAAACCAAAAAAGATTTCTCTTCCTCGCTAAATTTTTTATCCAAGGGAGCAAGCTCCTTAATCAAGTACCATTCCTTTGCACTTTGCCACGTAGGACCTGAACCATGAGCCCTTAAGAGAGTTCTTAACGCTTCTTCTACAGAAAGTCCACCTTCCCTTTTTAAATCCTCTTCCGAAACTATATTGAACTTTGCCAAATCCCAAACTCGTCCGCAGTCAGCAAAAAAAGCTTCCTTCTTCTGGGCAAAGATGGAACTTAGAAAAATAAACAAGCTCAGCATCAAAAGTAAAGGCCGGGTACTCTTTCTTACAGAAACACTTTCACCATTTTTCATAAAACAAAGTTTACCACAATTATTTATTCCACTCAACACAGACACGCCAAAGAAAAACCGCTACCAAGGAAAGATTTTTTATGCTATACTCAAAGCAAGGAGTTAAATGTGGCTATGAATGAAAACAGAATCAAGCGAAACGACCTGCTTTCGCAAAAAGTTATCAAAGGCTTGGAATCTCGCGGCATGGCGGGATATTACGTTCAGACAAAAGAAGAGGCGCTTTCACTTGCACTCTCAATGATTCCAGAAGGAGCAACCGTCTCAAAGGGCGGATCAATGAGCGTAAAAGAAATAGGCCTTTCCGAAGCACTTGCCAAGGGAAACTACAAGTTTACAGACAGAGACAACAAGGGCCCCGATGCAGAAGACCCAAGAACAGCAGCCCTTAAGGCTTACGATGCAGACGTATATCTTTGCAGCACAAACGCAATCACAGAAGACGGCGTACTTGTAAACATAGACGGCAACGCAAACAGGGTATCTGCACTGGCATTCGGACCAAAGAAAGTAATCCTCATTGTAGGCATGAACAAAATTGCCCCGGACGTAGACTGCGCACTAAAAAGGGCAAGAAACGAAGCAGCACCAATCAACACCCAGCGCTTTGGACTCAGCACCCCCTGCTGCAAAACCGGCTCCTGCATGAACTGCAAAAATCCAGACACAATCTGCTGCCAATTCCTGATTACCCGCTACTCCAGACACCCCGGCCGCATCCACGTAATCCTCGTAAACGAAGCCCTCGGTTTCTAAAAGCAATTAGAGTCTACTGAAAAACTATTTAATTAAAACTGATACAACTAGTTGAACGGCATTCAAAAAAAGTGCAAGCAGAAATGCTGAAAACGGCAAAAAAACTTGCACTTGTCTCCAAAGCAAACTGCTTATGCACGGATAAAAATTACTGTAAAAAAACGAACTGGGTTCTTAGGCATATCGCGATACGTTGAGCGATATGGCCCTAAGCCGTGCCCAGGGATGAGACGGTAGCAAGTGCGTACCGTCGAAGGTGGTTTGGAGGGGAGGAAACATCGGGCTTCGGACTCTGAGAGGTTTCCTCCCCTCCAAATTAGGGGTCCAAGGGCACTCCCTTGAAAAAAGTTTTTTTAGTAAACATCTATTACAGAAGCTTTTCGTATTCACAAACAGGAACCGGCTTACTGTAATAATAGCCCTGAATAGTCTCGCAGCCAAGGGAGCGCAACCTTTCAACCTGGGCCTTACTCTCCGCCCCCTCTGCAAGACAATGAAAGCGCAAGTCCTTTGCCATCATAATTATGTGCCGCAAAAGAGTTACGTCCTTAGAATCCTCCGTCGTAAACTCAAGCCTGTCAACAAAACTCTTGTCTATCTTCAAAGTATCAATCGGCATGTCGGCAAGCAGGGAAAGAGAAGAATACCCTGTTCCAAAATCATCAATAGAAATGTTAAAACCCGCCTTCTTTAGCTTGTTCAAAAGTACAAGCATGTAATCCTTGTCTTCATAGGTAGCACTCTCCGTAAGCTCAAAATCCACAAGAGAATGTTCCACCCCGTATGAATCCACCACGCTGCAAAGATATTCAAGAAGATTGGGAGTTTCCAACTGCTTTCTGGAAAGATTCACAGACACAGGCTTAACATTGCGCCCTTCCTTCTTCCAGCGGCTAAGGCATTCGCAAACCTTACGCAAAACAACATCGTCCACCTTCCCAATAAGGCCAATATGCTCAAAAAAAGGAATAAAACGGCTGGGTGGCAAAAGCTGAACACCCTTAAAGTTCCAGCGCACAAGAGCCTCCGCCCCCTTAAGATTTTCACTGGCAACATCATACTTGGGCTGCATGTAAACAAGAAATTCATCGTTTGCAATTGCGGTATCAAGGTATGCGCGTATTTGATCTGCCCAAAAAAGATCGTCATACATCTTGTCCGTATAAAAAAGAATTTCATTCTTGTTGATTTTGTTGCCAAGAGACTTGGCCAGCTTAGCCGCATCTGCAACACGCTCATCCATAAGCATGGTGGCCCTCATGGGAACAACCCCGCAGCGGAAAAAAATCTGGTACTGGGATTCTTCAGTCAAAGGAGAAAGGCTTTCAAAAAGCTCTGTAAATTTGCGCCTTATCTCATCCTCCTCCATGTCCCTAAAAATAACCACAAAATTGTCGTTGTCACACCTAGCACTCTCATAAATCCAGTCCTGCTCCCTAAGTGCCTGTGTAATCCTAATAAGATACTGGTTTGCAACAATGTGGCTAAAAAGCTCGTTTATCATGCGGAAACTTTTCACGTCAAAAATTGCAAAGCAAAAATCATTAATCTCTGGCGTAACGTGCTCAAACAAAAAGTGCCTTATGTATCTCCAGTTCCTGGCACCTGTGTAATTGTCAAAAAAAGCAATGTCGTAAAGCTGCTCCTTCGTAACATCCGCCAGCCTCTCAGGCTTTACCATCTCCACCTTACCGGAATCAAGGCATTCAAAATAGATACGGATTTTATCATTGCTGTAAAAAAGCTGCCTAACGGAAGGATTCTTTGCAATCTCCGCATTAGTCCACATTCTGTAGCTGGTGTCCGTATGCAAAACGGTATCTATAACTTCATCAATAACCTTGTCGTTCAAGGCTTCAACTTCAAGAACTTCCGCCGCCATCACGTAAACTCCGGGAAGGCAAACAGAATCAAGCCCCTCTGGATAGCTTATCCTCTTGTCGTCAGGACGGAATTCAATTCCCAAAACACTTCCCTTGTATTCGTCCGTGTCAAGCATAAAAAGCCCCGGGTAATCATAAGTGCCAAAAGCTCCTATATAGGGAATAAGTTCTTTGGGATATCGTGAGTTAAAAAATTCCTCTTTCCTATTCCGATCTGCGGGAACAAAATATAAAATTCGCCTGGGCTTGTAAAAATGATTAAATCGAAACTGCACTTTTTAAACTCCTAAAAGCTACGAAGACCCGGCACCATCCCGAAGAAATCACAAACACCGGCACAATTATATTCTACACCAGTATAATAAGAATCGTCAACTTTACTTTTTAAATACTAATTTTTTGGACGAACTTTTCTTTGCTCTACCATCTTACCCCATCTCTAACTCGACCGCCAGCCCCTATGCGTCACCCGCTTTCCAGGGCTCCGCTCCCGCTCCGGCCCGCCTCCGGCGGTCTGGCTGCGCCACCCTTCCAATCGGGCGTAGGTCGCATACACGGAAATGGAAGTGCTTTCGTGTTAACATTTTCGCTTGCCTTGTACACATATACTCTTTGCTCTTGTACAAAGAAGAAATTTATCTTAGAATAAGGATATTAAAAATAGTAACGCAAAAATTGATGCATTGGGGGAGAAGATGCACTTACAAACTTTTGCCGCAAACACAACAGAAACAGATCCTCAAAAGTTAATAGACACTTTTTTTAGCGAGTACCCCCAGAATTTCACACCAGAGGATGAAGAAAAAATCCGCAGCGCATGGGACTTCCTAATCGGAAAGACAAGAAACCTAAAGCGCAAGTGCGGACTTCCCTATTACCTTCACCCAATGAGAGTTGCATGCATTCTTGCAGAAAGCCACCTTGGTGCAGACGCAATAATCTCCGGCATCTTCCACAACATTCTGGACGTAGACAGCGAATGCCTTGACGAGATAGAAAAACGCTTCGGTAAAGACGTTGCAAACATTGCAAAGGGAACCGCAAAAATCACCGGCTTAAAAATAAAGAGCAAAACCATGCAGGAAGCAGATTCAATCAGAAAAATGCTCTTTGCCATGATAGACGACATACGCGTAAGCCTCGTAAAACTGGCAGACCGCCTTGACCGCATGCGCAACC
>JAGCWT010000160.1 GCA_017961705.1 Treponema sp.
CCGCCGTTTCCCGCTCAGGTGCAACAGGAATCTGGCAGTTCATGGCAAAGTCCATGGCACCCTACCTGGAAAAAGACAGCTGGTACGACGAAAGAAGGGACCCATGGAAGTCTACCGACGCAGCACTTTCCAAACTGGAATACAACTTCCGCTTCTTTGGAGACTGGGAGCTTGCCCTTGCCGCCTACAACTGCGGTGCCGGAGCAATGGGTAAATTCGTAAAGCAGAACCCGGGCAAAGACTTCTGGTACCTTGCAGACAACGAAATCCTTAAAAAAGAGTCCATTTTGTACGTGCCAAAGCTGCTTGCCATAGCCGACATAATCGAAAACGCCCACTACTACGGTGCAACAGGCATCGAAGAAGCAGTAAAGGCAATAGAAAACGTTGAGCCTGAAAAATTCACCTACATAAAAACAGCCGGAATGTTCAGCTTTAACCAAATTTCAAAGGCAACAGGTGTTAGCAAGGCCAGGGTAAAGACGCTGAATCCGGCACTTTTCCGTAACTGTACGCCCGCAAGAGAGGTTTATTCTTTAAGGCTACCCGGAGACATGCCCGAAGACACGGAAGAGAACCTAAAAAAGCAGGGAGTTGCCACGGATGCCGTAATGTACACCGTAAAAGAGGGCGATTCCCTTTGGGGAATTTCCAGAAGGTACGGTATCACGGTGGAAGACCTTTGCTCCGTTAACGAAATAAGCGAAAAAAAGGTTTTATCTATTGGTAAAAAGCTAATTGTGCCGATATTCAATTAGGGGAAGTATACATGCAAAAGAGAGTCATGCAAAAGAAAGTATTGGTTGCCGTAAGCGGCTTGTTTTTTATATTCAGTCCTATAATCGCAATGGCAGAAGCCACATCCGCAGAAAACCGCGCGGAATTCATCATGCAGGGCTTTACGGAAGAAGAAATCCGTGAGGCGGAAGAAAAAGCCTATGCCGCAGCCAACGCATCCAGGGACAAGTCCATCATCAGCTCGGAAAGCAAGGTTGACTGGACAAAACATGCCTTTATCTCCGACATTTCAATGAATGTCGTAAAAGCAGGAATCCCAATGCCAAGCGGAAAGTCACTTGCCGTAAACAGAATCAAGATGGAGCTTCCAATCCTTGTAAAAGATCCGCTGCTCTCCCTCTACGTAGACGACACCCGCACCATAGAAGACCTTGTGCGCGAAGGAACCCTCACGCTGGAGGCCCTTACCCACATCATAGACAAAAGCAAGCAGACGCCTGCCTACTTCCACAACGGAACAAACAACCTAAAGACCACAAACACAATCAACCTCCAGGACATAGGCACGCTCATCATAAAGCACAGAAAGCCCTACGTCCAGGACCTTCCCATAGACCGCATAGCTTCCCGCCCCTACACAGGAATCATAATCGACGCAAGGGGAGTCCTTCCAATCCAGGGTGAATTTACCAACAGTTCGGTAAGCCCTTGCCTTTTCCCCCGCATCTGGGACGAAAACATGACCCTGGTCTACGAGCGCAACATGGTAGAGCCGGAAACAGCAAAAACATCCGGCATAGTTGAATACATGACTGCAACAGGCCCACGCGGCAGTACCGAAAGAGCCGGAAAAGACCCGCTTTGGATTATGGCAAAAAAGGTGTACGGCGTTAACCGCTGCGACCCGGTAATCTCCTACGACGACTACCTCCGCATTGCAACAGTTCCCCAGAACCGCGACCTCTTAAAGAACGGAAAGGTTGTAATCCTCCTGGGCGAAAAAGAAATCTCCCACGCAGTAACCGCACCTGAACGCAACACCAAGTACTACCTTGACTACACAAAGATTCAGAAGGAACTGGAAAAAGAAAAGGACAGGGTTCCAAACATAACTCTCGAAGACTCACCAACAGGAGGCATGGAGCTTACCCTTACCATAAGCGACCTCCGCTTTATAGCAGACTCAACAGAACTTTTGCCGGAAGAACGCCCCCGCGTAAGCCTTATTGCAAAGCAGATAAAGGATGCACTTGCTAACGGCGGAAACTATTCAATCATAGTGGAAGGCCACACCGCAGACGTGAACAAGCCCACTGGCCAGATGACGCTTAGTATCCAGCGCGCACAGGCTGTAATAGAAGCCCTCAAGCAGGACGGAATAGACGGAAAGCTCTTTAGCTACAAGGGTTACGGTGGAACAAAACCTGTGGAAAGCAACAACACTGCAGCAGGCCGTGCAAAGAACCGCCGCGTAGTAATAAAGCTAGTCCCGCAAAACGCAGACGCCCAGAGACGCTAGAAAATTACCGCCCGACCAACACCGTCAATCCCGGAACAACGCCTGTGTCATGCTGAACTTGTTTCAGCATCTGTCCAAGCCCTAGCCGCCATCTTCCCCTAGTCCAGCACGTTAGACCAAATCTTACCGCGGACATGGGGATTCACACCGTAAAGCTTAAAAAGCTCCGGCACGGTAACAAAAGTAAATCCCCTGTCAAGCAGAGCCGGAATAACCTGCTTAAGAGCCTCCACCGTCTTTGAATTCCCTTCCGTATCGTGCAGCAAAAAGATCTGGCCTTCCCTTGCAGAATCCAAAATCATCCTTACGCGCTCGTCACAAGAAACGGAATCTTCCCAGTCCTGACAGTCGGCACCGCAGATAAAGGGCTTATCCACGCTATTGAACAAAGTCTCGGAAAGGTCAATGTAGGGTGGCCTAAAAAACTCGGGAATCCTACCGGTATGGGCAAAAATAGCCTCGTCCGTGCGCAAAACCTCGCTCTTAATTTCATCTGCGCCCATGCTTCCCATGTGGGGATGGGTCCAGGAATGGCACTCCACCGTACAGCCAAGTTCCAGCTGCCTCTTTATAACGGGAACGCTTTGTGGGCTAATATTCTGCCCGATTAAAAAAAATGAAGCGGGAATGCCAAACTTCTCAAGCAAATCCAAATCCTGAACCGTAGTAGTACAGTTAGGCCCATCATCAAAAGAAAGCGCTAGATATTTTTTGCCAACAGACATACACCCTCAACTATAGCCTCGTGTTCCTTGGGGGCAATGCGGGCATAAAGGCTTTCCACACTGTCGCCCTCCATAACAGGAACCTTCTTCTGCACAAGGATTTTACCAGTGTCGCAGCCCGAATCCACAAGATGAACCGTACAGCCGCTCTCCTTTTCTCCAGCTGCAAGAACAGCCTGATGAACGTTGTCGCCCCACATTCCAACTCCGCCAAATTTCGGAAGCAAAGCCGGGTGAAGGTTTACAATACGGTCCTTGTATTCATCAATGATTGCACCCTTAAGAACAGAAAGATAGCCAGCAAGAACAATAGCATCTGCCTTGTACTCCCTGCAAAGGGCAAGCATTGCATCGCTAACAGCCTCTCGCTTTTGGTCGCGGTCAGCCCCAGCCGCCTTATCTGCCCCAAGAACAGAAACTGGACTTCTTACAAAAGCCGGAATCCCAGCCTTTTCTGCCCTTTCAAGCGCATAAGCCTTTTTTGTGTTGGAAGCAACAAGCACAATGTGGTAAGGGCAGCCAGCCGTATTTTTTTCGTAATCAATAAGAGCCTGAAGGTTTGTTCCACCTCCGCTAACAAAAACCGCAATATTCATTTTTTCCCCTATATCAGCACACCCTCAGCTTGCCTACCAGTTGGCATGCAGCCCCAGAATCTGAACAACGTTTGCCATAACATCCGGGAATCCTGGGTAGAGCACAAGGTGAACAAGATAGTATTCCATTCCAAACACAAGCAGGAAGGCAAAAAGCTTGCACAAAAGCGTCATTCTGGAAGCTCCGTTTGCAAACTGCATAGCCCCGTAAAGAGCAAGAACAAGCAGAATAAAAATAAAGAACTTAACCGGCAGAACAAAGCATATAAGCACAAAGCCAATCATAAAGATAAAGCAAAGCTTTTTGTTGGCAGCCTTGTTGAACAAAGTAAGCAGTGTCCTTCCTATAAGATAGAAAATCAGGAATATTGCAAAGACGCAGTTGCGCTTGTCTATAAGAACCGTAATGTAGTCACTGCGGATTTCTATTTCCGAAAGCCTTGCTGCGGTAGCTTTGTCCCCAAAGAAGAAGAGCTTTCCAATCTCCGCAAAGAAGCGTCCCATGCTGTTCAAAGGCTTGGCAATTGACTTTGCAAAAAGAATTGGCTTTACGGCAAAAAGCGCGGCCGTAGCATAGACAAGGGTAACAAACACATCCAGAATGTGGAAGTGTAAGTGCTGAAGGGCATCCTGTGGCACAGATTCCTGCTGGCTAGTTGCATTCTCCTCAACCGCCCCGGAATTTTCTGCGTAAGAATCATCTTCATCTGCTGCATCTGCATAGCGTTCATCCTTTGCATACCTTTCAGCCTGGGCAGACCTTTCTGCATCACGCCTAGCCCTCTTTTGGCGGATAAGCAAAGCCCTAAGCCTTCTTTGAACCATGCGGCTCTTGCGTGAAGACTTTTTCTCTACGGAATCAGCCTCAGACTCATCTTCTTCATCATCTTCAGCTTCAGCACTTTCGCGCACATACTCCCTTCCAGGTCCAGGAGGAACTTCTTCCGCATCATCATATTGGGTAGCTTGCTCCATGGAATCAGGTGCAGACTCTTGGCGTTCTTGGTAAGATTCACCGGAAGCAGAATCCTCTTCAACTTCATTCTGTACAGAAGAAGAATCACCTTCCCTCTGGTAGCCTTCCTGAACAGCCTCTTCCCTTCCTGAATCAGAAGAATAGACCTGCCCTTCAGCATAGCCCGAAGACTCGTAGTGTTCAGCCCTTTCTTCCTGAGAAGCCTCGTATTCACCCTCTTCGTAAACCTCAGAAGGATTTTCCGACTCATCGTAAGAAGTAATCTTTTCGTTGCGTGCCTCAATATCCTGGCGGGTGGCAATATACTTGTGCTGCCTCTTAAAGAAAGAGCCGCTCTTAAGGCACCAGAGAAAGTCAACTGCATTCTCTTTGTTAGCCCAAACCTTATCCATAAAAGACTTGTGCCTGGGTTCAGGAAGAGTTGACTCGTTTATGTACTGGGTAAAAATATTCTTTAGCTTAAGCGCCTCGTCGTAAGAAAGACGCGCCGCATCGTAGCGGATAAGACCAATGTGGGAAATAAGCGCAAAATAAAGGTACTTGCTTGTCGGAGAAGTCTTTTCCTTTTCCTTGCTGATAATTTTTACGGAAAGGCCGTTAACATTCTTTTCCATAATATTGGAAGGAAGCTTTACGTCCGTAACCTCCGAATTGCGCACTATGGAAGTCTTAATGTTCCAGTAAAAGCGCCTGTCCGTAAAAACAAAACCCTTTCTTCCGCCAGAAAGCCAGATTGCGTAAAGGACCTCTTCCCCGCTGTTAATCTGAAAATCAGCAAAGATTCTTTCAATTGTGTTCTGTGAAAATTTAGACTGAATATACATTTCTTTCTCTTAGTTAGCCATTACAGCCTTCGCAAGCTGATCCGCGCATGAAGTGTTCTTTGCACCGCACAAGTTTCCAAGCAGTTTGCCTGCTATTTCCTTGGCAGTCATGCCCTCGCAAAGCTTAGAAATGGCCTTAAGATTGCCGTTGCAGCCACCGTCAAAACGGATATTGCTAATCCGCTCCCCATCCCTGCTAAAATGAATGGCTTTAGCACAAGTCCCGCTTGTTTTGTAAGTGATTTCTTCCATAAATTTATCCCCACGTCTTTTCAATTATACATTAAGTCATGGGATTTGTCTAGAAATTTAAGCCAACTCTGAATTTTGCTATGATTTTTGCGGCACTTTCTTGGTTAAAGCAAATGTTAAAAAAAAGAACATCTTGCCATTTTTCTATGCAAACAAGCAGCGCCATGGAGGGCGCGTCAAATGTTTGCATAGAGAACCAACAGATTTTCGTAGAGAACCGGGCACAAAAATGGCAAGGAGGCCATTTTCAAGGGCTTTCCGGGGTTCCGGCCTTCGCCTCCATTACTCCACTTCGTTCCGCAACGGCTACGCCGCCCCTCCAATCCCGGCCGTGCTTTTATTTGCAACCTTTCCCCAGCTGGCCACGACATTTGTTGGCATAAAAAAAACAATCATGCCTATATTATCTTTTTCAGTTGGGTTGCAAGCACAGGCAAATCTTCTGTAATAGTTTCCCAAACAACTTTTAGATTTATTCCATCGTAATCGTGAATGATTTTGTTACGCATCCCATAAATTGCTTTCCAAGGAATCAGAGGATTACTTTTCTGAAATCCATCTTCCAACCTATGCGAAAGCTCACCAATTTGGCTAAAATTAAAAGCACAGGCTTCTACTATCATTTCATTTTTAGAAAAGCTTTCATAATCCAAATCTTTTATGTATTCTTGGATTTTTTCAATGTGAAAAATCATCTTTGAAATCGTTACCAAATTATCCATAAATTCTTACTCCTGTAGAAGCAATTTCTTGCTGCACTTTTGAACCAGAATCTATATGGGTCACATCAAAGACATCTACTTCCTTTTGGTCAAGAGCTTCTCTTATATCTTCTATAAAGGCAAAAAAACGCAGCCCCCGCAAATTGCTGTCCACCATCAAATCAATATCACTTTTTTCGGTTGCGTTACCTTTTGCATAAGAGCCAAACAATATTGCAGAGGCAACATTATAACTTGAGAAAACAGGCTTCAACTTGTTTTTTATCGTTTCAACTTCAAACATTTTCCTACCCCCGCAGTTTTGTTTATGCTCCGAAACAAATACTCCTAAAAAAAATTATAACATGGATTCCAGCAAAACGTCATAAAAAACTTTGATACAATAAAGCTGCTTTTTATCATTTTTTTTTGCAACACCTGTCTCCCACAAAAAAAATCTTCCAGCAACAAAACCGTGCCAGCACTAAGATTGCCTCTTCCCCTTCACAACTTCCGGCACCACTTCCGCAAGAATTATCGCGGCAAAAATAAGACCACAGCCAAGGAGCATGCGGGGAGTAACGGCTTCGTGCAGCAGCAAGGTACTAAATAGAACACCAAAGAGAGACTCAAGCGAAAGAAAAAGCGATGCCAGTGCCGGGGCAACATACTTTAACCCCACGTTCTGAAGGACAAAGCAGACAAGCGTGCTCAAAAGCCCCAGGTAAAAAACAGAAAGCACCACGCGGGCATTTGTAAAAATTTCAAGCGGAAATGCACCGTCCATGAATGGGGCACAGACCCAGCCAAGAAAAGCCACCGCCACAAACTGCAAAACGGTAAGCAAAAGCGGATCGTCATAGGCATTAAAATGCGACGTGAACAAAATGTGCAGGGCATAAAAAATACCGCAGGAAAGGGTAAGCACATCCCCCTTGTTCATGCTAAGGACACTGCCCTCGTTCTTAAGAGCCAAAAGCCCAATGCCACTAACAGACATAAGGGCTGCCACAAAGACATACCAGCTGGGGCGCTTCCTAAAAAGTGGCCACGCAAAAAGCGGAACCAAAACAACATAGACCGTAGTAAGAAAGGCATTTTTCCCTGCCGTAGTGAACTTGCAGCCGATAGTCTGCAAAAGATAAGCCATGAACAAAAAGAAGCCCAAAAGCATTCCGCGCAGAAAAGTCTTTTTTGAAAGCCCCGCAAACTTCTTTCGCAGCAAAAGGCCAAGGCAGAAAGCCGCAATAGAAAACCTAAAGGCAATCATCCAGACAGGCCCAATGTAGTCAAGACTGTCCTTTACAATAACAAAGGCAAATCCCCATATAGCCGCGCAAAGCACCAGCCCCACGCTGCAAAAGGCACCCAAACTCTTTTTTGTCATGCAATACTTTTACCAAAAAAACCGCCTTTGTACAATCTATTTTTTTAGGACGAACCCTCCACCGCTCTACCATTTTACCCTTTGGCTAATCCGACCGCCCATGCCTCTCGTCACCGCCGTTCCGCCCTTCGCCTATTCGGCTCATACCGCTCGCGCGGTACTAAAGGGTTGCAAGCAACCCGGGGCTCCATGGCGGCGTAGGTCGCATAAAAAAATCCGTCCCCCTGAACGGTTGGTGAGTCCTTCGACACGCTCAGGAACCACCTGTCGAACCACGGTTGGTGAGTCCTTCGACAAGCTCAGGAACCACCTGCCGAACCACAGGGGCTGTACAAGCAAAAATGCCGTCTTCCACAGATTCCGGGTCTAGCCCGGAATGACTGTTTTTTTACACGATTGTTTGTCCATTGCAGGGGTAGTCGTGATAATCCGCCAAAAGATTCCCGCATCAAGTGCGGGAATGACAATTTTTTTTTACACGCCTGCTGTCCATTGCCGGGTTAAGCCCACCAATGACAGTTCGTTTTTTTGCCAAAAAGCCTAGCCCCGATTGGAAGGGCGGCGGAGCCGGCCACCGCAACGGAGTGAGGAGGCTGGAGCGATAGCGGAACCCTGGAAAGCGGGTAAAAATTGCATCCTTGCAATTTTTACCCGTCAGTTTTCTTCGAAAACTGACCGGCTCTGTTTGCAAACAGGCAACGCGCCCTCCATGGCGCTGCTTGTTTGCGAAGGGGAAAAATTGTAAGGATCTGGCCGGGCATGTAGTGACCGGACACAGTTTGACCAAAAAGGCGGCTCCAGAAGAAAATTAAAAAAATTTAGCCTTCTACCAGTTTTGCAACCAGTTCGGAGAGCAGGGGCACCAGCTGTTTTTTGCGGGAAACTATGTCTTTTAGGTAATAGGTGTGCTCTTCTGTTTTGGGGAAGCCCAAGATGCTTTCGAATGAAGGTTCGGAGGCTATTAGCATTATGCTGCTAAGCTGGGTTATGTCCGTTACCAAGAGAGCGTGGAAGAGTTTTCCGCCTGCACGCCGGCTTGCTTCCAGGTCTGCAAAGAATTCGTCCTTGCGCTTTAGAACTTCTCCCGGGTCGTCCACTTCTATTTGGCTTACGCTGTATTTTATTTTGCCGTCTTCGTATTCCTTTAGGTCCTGGCCTATTACGTCACTTGCGCTGCGTCCGCCTATTTTGCTTCCGTGGCGGATTATGTCGCTGCCGAGTTCCTTTATGTCCAGCTCCGTTATGCTTGAAAGGTACTGGGCTGTGGAGACGTCGTGTTCTGTTGTGGTTGCTGACTGTAGAATCAGTGTGTCGCTTAGGATTCCGCACAAGAGCAGGCTTGCTATGTCCTTGGGAATTGAGACGTGGTTTTCGCGGTAGAGGCTTGCAATTATTGTGCTTGTTGAACCAACCGGCTTGTTGATTAGTGTTATTGGGTAGCGGGTGGAGAAGGTGTTGATTCTGTGGTGGTCTATTATTTCCTGGATTACGTAGTGCTCAACCCCTTCTATTGCCTGGCGGGCTTCGTTGTGGTCCACAAGGATTACCTGTATGTTTGCTTCTGCCAAGAGGTCGCTTTCGCTAAGGGTTCCGATTACCTTGTTGTTTGCGTCTATTACAGGCAGGCAGCGGGCTGTGCTTTCTGCAAGCAGGGGCCTTATCTTTTGCACGGTTTCGTCTGCGCGTACCGGTTTTGCCTTGGAGTCTGCCATTGCGCTTACCGGGGAAGAGAATTCTATTAGCATGGCTGTGGTTGCGGTTGAATCATGCCCCGAAATTATTGAGACATGGTTCTTTTTGGCAAGTTCGCGGAGTTCCTTGTTGATTATGTAGTCCCTGGTTACGATTAGGGCTTTTACTTTTGCCTCTATGCAAAGCCTTTGTATGTCTTCGCGGTCGCCTGTGATTACGATTATGTTTTCGCTTTTGCGCGCTTCCAGAAGCTTTTTGAATGTTGGCACGTCGTCGTCTGCTATCATGATAAAGCAGTTGAAATAGGTGTCGGGGTCAAATTCTACGATGGGGGTGGCGTTGAGCGTTTTTTCTATTAGGCGCAGGCTTGCAAGGAAGATGTCTCCGCGGTTGGGGTTTAGGAGCTTGTAGGAATTTAGGGCAAAAGCGTTGTAGTTTAAGACTCCCTTGTAAAGGCCCTTTTCGTCTACGATGGGTAATATGGAAGAATTTGTGCCCATCATTTTGTCTACCGCACGGCAGAGTGAAACATCTTCTTTTACCGATTCGTAGTTGGTGTTCATGTAGAATTCAACTTTGGGGATAAGGTCTGCCATGTAAAGCGGGGGTTTTATCTTGAACCTTTTAAGGATGTATTCAGTCTGCGGGGAAAGGTGGCCGGCACGGGCTGCAATGTATTCGGGATGACCCAAGAGCTGCTTTAGTCTTGCGTAGGAAATGGCTGCAACGATGGAGTCTGTGTCGGGATTTCTATGGCCAATGATATAAACTTTCTTTGTCATGATGTTTTATTATACCACAAGTGTGGTTTTCGTGCTATAATGGGTGTCAGAACACGGCAGTCTGTTTTGTGCTCCACGTCCAGAAAAATCTTTGGAGGCGGGTCCCAGTAACGGAAAAAATCAAGGAATCCTCCCTAAAGGGTCCCTCCTTGCTTTTTTCCTACGTCCCACCTCCAAAGATTTTTCTTCCCGCTCCGCACAAAACAGACTAACGCAACTTCAAAATAAATGTGGACCCGCCGCAAAAGATTTTTTCTGGACGCGTAGCACAAAATAGATTCACACATATAAGGAACAAAAAATGACAACAAACAATGAAACTAGCGGTACTTACGAAGTACGTGATTATGTAAAATGGGACAACAAATACGCCATCGGCATTCCCGGCATAGACGCCCAGCACAAGAGGCTTATAGAACTCTGCAACGAAACATACAAAAAACTCATGCAGGGAGGCTCATCTTCCGAATCAGGAGCATGGAAGCCCCCGGTTAAGGCAGCGCTTGCCGAATGCGTGGACTACGCAATAATACACTTTGGCACGGAAGAAAAGCTCATGGCAGAGGCAAACTACCCCGACCTCCCAAGGCACAAAAAGGAACACGACAAGTTTACCCGCAAGGTTCAGAAAGACTTTGAAGGCTTTGACGAAATGACCTTTACCAATGCCCTGCAGTTTGTAAAATTCCTCTACGACTGGATTCTTTCCCACGTAGCCCACGAAGACAAGCTCATTGCAAACTTCATTCAAAAATAGCCGCATCCTGTGGATGCCCATCCAGCGGGTGGTCATTCTGTGAATGGTCATTCTGCAAATGGTCATTCGGCGGATGGCCATCACTGGGAATCTCCTCTCGCATCTGCCACTCCTCAGGGCTCCTTTCTTTGCCGACTGATTTTTTTAGCATTCCGTGCTCCAGAAAGCTAAAGTAGGAGTCCTGGGTGATTATTATGTGGTCAAGAACCGTTATGCCCAGAACCTCTCCCGCAATAAGCAGCCTAGACGTTACGTTCATGTCCTCACGGCTTGGCAGGCACTTTCCAAAAGGATGGTTGTGGCAGCATATTATGCCGGAAGCGTTCACCCTTACCGCGTGATTAAAAACTTCCCTTGGATGAACCATCGTCCGCTTGGATGTCCCAACGGAAACAACGTGCTCTTCTATTATCTCCCGGCTGCCGTTCAGGGCAATGCTAACAAAATGCTCCCTCTGCTCCAGGGAAAAATGCTTTATATATGGAAGAATATCCAATGGGCTTGTAATAACGCTCTTTAGGTAACCGTTGCGCCTCCTTCCAATCTCCACCGCCGCCGCCAAAGCAAGAGCCTTAGCATATCCAATTCCGTCTATGCGGGTAAGGCGTTCCACCAAATCTTCGGAATTGCAAGTGTTTATAACCTTCATAGCCTTGTGGGCAAGCTGCTCAACCGGGCACTCCCTGGTACCCTTGTTAAGAATCAGCATAAGAAGCTCTTCGTCGCTGGGGTAGCCAAGACCGCGCTCTATCGTAAGCTCGCGAATGTCCGGCTTTGTCTTTTGCGCTGCATAAAATTCATTTTCCATCACTTATATATGTGCCCTGAATTTTCAAAAACTACCAAGTTTGCGTATTTTTTTTTGATTTTTCTTTTGGACGATACTTTTTTAGGCTCTACCATTCTACATCTTGGCTAACTCGACCGAACATTTTTTTTCGTCACCGCCCTTCCGGGGTTCCGCCTTTCGGCTCCATTGCTAGCGCAACGACTTGCAAGCAAGTCGCCCCTCCACGGCGGCGTACGTTTATCCGGGTTTGCTAAGTCGAACCATGGTTGGTGCCCCGCAGCGTAGCTTCCAGCGGTCATGTCGAACCACCAAGCACAGAAATAACTTCCTTTGCAAGCTCAAATCGCTCCAGAGTAAAGTCGCAGGAATAGACCTTGTGCTCTTTTCCGTCTTTTTTGCCAAAAACAAGAAGAAGGTCGTTCTGGTCAGTAAGCAAGGCTGTTCCCTTTGCAATGCCCACCACTGCTTTTGCTGCGGTAAGAGCCTTACCCTCCGCGCCAGAATTTCCACCGCCAGATTCACCCTGGTTCACAGGAAGCGTTGCCTCCAGCGGAATCTGAACGTAATCAGCAAGGCTTTCACTACTGCCAAAGCGTCCAAATCGGGCACGCCGTCTCCTGTAGCGCCTTATCTCTGCCCCGTCAAGCCTAAGCGCCAAAAGCTTCTCCTTAGCATCGGCATCAGTAAAGTCAACCAACCACTTCATGTCGCGAACATTGAGTATTATAGAAAAAACTATTAGCACAAGAAAAAGCGCAAGAACTGCAAGGGCCATGTATTCCACCATTCCACTCTAGCACGCATGCTTTTGTCTTGCAAGGGTGTGTTATATCTGAAAAAACTTTTACTTGTAGTATGTTCTTTATTCATCGCAGCAATGTTTACTGGCTGTCCAGAAAAAAGCAAGTCAGCATCACAGAATAAATCACAAACTATTATAAAAAGCGTTGACGGAAGCCAGAAGGTAGACTTGACCGGTACCTGGATGGCTAAGCATAACAAGTCTACATTTAAGATGATATTTGGAAGTGATGGAAGCTTTACTTACGGCTGCGGAGGCGGATCCCGCGGTGGTCCAGAGCAACTATCCGTAGACAGTGACGGTGGCCTTAGGGTTGACAAGGAGTTTAACCGCTGGTGGTACAAGGGAACATATAAGACTTCCGGTAATGTTTTGATAACAACCTGCGATGAACTAAAAGACTATGATGGAGGCTTGTCAATGAAAAAAGGCGAAACTTGTAATTTCGTTATAAACATTGTAGACGACAATGAGCTTGTAATTCAGACCTCTGGAACAGGAAGCACCAGAACATACAAGAGACAGTAGCCGTGCGGCAGGTTTTATCTTATATAGATTCAGCACTAAATATTTATCAGCAAATAGACGCTTTTATTTCTGATAAAAAAAATCTCACCTAAAATCTCAAACGATGTACGGAGACTGTAAGTTTTCTTGCAGTCTCTGTCTACATTTTTCATGCGCACTTTAGCAGTACATTATTAGTAAAACAAGCAGGGCTTTTGCAGAAGCAAGCGCGGCAGGGATTGGAGTACCTTTAGTCCCGACCGAAGGGTGGGATGAGCCGCGCAAGACGGCGAAGTACGGAAAGCCCACCCAAATGGCACAAGATGTTCTTTATTGCAACAAATTCGAATGCATACAAAAGTGCCGCAAAAAAAGAAAAAATCTGCTACTTAAGCTCTGACCAGTATTTTGCCATCATGACGTGCATTCTGGAAAGCATGGTTTTGGGAAGGGTCTGGGCATTTTCCACAGGGGTAAGAGCCGAAGCTTGGGATGCTTTTATTAAGTCTTCTTCGGTCTTGGCAAACATGGCATAGAATGAAGTGCGCCGGACGTTTTCAAAGCAGCGCCTAAGCCACTTGTATTCATAGAGCGCCTTGTAATACGAATAGACTTTCTCCTCTTCCGCGGAATCAGAATTAAAAATGCCGTCTATATAATCCTGGCTTCTGTCTACGACCGTTTTTCTTACGTCTGTGTCAATTGCAATTTCCATTAGCTTGCCAAGCTCTTTTATGGCATGCTTGATTTCTTTTGCCTTGTGCAGAAGGTTTACGTCCTCACCCGCAGCCTTAAGGCTTGCAAAGGCCATGCTCCATTGGCTTAGGAATTCACGGCTGAATGTTTCCTTGGACATTTTTCTGGTTTGGCAAAGGTCGTAGGCCGCAACCAGGTACTTAAAGTCCCTTTCGTTTCTTTCTAGATAAGGCTTAAAGATTTGGCGAATCTCGGGATAGGCATTTTCCTTCCAGCGCTTGTCTGCCAACCGCCTTGCCTCCAACCGCCTGAACCTTTTTGCTTCTATTGAATCGTCATAAGATACAATTCCTGCAAGAGAAACGTCGTCACCGCTGCCATTGACGCTCAAGTCTGGAAGGCTTTCCCTAATATCCGTTCCTGCTTTTAGCTGACCGTCTTCGTCAAATGCAAACTGGAGCTGCAAATAAAATTTCTTAAAAAAATCTTCGTCCGTAAAGCTGTCTGCAACTCCGTCGGAAGACAAAAAAACCGTTTCTGGAAGGCGCCCCAAATATTGAACTTCCGGGAAGCGGAAATGCATAAAGGCATTGGAATCGCACAAGGATGTGGTAACGTTTTCGTAGCACAGGGGATCATCTGCAATTGGTTTTACAAACTTGCCGTCAAAGGATGCATAAAAATCGCTGTCCCCTATTTTAAATGCATACCACGTAGGGCTATCCTTAATACTAAAATAAACCACTGCCGTGCAGCCATAGATGGATTTTATTTCCAGTTTTGCAAAGTCATTTGTTATGGAAGAAGGCTCCGTGTTTTCTGAAGGCACAGAAGAGACTGGTCTTGGAAGCTTGGAAAATTTTTCTGCCAAAGAGAAGGCCGCTTCCAGTTCGCTTTTATAACAAGCCGCGGATTTTGCATCGTCTTTTTCCAATTCATTTATCTGAGCCAAAAGGTCTTCCTGCTTTGTGGATGCAAGGTCAAGCATAACTTTGCAGATCCAGCGCCTTACAAAGGACTTGCTGATGTTTTTGTTAATCTTTAGATAGTCCTTTTGCTGCAGGGCGCTTGCAATTTTATCTATGCTTTCGGACAAAAGCTCCACGGCCGTCTGAACCGCAAGCTCTGCCCCCCTCTGGCTTCTAAAATAAGCTTCCCCTCCGTGCCCGTCCGAGACACACGCCAAGGAGAAGCCTAATTTGTGAGGATTCAGTTCAACCGGCAGCTGAACCAAGGAGGAAAAACTGCTGCTATCCCTAACGAACAAATTTATTCTTTTTGACTCCGCAAGATCAGAAGGTGCAAAGTCTCCAGAAAAAGACCTGTCCTGGCAGGGAAATTTCTTGCCCAAGTTCCTTTCACTGTTTATGTGGCTTGACCCCTGAAAAGAATATGCAAATGCAGCCTGTCTCATTTTTTCCTCCACTTTACAGATTTACAGAACAATTACCAGACTTCTTCGTCAGACTCTGGATCAAGATTCTGCATTTCGTCCCTGGCTTCCGCAACAGCATCTTCTGCGGCGGCTATTGCATCCTCTTCCGTTTCCACAACCATCTTTGCCCCAACTTTTGAAGAAGCAACGGAAACAATTTTTATCAGCTCCTTAAGCTGGCTCTTGTCCCTAAGGTAAATGGCTGTTTTTTCGGAACCGGTAAAATCGCTAAGGACATTCATAACCGCACCTTCAACGCCAAGAGCAATCTTTATGCCCATCTTGTACCAATCGTTCTGCTGCAGCACGCTAAGGCCTGCCTTGTAGTCATCAGTTGGTTCGCCGTCAGAAATCATAATCATAACAGGCGCCTTTATTCCCGCAGGATCCGCAAGGAATTCCTTTCGGTCAAGCTTGCTGTTAAGTTCCTTAAAGGCTTCTCCCATTTCGGTTGAGCCGCATGTGGAAAGATCAGTCCAATTGTAGGAAGAAAACGGCACAGGCTCGGCAGTTTGCCACTTAGTGCCATTTGCAAAAGTCATAACCGCAAGCTTGATGCGCACGTCCGGATTCTTGTCTGAAATTTCCTGAATGTCGGGAATCACTTCGCGCATTGCGTCATTCACGGCAGCGATGCTACATCCTTCCATGCTGGAAGATGTATCGATGATAAAGAACAAAGTCATGCTTTTTCTTGCCACGCCCTCGATTTTTACACCCATAGTCTTAGTCTCCTATAAGATAGATTTTATTACCTAGGCGATAACACCTTCGCCCTTGGTTCCAAACTTGATTGTGATGCCCCTGATGATTGTTACCACACCGTCAGGTTCACAGACATTTTCCTTGCCACCGGGAGTTATCCTGCTCCAGCTTGCGTTGGAAGTGTTCCTTATTCCCCAGATTTTTGGCTTTTTGGGATTAGTGATTACCTCGCCCACTTGCTGGCAGCCGCTCAAGATGGTAAGTTCCTGATTTGAATCAATCTCGTAGCCGTAAAGCTTTCTGTTTGGCTGCAGAGGGATGATGTCCTTTCCTATTACAAGGGACACTGGCTTTACGATTTTTACACCGCATTCCATGCACTTGTAACTGTCCTTTTTCATGTTAAAGAAGGTTTCTTTTTTGCACCTTGGACAAGTAATGACAGACTGCCTCAGTTTCTTGAACATCTGAAGCCATTCTTTTTCCATGATGCGGTTTTCGCGCCCAAGACCGGTATTTTTCATAAGGCTCTTGTCGAATGCCTTTATGAACTGCTTTCTTACAAACGAAGGAAATATGCCCCAGAGGGTCTCCACGTTTTTATGAACCTGGGGCTTGGGGCGGTTTGAAAGGTCTTTGGGGTCGTAAACAAAGACAGGCTTGTTGCAAAAAAGATTGAGCTCATTATTGGGCTTGTCGCAGTTGTCACGCTTGCCTTCAAGAGGATGTCCCCTAAAAAAGAGCAGGAAGAGTATTACTGCAAGCGAAAACCTGTCGCTGTACTTATCTGGCCGCCGTACGGAATTTACAAGTTCTGGAGCTACATACCTTGGCTTTCCCAAGATTCCAAGGTTGATTCCGTTGGGGGCAACATTATCGTTGTCGCAAATGCGGACGTTGCCGGTTTTTGGGTCAAAGAAGAAATTGCCGTCGTTCAAGTCCTGGTAGCTGTAGCCCTTGTTGTGCAGGATTCTAAAGCTGGCGGTAAGCTGGATGCCGGCGTTTATCCAAGCATTCAGGCTTTCAAACTGGACGTGGGCCAGTAAAAATTCCGAAAATGGTTTGTATGCCTGGGGACAGAGCTTCATTACATAGCCAAAAGAACCATCCGGGGCTTTTTCTGTAATGGACAAGGGCCAGAGGAAAGTGTCGGCAGGTGAACCGGCCTTGGCATTCTTTTTTAGGTTGTCATAAAAGGCATCTGAACAAGCGCTTTTGTACCATTTTAGGGCAAAAGTCTTCTTGCCGCATTTGACTTTGTAGACAATGCCCTGACCGCCCTCCCCTATTTTGTCCAAAACTCTTAGGGATCTTCCGTCCAAAGTGGTGAGAGTCTGATTTTTTGCTAATCTTGCCATGACTATCTCCTGAATCTTGATAGTCACATCATAGCGTTTTAGTCTATCATCTAGTGAGCGAGTCTGAAAAAAAATGCATTTTTTTTGAATTTTTTTGCGGCACTTTTTTCTGCACCCGCCCCTGCCGTTGAAGGAAGGTCTGTGCCATTTTGAAAGGGCTTTCCGGGGTTCCGCGGGGCCCTACCCGCTCCATTGCTAGCGCAACGGTCTGCAAGCAGCCCGCCCCTCCAATCCCTGCCGTGCCGGGGGCTGCTACAAAATCCCTGAAAAAATATAAATGATAATTCCCAAGATAAAAACATGGCCAATTGTTGCCTTTATAAAAGCAAAGCTTTTTCTTTTTTCTTCTGCATCAAAATCGTTGTTGCCAGAGCAAATTGTGAATACATCGCGGAATATGGAAAAGACGCGGTAGTAGCGGGTGGAAATCAGCAGGAGCAGGCTAAGGACCATTACCAGGCAAAAGACACAGGCATAAGCAAGCAAGGCATTTGTTCTAAATGTTTTTTCCAGGCCAAATTTGCAGCTTGCATAAATTGCAAAGCCAATGCTTACCACAAGCGAATATAGAGCAGAAATCAACAGCAGCTTTAGAAAGCTCAGGCGGAAAAATTCTTCTACATGGTATTCAAAGCTTCCTTTTTCATACTGATTGGGCTTTTTTTCCTGGGCAGGCTTTTTGTCTGCAATGACACTTCCAGACAGCTTCTTTTTGATTCCCTTTATTTCTGTAAGGACTTCATCATAAATATTTTCATCAACGAGAAGCTCAAAGTTTTCAAAGGTTTCATGGATTTGGCTTTCAAAGCATTTATCTTCCAAATGCTTTTTTAACTCTTCCACTTCTGTTCCATACTTAGACTCAAAGACTTTTTTCATATTGCGGCTCCAGTTTACATTTTTAACGCCGGCTTTTCAAGATAACCCTGTAGCTTCTTAGGCCACTCCTACGCCGCCGTGTAAGTTTTCAAAGCCTACTGACCGCACTTTCCGCAAAGCATTGTACCCGCAGGATTTGTTTCACCGCACTTAGGACAGACCCATACATCAGAAGAATTATTACCAGAGCTACCCTTGTTGCCTGCAACTGCGGATGTTACATTTTGCGCAAAATCTTTTTGATAATAATTAAGCGAATCCAGTTTCCGTATCATTGTATCACAGCTTTCGGATATATGGATTATGGTTGCAAAGAAACCGAATGCAAGAATTCCTACGACTATACCAATCATAAGACCAACTATCAAACCAAGAAAACAACCGATAACACCGTAATCATGGTAATAACCGCCCATGCCCTTGCCAGTAATGTAGCCTACTATGCCTCCAAAGATAGTTGCAAACGCAACATACAATACAAAAAAGATATTGATTGCCGTTGAAAATTTATCCCTTAACCATTCAATCATAAGAATACTCCCATAACTATATTTTTCAGCATTCTAGCATATACTGTTTTTTTTGCAAAGCATAAGTCAAACGCCGCCGTGTAGGAGTGTGAAGCTTTGCTGACGGTGCATGTCCATGAGCACGGTTGAAAGGCCGAGACCCTGGTTCTTGCAACAAAGTTCCAAGCGGGAGCGGTGCGCACAGGCACGGACGGTCGGATTAGCCAAAGAGAAAAATGGTAGAGCAAGCAGGCTTTTGCAGCCCCAAGCGCGGCAGGGATTGGAGGGGCGGCGTAGCCGTTGCCGCTGGGTGAGCGCAGTCGAACCCCGGCAATGGAGCGGGAGCGGAACCCCGGAAAGCGCTTCAAAAATGGCCTCCTTGCCATTTTTTGTCAGTTTTTACACGGCCCTTCGACAGGGCTCAGGGACCGAACTTCAAGTAAAGTCCATGGCGCTACATGTTAAACAAAAGAAAAATGGCAAGATGTTCTTTATCGCAACAAATTCGAAAACATACAAACGCGCCGCAAAAACACCGACCCAAAGACTACTATCCACTATCAATTATTCACTATCAATTATCCCTTATCCACACATTGCCCAGAGTTAAAAAATTCAATATAATGCTTCGATTGATTATCTAGTGTAAGGAGTTATCCAATGGCAGAAACAGTTGCGGACACTATGCATCCGCTTGCAAAAAATCCAAACTGGAAGGGACGCAGGGGCCCTGTAGTTCTTGTTTTTATGGACGGCGTAGGCTAC
>JAGCWT010000161.1 GCA_017961705.1 Treponema sp.
AAGCCTTTCAGAAATTGTTGCAGGGGAATGCAAGAAAGACACGACACTTTCCTTTACCCCGGCTCCCCTTCACCGTCTGGACCGCTTTACTACCGGGGCACTCGTTTTTTCACTTTCCATTGATGGGGCAAGAATTTTTTCACAGATGATGCAGTCGGGCCTTGTAAAAAAGACTTACCTGGGCATAGTTCAGGGGCTTATGGACAGGGAATTTGAGTGGACAGACGCAATTGTGGAAGAAAAACCTTCAGACACGGCATCTTTCCACAGGGTAAGGGTTGTGGGCCTTGAAGAAACGTCTGCTTCTGGAACCATGGCAAAAAACATGGCAAAGGCCGTAACAAAGGCATTTCCCCTTGCAAGCGGCACTTGGAACGGCAAGGAAGTTACCCTGGCAAAGTTTGAAATTCCCACAGGAAGAAAGCACCAGATACGCGCACAGTCTGCATTCCACGGCTTTCCACTGCTTGGGGACAGGGCTTACGGAGGTACAAGGATAAGTGGCCGCGAATTCTACCTGCATGCGGTTCAGATAGAATTTCCTTCTGGCAACGATCTTTTGCTTCCCTCAAAAATTTATGTCCCCCTTCCGCCTGAATTTTTAAATTTCTTGAATTCCGCCTTGATAAATTGGAAAGGACAACTTATAATCTAGGGTAAAGATGAGCATTTTTTCTAGACTCGCAAACAGGGGCATCCAGGTTTACGCACTTGTTGGCGAAAGCGGTACAGGCAAAAGCTTCCGCGCAAAACTTCTTACTCAAAAATACGGAATAAAGGCGCTTATAGACGACGGTCTTTTGATTCAGGATGACAAAATTCTTGCGGGAAAGTCGGCCAAGCACGAAAAGACCTACATGGGAGCCGTACGCGTAGCCCTTTTTGACGACAAGGAGCACCGTGACCAGGTTGCTCGCGTCCTCCAGAAGAATAAAATCAAAAGCATACTTCTCATTGGCACAAGCGAAAAGATGGTTCAGAAGATAGCGCTCCGCCTTCAGCTTCCTCCGCCACAAAAAATCATTAAAATAGAAGAAATAGCCTCCCGCGAAGACATAGAAAAGGCCATCCGCTCAAGGCAGATAGAGGGAAAGCACGTAATTCCAGTTCCCGCAATAGAAGTAAAGCGCAGCTACCCAAGGATTTTCTACAAGTCAATCCGCGAATTCCTTTCAAAAAGCAAGGTCCGCATTACGGGCAAAAAAGAAGCCACCCTTTCCGAAAAATCCATTGTTACGCCGGAATTCAGCAAAAAGGGTCGCATAGAAATTTCAGAGGCAGCCCTAAGCCAGATGACCCTGCACTGCGTATGCGAGTTCGACAAGGAAATAAGGGTAAAAAAACTTACAATAAGAACGGACAGCCACGGTTACCGCCTGATTATTACGGTGGACGTACCCTTTGGAAAGCAGCTTACAGGCCTTATCCACAACCTTCAGCAGTATATCATAGACAACATTGAACGCTACACTGGAATCCTTGTGGAGGAAGTGAGCATAATCATAGACAAAATTACTGCGGCAACAGCTGCATCAACCGGGCGCAGATAGTTTTTTTGATTTTTTCTTTTTTTGGACCGGCTTGTGTATGCAAACCCGCTTTCCAGGGCTCCGCTACCGCTCCGGCCCGCTTTCGCGGTCTTGCTGCGCAACCCTTCCAATCGGGGGTAGGCTTAATCTTTGGACAGTTTAGGCAATATGCAGACAAAAAGCCTTCTTACGCCCATCAATATTCATCATCATCCTTTGGAATATATCGGGTGTGCCTGCGGGGCATTTTTACCATTACACCGTAAGATGACAGGATTTTCCTTATTGCAAATTCAAGTTCCGTTCGCTGGGGGTTCATAGGAAGAATAAAGTTTCTGCATCTTTCCCAGGTTCTCTTGTAAAGGTCTGAAGGGGATGAATTCTTTGCCTCTGCCTTCCAGTCTGTCAAGCCGTCCACAAAGTCCCTTAGGATGTAGCAAAGCCTTTCACCTAGCCTAAGCTGGGGATTTTCTGCGGAAGCCTTGTCAAGTTCCCTTATGCTTTCAAGATAGGCTTTGGCATACTTCTTGTTTTCCATCATCAGGTTTGTTGCTGCGGGCTGCAGGTATTCGTAAAGGTTTGCATCCAGGGCATGTGTCACTATGTCAAAGGCATGTCCAGAATTGATTATCTTTAAAAGCTCCTCGGTAAGCCTTGAAGGAGAAACCGGGGATAAAAGCTGCGAAGACTCGCGTATTTTCTTCTTTAGGGAGCGCGGAAGACGGCATTTTGTTGTAGCACCGTATTTTACGGCACGGAGCATTCTAACCGGATCCTCTATGAAGATTCTGTCCATTGGGATTACGGGGCGTACAATTCCCTTTTTTATGTCCTTTACACCGCCAACATAGTCTATGACCTGTTCCTTTACGGGATCATAGTAAAGGGCATTCAGCGTAAAGTCGCGTCTTTTTACGTCTTCGTCCATGGTTCCAAAGGCATTTCCCACTGAACCGTCAACTATTGAGCGGAAGGTGCAGACTTCAAAAATCTTTGTGGAAGTAAAAACATGCACCAGCCGGAATCTTTTTCCAATAATACGGGAATTTCGGAATATTTTTTTGATGCGGCTTGGGGTTGCGTCGGTTACGATGTCAAAATCCTTTGGTTTGTTTCCTATTATAAGGTCTCTGACGGCACCACCTACTATGTAAGATGCAAAACCGGTTTCGCGGAGACGGTTTATAATGTAGATTGCATCGGGATCCACGTCCCTAAGAGAAATATTATGTTCTTTTTTAGTATATACGACAGCTTTTTTGACGGGCCTACCCTTGCTGTCCGTTGAATATCGAATTAGCACAGTGGGTATATTCTAATGAGCAGGGGTGTTCTCGTCAAGAACAATGGCAGATGTTTTTTAACGGATTGTTAGCATTTGTATTTTTTGTTATACTAAAAGAATGGAAAGCGCAAGAATTAAGGCAGAAAAAATGGTTAGCGGCGGTGACTGCATAGCCAAGATAGACGGAAAGACGGTTTTTGTACCATATTCAGTGCCGGGAGAAACCCTTAGCATCCAGATAGAAAAGGAGATGAGGGACTATTCTACGGCACGCATCGTGGAAGTTCTGGAAGCTTCCCCCCACAGGACAAAGCCCTTCTGCCCACTTTACACAAAATGCGGCGGATGCAACATGCAGCACATTGAATCCCAGTTCCAGACAGAGCTGCGTTCTTCCATATTAAGGGATGCCTTTGAGCGCGAGGGAGTTGAACTTGGCCAAATCAATGTTGTAAGCGCAAGCCCCACAGGCTACCGGGCCAGGTTCCAGCTGCACGACGGCGGTCTTATGGAAAAAAGGAGCAACAAGGTACTGCCCATACAAAACTGCCCCTGCGCCACTGCGGAAGTGAACAAGTATCTTGCGGAGATGCCATTTGAACAGAGGCCATCCGGAAGGGTTCACGTATTTGGTACGGACAAAATCGTATCTATCCCGGACGGCTATGACAAAATAATCATCTGCAACGAGGATTCCAAGAAGGAAACCCGTGTAATAGGAAAGCGCACCATTCGGAACGGCAGGCCTACAAAGAAAATCAAGAAGGTTCAGCCCCGCTTTGAGGGAGCAAGCGTAAAAGAAGAAAACCTTTGCACAGTGAACATTCTTGGCAAAAACATAACCTTCGACGTAAAGGGATTTTTCCAGTCCAACATGCAGGTTTTGGAAAAGACAATTCCCCTTTTAACGGAAGGCTTGGGCGGTAAGCACGTGCTAGACATGTATGCCGGTGCGGGAACTTTTAGCGTATTCCTTGCGGATCTCTTTAGCAAAGTGACCCTGGTTGAACACAATAAGTCTGCCATTGTATATGCGGAGCAGAATCTTTTTGGAACTTCCCACGAAAGCTTTGGCCTTAGCGGAGCCGTCTGGGTAAAGTACCATGCTGCATCCTGCATTGAGCGTAACGGCAATTTTGATGCGGTTGTCATAGATCCACCTAGAAGCGGCATGGAAAAGGAGGTCTGTTCATGGCTTTGCTCTTCGGGCATAAAGCAAATAAGAAGCCTTTCCTGCGACATTGCAACCCACGCCAGGGACGTTGGCAGGCTTGTAAAGAGTGGCTACAAGCTAAAATCGCTTTATCTTTTGGATTTTTATCCCCAAACATGCAACATTGAGAGCCTTGCGTTGTTGGAAAAATAGGAGCAAAAAAAAGTTTATCAGCTGTAAAAAATGAATAATAGGAAAGTAATCGTAAAAAAAATTTTTGTATTCTCACTTGCATTTCTTTTTGCGGCCGGACCTTCCTTTGGACAAGCGGCAAAAAAAGCGGAAAAAGACCTGTCTTCCAAAAAAGAGGCAGAAGAAGAGGATCTTTCGCCAACAGTTCAGGTTGTAGACCTAAAGTACACCCTTCCAAGCTGGGTTACTGTTACCGGAGGAAGCATTCTTTGCCAGCCTGTAAGGAACAGCTTTGGCTATGCTGCCGTAGAAGAAGGAAAAATGGTCTGTGCCTTTGACCACGACGGAAAGATAATGTGGGAGCGCGGAATTAACGCCCGTCTAAAACCGCTTATTTCCGTTGGCGCATCCGACATGATTTACATCATAAGCAAAGACGGCGACCTTAACATGATGAACCCGGGCGGACTTTTGGTTTGGACAGCCCATTCTGGTTTTTCTGTTACCGAGGCACCCCTTCCCGGGCGGGACGGACGCATTTATGTTCGTGGAGGTTCAGATCTGGCCTGCTTTGGCATAAAGGGAATCTGCCGCTGGAACATTCCCCTTCCAGACCAGAACACTTCCCTACCCATAGTTGAACTTAACGAGGGGTCGGTTCTTGTATTCCTTAACAAAGTAGTTGACGGAAAGAGCGTTGCGGTTACGGTCACTCCTTTTGGAGAAGTAAGCGATGAATTCTGCTTTTCCGGAAAGGTTGTCCAGGTTGAACAGTGCTTTTTTGGAGCCTTGGTCTCTTTTGCAGACGGTGCAACAGGACTTTGTGCGGAAAAAGACGGCAAACCCTATTCAAAATGGGCGGTAATGGCAGGCCAGCAGGGACTTTCTGCCCCGACAAGGATTATAACGGAAGGATTTTCCCCTTCAACTGCCCTTCTTCTTACTGGAAGCCCCGCTACGGCAATACAGATAGGCGTTTTGGACGGAAGCCAGAAGCATGTCTACAAGACAGATTTTAGCCCGGATGCCCTTACCTACGCCGGACGTACCCTACAGGGACTTGTGCTAGCAGACGGTAGCCATGCCTGCTGCTACATGCCGGAAGGAGAACCCTTGTGGAAAGCCTCGTTTAATCCGTCAAAGAAGTGGACTTATTTTTTTCCCACTGATTCCGGCAACATAGGCCTTTGCATGCGGGACTGGGTTATAGAAGGCTACAGAATAAGGCAGAACATAGGCTTTTCTCCGGACATAAGTTCTTATCATCCAAAGAATAACAGGGACTACAACACTTTCTACGAAAAGACCGACCTTCACTCCACCAACGTTTCGGGGCCAGTCATAAGCCCAGAGCGTGCGGAAGACATACTAAATTCATTCAACGAAGGAAAATTTGGCACCCGCGAAAAGGATTGGATTCCTGTGCTAAAAAACGAGCTTTCGGAAATGATACTTGCGTGGACAACCCTTAATTCCCAGCAGAACACGGAGCAGCCCTTCTTTTGCAAGGATTTTGACTATACAAGGACGGTTCTTTCGCTTGCGGCAAATTCTGGCACCGGAATGTACCAAAAATACTATGCGGAACTGCTGGAAAAGGTAAGGGATCCGGTTGTTCTTGCCGAAGTCATAAAAAGCGCAGGAATTTCTGCCTACGACCCGGATGCAAGGATGCTGAGCGCAATGGAGGCGATTGCAAAAAAGTATTCCCTAAAGAATTCCAACGAAAGCGTCCACATAGCCATTTGTGACGCAACTTTTGAAATTTGCAGGTTTATGGGGCGGCCGGCCTTCTTTGCAAAGGGAAAAACTACCATAACAAGGCTTCTTAGCCCCCAGTATGGCAAGGCTACAAGGGAATATGCGCGGAAAACTCTTGAAAAATTTATAGAAATCGGCTTTTAAATGAATAAAATTTGCAATAAGACACTTTTGTTTTAAAACAAATAGT
>JAGCWT010000162.1 GCA_017961705.1 Treponema sp.
GGTTTTGAGCGTGTCTGTAATTTGACTTGCTGCATCTTCTATGTTTGCCCATGCATCGTGGTTGCTGTAAAAAATGCTTGCTCCATGTTTTTCGAGCAGGTCGGGTATTTCGCCCCAATAATTACAAAAATTTCTATCTCTAAATCCTGTTCCGTGAACAAGCAAAACTGGATATTTTGTTTTGCAAATTTCAGAATATTTTTCAAGAGGAATTTCTTTTCCCAATAATTTGAGTACTTCAATCTTTGCTTGTTTCCAATATGCTTTTACAAAGAGAATACTAGCAAGAAGATACAGTATTCCAATACATATTGAAGTGATTATGGCAATCGTGTGAAGTTTTTCATATTTTTTCGCTTCTGATGAAATTATCAGGAATACAATAAGCAAAGCAATGACAAAGAAATTCAATACTGCAAATGAAATTTGATACCTTTTCCTAAATTGAATTCCGATGATTAGGGTAAGAAAATTGAATCCCCAGAAAGTCCACATAAAGGCAATTACTGGAAGAGCAAGGATTGCTGCATGAAATAACGTAAACATAAGTGCAAGACCAATTATTGAAAAAAGAATGAACTGGTAGATGCATTTTACTAATGCTGATTTTCTTATTGACATTTTTATGCTTCCTTTTTTATGCCTGTGGTATGCAATGCCTATGGTATGCAAGCATTCTGTAGGATATATTTATAATAATCCGAAAGTGATTTTTTTGCAA
The DNA here is from genome assembly GCA_017961705.1 of Treponema sp. Lineage (GTDB taxonomy): Bacteria > Spirochaetota > Spirochaetia > Treponematales > Treponemataceae > Treponema_D. The sequence continues at coordinate 722 of JAGCWT010000162.1, forward strand.
TGAGTGGAGATGTTTTTTGCTTTGTTACAGCCTATATCCTTCCCCATTCAATGTACCTGTTTTTTCCGGAGTCGTCGTATCCTACGGACGGTTCAGACATGTTTGTGATTTTATGCGTTTTGAATTTGATTGTCTGATGGATATAGGCTTTGAGTTTTTGGGATAGCTTGTCGGAATCTTTTATTGAATCAAGGTATTCTGTGTATGATGGGTTTTGCCAGAAATTCAATTCGCGCAAGAGGGCTACTGCCAGACATTCGTCTTGGAATATTGATTCTTTTAGCTGGTCAAAAAGAAAGTTGTAATCTTCTTCTTTTGGATATTTTCCAAGGCAGCCAATGCAAAAAATGTCCAGTTCGGAGTGTCTTATTATGAGGCATTTAAAAAAGTTTATTATGTATTCTTCTTCAATATCGTTAAGTTCATGATTGTAAAGTTCTTCGCCAAGGACAATCTTGTATATTTCTTCTGAATAGCCTGGGCCTTTTTCACGCTTTTTGAAAACCAGGTTTATGGCTGTGTACAAGTCGCTTTGTTTTTGCAAAAAGCTTTTGTCTTCAAAGTCCAATAGAGCCCTGATATTGTTCCACATAAAAGCACCCTTGTTGAAAGGTTCAAACCAAGAAACATTTCTAAATTCATTCCACATTACGATTGATTTTTCAAAAGCTATTTCTAGTGTTATTCCGTAGTATTCTTCACCGGGAAGAAAAATCATGAATATCTTTGCAAGGTATTTGTCTTTAAATGGATTTTCGTCTAAGTCCAAAACTGTCAAATCTTCCGGGCAAAAGTCGGCAAGTGTCTTTTTGTTTGCCAATAGGTCATAATCATCAAATAGGCATTTTTTTACTTCTGCATTTTTAAAAATGATTTTTCCTTCTCCGGTCTGATGGGCTAGGGGAAATGGGTTTAGTTTGTGTTCGGAACATACTTCCATAAATTCCATGGTAAAAATTAAATCGCCATCTTCCCTGCTGATTTTTTTGCAAATGCAGTCGTGCAAAGAGAGGTCGCTTAGAGTGTTTTCGCTTGTGTATTTGTAGTTCTCCATTTTGCTAAAAAAATTCCCTATAACTTGCTACTGATAATTTAAATTGTTAGGACATCTTACTTGTTCCAATTTGCAAGTAATTCATTCGCTAAATCTTTAACCATATTTTCTTTGCTGTTTTTATAGGTCTCTATATATTCTTTTGCCTTTTTACCTTTTATTTTTGAAAGGGCAAGTAAATAAATTCTAGCGTTATAATCACTGCCTGTACGTTCGTCTTCACACGCTTTAATTATTGCATCTACTGAACTTTCATCTTTTAAGTTTGCAAGGCCAATGGCTGCATTCCTCCTTGATGAAAAGTCTGATTTATTGTTCTGTAAAATTTCTAGAAACAAGTTTTTGTGATTTTGCTTTGGGAAATTCGCTAGGTATTCAATTGAAGTTCTTTGCCAGTCTAAACTCTTTTCTGTCTGGTATATTTTTTCATAAAGGGCTTGAAGCGAGTCTATTTTATTTTCTATTAATACATTGGTGATTGAAACAACTCTTTCTTCTGGATTTTCTAACATTTTTACCAGTTTATTTAAAACTTTGGCAGGCTGCTTTCCTTTTAAAATATTTACAGTCCAATATCTGACAGAAGAATCTTTGCTGTCTAAATAAGCAAAAATTATATCCATCGAGTCTTTGTCATTTCTGCCGGCCAAAGCGCTGATAAGATATTGTTGAACTTCAATGTGCTTTGTCTTTCTTAATGCTTCCTGGAGGTCTTTTAAAACTTCATCTGAAAATAGTAGAGGCTGCTCAGGTACACTAAAAAAATATTTGTTCGGAATCTCTTTTGTAGAAACTAAATGCAGCCAGTATTTTACATTTTCTATATTTTTTGATTCATAAAATCCGTATAAAAAATCTTTGGAAACAGAATTTTCTTTTTCTACTAATTCTTTTAAATAATCAACATCTTCTTTTGTCGGGCTATTGGCCAAGGCCTGAATTGCAATGCTTCTGGTTTCTTCTTTATCCAGTAATGGAATGAATGTGTCTTTGAGGTTTCCGATTCTAAGTTCTTTTATGGAATAAATAGCATATCCTTTTATGCTGTAGTCCCAGTTTGCAACAGCATCCAGCAGTAATTTTTCTGTTTTTTTATTTTTGCCGGTAACAGAAAGAATTTGGGCAGCGAGGATTTTTGCTCTTTCATTTTCACTGTTAATTCTTTCGTAAGCAGTTTTTTCCAGGGAAGACTTATCCAGCTGAATATATAGGGGAAGCATGTGACTGTCTCCAAAATTTTCGTATTCTACAAGAAAATCAAAGAGTTCTGTTGTGTGATTTGTTTTTAAATACATCAAAGCCATGCCAGCCCAGATAATGTTTGCCTCGGAGTCTTCGTTTTTAATTCTTCCTAAGAGTTCTTCTTCAAATTTTTTGTCCCCCGCGCCTGCAATTACAAGGTAAGAAAACAAGCGGTGATTTTCGTTTTTTGAATTGAACAAATTTTCCATATTATTTTTGTAGCTTGCACTTTCTTTAAATTCTGCCAGCGGATATTCAATGAGCTGCGTAATGTCACTGTGCGGTGTTAGGAAATATGAGTAGGTCTTAAACATTTTGTTTAAGTCTGCTTCGGTAAAGTCGCTTTTACTTGCGCTTACAAAATCTTTTTCAAAATCTTGAATACTTTGTCCAAATAAATTAATTGAAAAGAATGTTAGTATTATTGCTAAAATAAATTTTTTCATGTTTTTTCTCCATTTTATATCTAAGGAACAACTGATTAATCCAGAACGATGTCATTATTTGCATTATTGGTACTTAAAGATTGCCGGGTCAAGCCCAGCAATGACACGATGCTATTAATCAGGTTTCCCTAAAGGCGTTCTTTTAACAAGGGCTTTTGTAAGGCATGTTAGGCTTTGCTTTCCCTTATTTTCTTTTCTACAAAAGAAGCGAATTCTTCTTCGTTTGCGCTTGTGCAGCTTCCCTTGGGAATGATGTATGACTCGATTCTTGACATGGAAAGGAAGTAATAGGATTTGTCTTGAGTGAATTTCCATATCAGCTTCCATTCATAGGTTTTTGATGATTCAAAGCTTCCTTCCTTTTTTGTTTTTACGCTGATGTTTGTGTCTGAGAAAACAATGTTTACTTTTTGATCCAAAAATTTGCTGTTGACATTGAATGTGTTTTTTCTGATTTTGCTAACAATAAAGATAAGGGTAAAGAATATAAATATTGATAGAAATGCTAAGAGTAATTGATAATAGTCTTTTGTCTTGAAGAAGTTAAAAAAGTATTCAAAGGAAATGACTATGGGTAAAATTATGTAAAGGGCAATCAAATACTTTTTTATCATTCTGTTGCCGGCATTTGCCAACGATGCGTCCAGGGTATAATCAAATTCAAACATATAAACCTCTTTTTGTGATGTGTATGCATAATAACCTGAAAGTGATTTTTTTGCAATTGGAGAACGAGGCTCAACATGGAAATCAATTTTGGGCTCCACTCCCAGGAAAAATTGTCTGAAAATCCACGGTTGCGCGTACAAGGTATTAAGGTCGCTGTCGCTCCCTCGCGCAAAGCGTCTTTTCAGCCAATTTTTTCTTCCGTTGCGCCCGAAATTGATTTCCAGCTGCTTTTCATAAGAATGAATTTTGAAAATTGAGTTTCATGGGGACTTGCCATCAAGCCTAGCCGGGATTGGAGTGGTTGTAGGGTTGTCTGCAACCCTACAAGACCGCACAGCGGGCCGGAGCGAAAGCGTAGCCACGGAAAGTAAGTAAAAATTGCATCCATGCAATTTTTACTTACAAGTTTTCTTTCGAAAACTTGCGGTTTTTTGTTCGAACAGTGGACGCACCATCCATGGTGCTATTTGTTTGACAGTTTGATCATGGCGTGCGCTCCAGAGAATTAAGAAAAATTTTATTGCGGGGTTAGGACAAAGTCGTCAAGGTTGCCCCAGGAACCGGCTTTTAGGTTTACGCTTGCTCCTACGGTTGCCTTTCCGTCTGCTCCGACTTTTATTCCGCGGATGTCTGGTGTTCTGAAATTTCTCCAGCCGTCTGCGCTTGTTTTTTCTTCGTAGTCTTTGCCGCCAGACCTTGCGAATATTTTTATGTCCTGTGCGTCCGAAGCTCCGGCATCGCCTCCGTGGATTACAAGGGAGAACTTGTAGGTTCCGGGTTTGAGGCCACTTACGGTTTGCTCTACGCGGAAGTTTACGGGTGTGTCTGACCAGAAGTGAAGTGACTTGGTTCCAGTCTTTGCGTTGTTTTTGTTGTCTTCTATTTTGAGTTCCTTCATTTTTCCTGTGAGGTCTTCCCACTTCCACATGGAAAGGTCTTTGTATTCGAATGAAGGGTTTTCAAGATAGTTTGGTTCTACAACTGCAATTTTTGCAAGTACGCTGATTCCGTCTGCAATTCCGTAGACTTTGTATTCTGCAGGGCCCTTGCCGCTTGTGGTTAGGCTTGAGACTTCTTTTCCGTCTTCTGTTTTTGGGTTCCAAGTTACAGTTGCGTTTGACTTTGAGCCGTCGTTTTTTAATACGGCTACTTCTGCCGGAAGTTCGAGGCTGTCTCCTATGCGGACCCTGATGTTCTGCTCTTCTGCTGTGTCTGCCTTTACCTGTGTGCTTGCCCCTGTTCCTGCAAGTCCGAATGTTGCAAGGGATGGCAGCGGTTTTCCTTCTGCGTCAAAGAGGGCCTGGTTGTCCCAAGCGGAACCGCCCCAGTATTTTCCTGCATCGTCGGGGTCGTAGACTGCGGCATAGCTTGAAGCCCAGCCTGAGCCGTACTTTTCCCAGCGCAGCTGCCTTTCTTCTTTTGTGTTTCCTGGTACGGGAATCCATGCGGGCTCCCAGTAGAATACGCCCAGCGCTTTGTCTCCTAAGGATGCGGTTGTGGCGATTACTTCTCTTATGCAGTCTGCCTGTCCCTGTACGGAAACGGGGTAGGGTTTGTCTATTGCGGAGTCTTCGGAGATTGAGTTTCCTGAACCGTCAAAGTCTTGGTAGGTGTTTATGTAGGAGAATTCTGCCACCATGACTTTTTTGCCGGAGAATTCTGCCACTTGCCTTAGGACTGTTTTTAAGTTGTCCAAGGTTCCGTGCCAGAAGGGGTAGTAAGATGAAGCGAATACGTCGTAGTCTACTTCGTTGTTTTTTAGTATTTTTGCGTAGCGCAGGTATTCACCGGCTTTTTCTGGGTTTGCAAAATGAACTACTACTTTTACGTCTTTGGAAAACTCACGCACTGCTTTTGCGCCTGCATTCATGAGTTTTGAAATTTGCAGCCAGTTTGTTTCTCCGCACATGGCACCTGTTGTTTCGTTTCCGATCTGAACCATGCCGATTATTCCTCTGCCTTTTTTGATTTTTTCCAGGCTTTCTTTTGTGTAGTCGTAGAGGGCTTCTGATTTTTCATCTATTGACATGCCTTTCCATGCTCGGGGGGCCTGCTGCTTTGCGGGGTCTGCCCAGAAGTCTGAATAGTGGAAGTCTACCAAGAGGGGCAGGTTGTACTTTTGGGCCCTTTGACCGATTATGGCGGCTTTTTCTGCGTCGTTGTTGCCTCCGCCAAAGCCATTTCCGTTTTGGTCGTAGGGGTTGTTCCAGACGCGCACCCTTATGTAGTTTACGCCGTTTTCTCTTAGCGTCTTAAAAATGTCCTGGGGGGTGCCGTCCCTGTCGCGGTAGATTACTCCGCTTTCTTCCTGGGCAAGTACAGTGGAAATGTCCACTCCGCGGATGAAGGTGTCTGGAAGTCCGTTTACCTTTTTTACAAAGATTCCCGGGTTTTCAGGAATTGTTGTTGTGACGTGGGCCTTTTTTTCGCATCCGGTGAATGCGGCTAGGCATGCAAGTGAAAATAGTATCTTGTTCATGATTAAATTATAAGGCCTAATTTAAAATTTGTAAACGTGAAAATGACACGAGTTGACGTTTTTTTTTGCGTTGCGGATGGGGGCTGATGGTGGCATGGGGTGGTTTAGCTTTCGGCAAGTGCTTTTTTTATTGCGTTTAGGACTTGCTTTTTGTTTGCGCTCCAGAGGGGGGCGATTAGGTCTTTTTTTGCGCCGTCGCCTGTTAGCCTGTGGATTACGGTTTGCGGCGGGATTAGGGGGAGGAGTTCTTTTAGCATGGAGCAGTATTCTTCCAGGCTGGGGAGCTTTACGATTGAACTGTCTTTTTGGTATAGCTCGTAAAGCTTTGTTCCCCTTAAGACGTGCAGGAGCTGGATTTTGATTCCGTCTGGGGGTGGATTTTGTTCTGCAAGGTAGCGCAGGGTGTTTTTTGCGTCTTCTATGCCTTCTCCGGGCAGGCAAACTATTACGTGGACTATTACAGTTAGCCCGGCTTTTTTTAGCGCGTCGTAGGCTTTTTGAAAGACGGGCAGGGGGTAGCCGCGGTTTATGAAGCGGGCTGTGTCTTCGCGGATGGTTTGGAGGCCAAGTTCAACCCAGACGGGCTTTGTTTGGTTGAGTTCTTTTAGCATGCTGATGATTGGTTCTTCTAGGCAGTCGGGGCGGGTGGCTATGCTTAGTGCAAGGACTTCCGGGTGCTTGATTGCAGCGGTAAAAATGGGGCGCAGCTTTTGCACGGGGGCGTAGGTGTTTGTGAATGACTGGAAGTAGGCTATGTAGCGGCGGTCTTCTTCTTTTATGGATGGCGGGAATTTTGCGCTTACCAGTAGCTTTGCTTTTTCTATCTGGGTGTCTATGTTGCTTCCGCTTTGGGCAAAGTCTCCACTTCCTCCCTGCGAGCAGAAGATGCAGCCTCCGCTTCCGCATTTGCCGTCCCTGTTGGGGCAGGTGCAGCCGGTGCTTAGGGAAAGCTTGTAGACTTTTGTGCCGAAGGTTTCTTTTAGGTAGCTGTTGAGTGTGCGGTATTGCATGTTCTACTCGCAGGGCCAGTTATTTGTATTTTGTGAGCATCTGGAACAAAGCGGGTGGTCGTAAGATATGGGCTGTTCTTCATACCAAAAAATGCTTCGTCCGCATTTATGGCAATAGTTTTCCTGGAATTTGGGGTTGTTGTACTGAGCCCAAACATGGTAGCAGTCATCGCATAACGGATAGTTAGGATTTAAGTAAATTCTTGTTCCGCATCTTATGCAATGTCCTTCAAGTTCTTCTGAATTATTGGAATTGGGAAAAGAGATATCTGGAAAGTAAAGAAAGTCATCTTTATTGTTTAGTGTATAACTGTCTGCGGAATCTTTTATGGATAGGCATTCTCTATTTATTTCATCATACAAGTTATAATTGTCGCTTCTGTTAATAAAAAGACCCATTTCGCGGTTGTTTTCTTCTGAGTAGCCGTATAGGTTCATTGATGTGATTAGAGCGGAATTTTCATTCATGTAGCATTTTGCATGGAGGTTTTCAAGGAAATATATGTACAGATTGCGAAAATTTTGGAATTTATCTTTTTCAAAATCTGCCATATCTTTTTTTCCAAAAACTATGTGTATTTGTATATTATTTCTGTCTGCTTCATGTAAGCGTTCAATATAAGTCTTGTCTACTTTTATATATGGGCTGATGATTACAATGTGTTCGCGTGCTGTTCTTATTATTTTCTCTATGCTTGCTGCAATACCTTTTGTTGTAAGAAATTCCATAGTATAAGTCCTTGTAAATATAGCCGGTCAAGCCCGATAATGACCGTGTTCTTCCTTAAAACTTGGCCTTGGATTTATTATACTGTTTTATAATTGATTTGTCATTAGCAGCGTTTACAAACCAAGCCTAGCCCCGATTGGAGGGGCGGCGAAGCCGTTGCCATAGGCAATGGAGCGGGTTAGGGCCCCGCGGAACCCCGCAAAGCGGGTAAAAATATCAGACTGCCGGAGCGGTAGCGTAGGCACAGTTTAACCAGGGCCTGTGCTCCGGATAAGGAAAAAAATAATTCAGTCTTCCTTTTTGCGGTCGAAGTAGCCGGTGGCTTCCAGGTAGGTGCGGCGGGAACAGACCAGGCTGATTAGTTCCTGGTACATGTTGTAGTCTACTTCCAGCGCGATGGGGAAGATGAAGAATTCTGTTTCGTCGCAGTAGCGCTCGATGAAGGCGTCGCTTGTTACAAAGCCTAGGCTTATCATGTTGCTGATTCGGTCTGCGCACTTTAGGATTTTGGCGTTCTGGCTGCCGTTTTCGATTATGTTGCGCAGGTAGTCCGGTTTTAGCTGGCCCACTTTTTTGGTTACTTCGAGGACCAGCTTTAGGACTTCCGGGCCGTCTTCGTCTGCATTTAGGATTAGGTTCTGGTCAAAGCCGGGGATGTCTTCCACAACGTCATGGATGCATGCGGCCTTGAGCAGAATTTTGTCTATGTAGCCGTAGTCAATGAGGATGCCCATTGTGTCCATCTGGTGGCGGAACATGTTGCCACCGGAAAAACGGGCTTTTCCTATAAGGGCAGTTGCAAGCTGCATGTACGGGGCAAGGGAAATGCCCTTGAGCTTGAGCATATGATCCTGGTCCATCTGTGAAGGCTTTTCTACAGCCATATCATATTTCTTGCCCATATTTCCTCCTGATTCTGGCCAGCTTACAGGCTTTTTACGTAGGATTCGAGCTTTTCTATGCGGCGCTTTGTTTCTTCAAGCTTGTCTTTTTCTGCCTGAACAACTTCTGCCGGTGCGTGCTCTGCGAATTTTCCGCCAAGCTTTGCCTCGCTCTTTTGGGCTGCGGCTTTTTCCGTCTCGATTTCCTTGTTGAAGTGTGCCATAAGCTGCTCCTTGTTGACGCTTTCGTCTACAAGAAGGAATGCCTCGAAGCCTTTTCCTACGGTTCCGATGGCCTTCTCTGGTTTATCGGCAACAAATTCCGTCTTTTTGACACCCGCAAGGAGTTCAATCATGTCTGTTTTTTCTTTGATTACTTCTGCGGCGCTGTCTTTTTCTATCTGGATTGCAACGTGGAGCTTTAGTGCCGGGTCGAGTCCACATTCTACGCGGAGGGCACGGATTGCGCGGATGAGTTCCTTGAGGGCTTCGAAGCGGCCTGTTATGGTCTCGTTTTCGCGGTCTGAGCTGAATTCCGGGTATGGTGCGTCTACCAGCATGTCTTTGTAGCTGGATGTGGGCAGGATTTTCTGCTGGCCGGCTGTGCTGCGGTTTGCGATTATCTGGTCAAGCGGCAGTTTGCTCCAGATTTCTTCCGTTACGAAAGGAATGAAGGGGTGGAGCAGGCGGAGGGTTTCTTCCATTACGTTAAGAAGTACGGAAACTGCACGGTCTTTTTCCCTTTCGTCTCCGTTTTTGAAGGAGAGCTTTGTTGCCTCTACGTACCAATCGCAGAAGTCGTTCCAGAAGTATTCGTATACTGCGCTTGTTGCGTCGTTGTAGCGGTAGCTTTCAAGTGCTTCCCTGCTGAGCTTTACGGCGCGGTTAAGGCAGGTGTAGATCCATTTGTCGAGTTCGGTGAGGTCGCTGTCTTTTACCGGGATGAGGGTGCGGCCTTCCAGGTTGCCAAGGATGTAGCGGCTTGCGTTCCAGACCTTGTTGCAGAAGCGGCTTCCCATCTTGAAGGAGTCTTTGTCTACGAGTATGTCCTGTCCCTGTGCAGCCATGTAGCTCATGGTGAACTTAAGGGCATCTGCTCCGTACATGTCGATTATTTCCAGCGGGTCAATGCCGTTGCCCAGGGATTTGCTCATCTTGCGTCCCTGCTTGTCGCGGACAAGGCCATGGATGTAGATGTCGTGGAAGGGGGCTTTGCCTGTGAATTCCAGGCCTGCCATTACCATGCGGCTTACCCAGAAGAAGATTATGTCGTAGGCTGTTACCAGTGCGTTTGTTGGGTAGAATTCTGCAAGGTCTGCTGTTTTTTCCGGCCATCCAAGTGTGGAGAAGGGCCAGAGCCATGATGAGAACCAGGTGTCCAGTACGTCCGGGTCCTGCTTTAGTTCTGATGCGGGGGCTTTGCAGTCCGGGCAGCAGTCAGGGTCTGTTCTGCTTACGATTACCTTTCCGCACTTCTGGCAATACCATACGGGGATTCTGTGGCCCCACCAGAGCTGGCGGCTAATGCACCAGTCGCGGATGTTTTCCATCCAGTGTGTGTATGTGTTTTCCCATTTGCGCGGGTAGAAGACGATTTCTCCCTTCTTCCATGCGTCGAGTGCCTTGTCTGCGAGGGGCTTCATCTTTACGAACCACTGGTCGCTCAGGTAAGGCTCAACGACTGTTCCGCAGCGGTAGCAGTGGCCAACCGAGTGGGTGATTTTTTCTTCTGCTTTGAAAAGGCCAAGGTCTGTGAGGTCCTGGATTATAAGGGCGCGTGCTTTCTGGCAGGTCATTCCGCGGTACTTTTCTGGGCAGTTTTCGTTGAGTGTTCCGTCCGGGTTTAGTATGTTGATGATTTCCAGGTTGTTGCGCTTTCCCACCTGGTAGTCGTTGGGGTCGTGTGCCGGTGTGATTTTTACCATACCGGTTCCGAATTCCTTGTCTACGTATGCGTCTGCAATGAGGGGAATCGTGCGGTCTGTTAGCGGAAGTTTAAGCTTTTTTCCTACGATGTCCTTGTAGCGTTCGTCCGTTGGGTTTACTGCAACTGCCGTATCGCCCAAGAGGGTTTCTGGACGGGTTGTTGCAATTTCTATCTTTGTTGAGCCGTCCGGGGCAGGTCCGTCTGCATATTCGTACCAGATGTGGTACATTGCGCCGTTTGTGTCTGTGTGGTCAACTTCATCGTCGGCAAGGGCAGTTCCGCATCTTGGGCACCAGTTTACAAGGTAGTTTCCGCGGTAGATGAGGCCCCTTTCGTAGAGGGAAACGAATACTTCGCGTACGGCCTTGCTTAAGCCTTCGTCCATGGTAAAGCGTTCCCTGTCCCAGTCAACGGAGTTTCCAAGCTTTTTCTGCTGCTTTACGATTGTGTTGTGGTGGTCTTCCTTTACCTGCCATGTGCGCTCAAGGAATTTTTCCCTTCCAAGGTCGTTGCGGCTTTTTCCTTCTTTTTTGAGGGCGCGCTCAACCACGTTCTGGGTTGCAATGCCTGCGTGGTCGGTTCCTGTTACCCAGAGGGTGTCCTCTCCCTTCATGCGGTGGTAGCGGACTACGATGTCCTGCAAAACGTTGTTAAGGCCATGTCCCATGTGCAAAACGCCTGTTACGTTTGGCGGGGGGATTACGACTGTATATTTTCCGGCCTTGCCTTTTTCCTTGTTCTTAAGGTAGCACTGGTGCATGGGGGATGATTCGTCGCTGGCAGGCTTAAAGCAGCCCTTTTCCAGCCATTCACCGTAAATTCTTTCTTCAAAGTCCTTGGGATTGTATGCCTTTTCAAGTTCAATGGCTTTCATGTTGACCTCTGGGTAAATTTCTTGGGTATTTGTAATAGCTAGTAATTATAATGAATTTTGATTTTGAATTCAACACGTGGGGGAATGTGGGGATGGGATGAATTCCTTGTGAAATTGGCGATTTGCTAAACAAAAGAGGCTTTTTCTGATATAATTATGGTATGTATACGCCGCCGTTTACGATAACTTCTAAGAGCATAGACCTTATCTCCAAGATTTCTGAAAAAATCGGGGAAATAAATTTCCTTGCATCTGAGAGCCAGCATGTTAATCTAAGGAAAAAGAACCGCATAAAGACAATCCATTCCTCTCTGGCAATAGAAAACAATTCTTTGTCCATTGAACAGATTACTGCGATTATAGAAGGAAAACGTGTTCTTGGCGCACCGAATGAGATTCAGGAAGTGAAGAACGCTGTTCAGGCCTACGAGCTGCTTTTGACTCTTGATTCAGCAAGCGAAAAGGATTTGCTTAGGGCCCATGGAATAATGATGAAGGATCTGGTAAGCCGGGCTGGAAAGTACAGAAATGACGGTGTAGGTATTTTTGACGGGAAAGAAGTTGTTCATCTGGCTCCGCCTGCGGACAGGGTTCCTGCGTTGATGGCTGATTTGTTTGAATGGCTTAGGACGACTGATGTGCATCCGCTTGTAAAGTCCTGCGTTTTTCATTACGAGTTTGAATTCATCCATCCTTTCCAAGACGGTAACGGACGAATGGGGCGATTGTGGCAGTCTGCCATTTTAAAGGACTGGCGGAAAATTTTTGCGTGGTTGCCTGTGGAATCTTTGATTAAGGAGAGGCAGGCGGAATATTACAGTGCCTTGAACGTGAGCGACACCAGTGCGGACAGTACGTTTTTTATAGAATTCCTCTTGGGCTTGATTTTGTCTACTATCGAAGAGATTCTTGAGAGCCAGGTAAAGGTGACTGTAAAAGTTACTCAAAAGGTGACTGTAAATCAGCAGAAAATTCTTGATCTTATAAAAGAAAATCCCCATATAACGCAGAATGAGCTAACTCAGGCTGTTGGTATTGCACGGAAAAACATTGTAGCCAATATGAAAAAGCTTCAGGAGGCAGGCCTTCTTGTGCGCCACGGTGCAGACAAGAACGGCTGGTGGGAAGTGATGTCCTAAAAGCTTCCGTTTACTTTTTTCTTTCTTTTCTATAATATAGCCAAGGTATGAAAGAAAAAATGGAAGAAAAGTTGACGGAGGGAAGCGTTGCGGCTAGGCTTGTTGCCTTTTCCCTTCCCTTTCTGATGGCAAATTTTTTGCAGACCCTTTACGGCATGGCAGACCTTTTTATTGCGGGTCAGTTCAACGGGGCGGACGTTATAACGGCGGTTTCCGTGGGCAGCCAGATAATGCACATGATTACGGTGATTATTGCGGGGCTTGCAATGGGAACAACGGTTCTTACGGCGCGGGCGGTTGGTGCTTCCAAGGAGCGCGATGCCGGTTTGTGCGCGGGAAATTCGCTTCTTGCATTTTTGATTTTTTCGCTTTTTGCCACAGCCATTCTTTTTGTCTTTTGCCCTCAGATTGTGGCTCTTATGCATACCCCTAAAGAGGCGGTTGGGGAGACCCTTTCCTATCTGGGGATTTGCTTTTTGGGCATTCCCTTTATTTCTCTTTACAATTCGGTTTCGGCGGTTTTCCGTGGTGCGGGGGATTCAAAGAGGCCGCTTTACTTTGTTGCCGCATCTTGCCTTGTTAACATAATCCTTGACATGGTTTTTATGGGGCCGCTTGCTCTTGGTGCCAGGGGTGCTGCCATTGCTACGGTTCTTTCCCAGGCTTTTAGCGCTTTTCTTGCTTCCTTTGTGCTTTTTGCCAGGGGAAGGGGTGGCACTTGCGTAAAGATTCTGCGGGGAGACTTTAGGATAGATGCCAAGATTTTGAAGGGGCTTTTGCAGATTGGGCTTCCGGTTTCTGCCCAGGATGGTTTTATTCAGGTTTCCTTTCTTGTAATAACGATAATTGCAAATTCCAGGGGGCTTAGCGTTGCCGCTGCGGTTGGGATTGTAGAAAAGATAATCTGCTTCCTCTTCCTTGTCCCGTCCAGCATGCTTAGCGCAATATCCGCACTTGCCGCACAGAACATGGGGGCTTCTCTTCACGCCAGGGCTAGGCACACCTTGTACACAGGCATGATTCTTGCCGCTTCTTTTGGGGCTTTGTTTTCGCTTGCATTCCAGTTTGCAGCTCTTCCATTTGTGTCTCTTTTTACGCGAGATGCTGCCGTGGTTCAGCTGGGGGGCCAGTATTTGCGCTCTTACGTCTTTGACTGCTTTTTTGCGGCCTTTCACTTTGCATTCAGCGGATTTTTCTGTGCCTACGGATATTCGCTACTTTCTTTTGTCCACAATACGCTTTCTATTCTTCTTGTCCGCATACCGGGGGCTTATCTTGCGGCCAAGTACTTTCCCGCTACGCTTTACCCAATGGGCTGGGCTCCGGCACTGGGCTCGCTTTTGTCTTCTTTAATATGTTTGGGCTTTTATCTTTTTCTTAAGCGGAATGGCAAGTTTGGTATGCAAAGGCATGGGGGCAAATGAACCTACGCCGGATTGGAAGGGCCCGACGCAGGCGGGTTGCGATAGCAATGGAGGCGAAAGCCGGAACCCTGGAAAGCCGGTTCTGCAAAGGCATGGCTTCCCGATTTTAGCCATAAGAGGGATGGGGAAGTTGGAATTTACGTCCAGAAAAATAAAAGAATCCGTATTTGCTTTATCCCGTGTTTTTCCGAAAATAACATGGTAGGAGGCAAAGATAATGCTAACTGTTTCCAGCAATTCCCCTGTTTCTATAGAAGAATGCTGCGCTGAATACCTTTTGTACATAAAATCTGTCCGCGGACTTTCAGAAAACACAGTAAAAGGCTACGGAGAAGACTTTAAGCACTTTATGCAAATACTTACCCCCCAAAAGCCGCTAAAAGACCTAACTTTGGAAGACCTTAGGGGCTGCGTTGGCTCTCTTAGTCGCAGAAAGTACGGAAGCGTTTCCATAAACCGTTTTATTGCAGCTGTGCGTGGATTATTTGCCTATTGCAAAAAATTTGGTTATATTAAAAGTAATGTCTCGCTTGAACTAAAGACGCTAAAGGCACCCAAGCACTTGCCAAGGTTCATGACTGCTACGGAAGTGGATGCCATGTGCCTTGAGCCGGAAAAGGAGCCTCTCTTGTGGCAAAGCAGGGACAGGGCCTTGTTCGAGATGCTTTATTCATCCGGATGCCGTGTAGGGGAGCTTGCAAACCTTAAGCTTGGGGATTTTTCCCCGGATTTTAAGACTGCGGTTGTTACCGGTAAGGGAAGGAAAGACAGGCGTGTCTATTTTGAAAAGGATGCCGTCTCTTCTTTGCTTGCATATCTTTCCGAACGCAAGAGCCGCTTTCCTGAGAGGGAAAAGGACGGTGGCAGCCCGGTAGAGGAAGTGTTCTTGAACCAAAAGGGAACCCCCTTGAGCGAACACGGAATTTGGTATATCGTAAGCAGATATTCGGGTGTTGAAGGAACCAACAGGCACGTCTCTCCGCATGCCTTCCGACATACCTTTGCCACAGCCATGCTTGCTGCGGGGGCAGACATTCGTGCGGTGCAGGAGATGCTGGGACATTCAAGCATAAGCACAACCCAGCGCTACACCCACGTAACTACGGAGAGGCTAAAGGAAGTTTACAAACAGGCCTTCCCCCATTCGGGAAAGCAGGACTAAAATTATACTAGGAGTTCTTATGTCAGAAGAAAATAAAATAAGGAGCACGACGGTTCTTGCAGTAAAGAGGAACGGAACTGTGGCAATGGCAGGAGACGGTCAGGTAACAGCCGGAAACACCGTTGTAAAGGGCAATGCGCGCAAGGTACGCAAAATCTATGGAGACAAGGTGCTTACAGGTTTTGCTGGTTCTGTTGCAGACGCATTCACTCTTTTTGACAAATTTGAAGACAAGCTAAAGGAGTTCAACGGGGACCTTTCCCGTTCAGCGGTGGAACTTGCCAAGCTTTGGAGAACGGAACGCTACATGAGCAAGCTGGAGGCCATGCTTCTGGTTGCGGACAAGAACAAGATTCTGCTCATCTCTGGAGACGGAAACGTAATAGAACCGGAAAACGATGCCATAGCAATAGGTTCTGGCGGAAACTACGCCTATGCAGCAGCCCTTGCCTACATGGAAAACCCGGACATGGGAGCAAAGGAAATTGCGGAAAAATCACTCAAAATAGCAGGCCAGATATGTATCTATACAAATAACAATGTGGTCGTAGAAGAGCTATAGCAAACAGGAATATAATCAGGAAAACGATATGGAAGAAAGCATTACCCCCCAGACCAATAGCACACAAGGTGTTGCACCAAGCGAAAATCCAGCCGCAAAGGGAATACCGGACGGACTCACCCCGGCACAGATTGTAAGCCGCCTGGACAGCTACATCATTGGCCAGAACAAGGCAAAGCGTTTTGTGGCAGTTGCACTCAGGAACCGCCAGCGCAGAATCAAGCTCCCGGAAGAAATCCGCGAAGAGGTTGCCCCCAAGAACATTCTTATGATGGGGCCGACCGGAGTTGGAAAAACGGAGATAGCACGCCGACTTGCAAAGCTTTGCGGGGCACCATTCCTTAAGGTGGAAGCCACAAAATACACGGAAGTTGGCTACGTTGGACGCGACGTAGAAAGCATGGTGCGCGACCTGATGGCTGTAGGCTACAACATGGTAAAGGCAGAAACCCAGGAAAAGCTCCGCGAAAAGGCAGTCCCCATGGTGGAAGAGTCACTTTTGGATTTGCTTTTGCCCGGAAGCTCCACAAAAAAGGCAAAGAAAGAAGCAAAAAAGCCAAGCGTCCATATTTCCGGCAACATCTTTGGAAGCGACGCACCGGTACAGGGAAGCCTTATCCGCATAGACATGCCAAAGTCCTCTGAGGCAGAAGAGGAAGAGGCGGTGGATTCAGCTGCCAGTCAGGAAGAAAGCTCAAAAGAGACTACAGAAGAAAACAAGGGCATGAGCGAAACCCGCGAAAAATTCCGTGCCATGCTCCGTGAAGGAAAGCTCGAAGACCGCATGGTAGACATAACCGTTCACCAGCAGCCAAGGTTCGGCATGGAAATGCTAAGCGGAGGAAACCCTGCCGACTTTGAAGAAGGAATTGCGGGGCTGCAGGAAATGTTCTCCGGTGGAAAGAGCCGCGTAAAGAACGTGACTGTGCGCGAGGCAAGATACATCCTCATGGCGCAGACCCTTGACCGCATAACAGACAGCGACAAAGTTGCGGACGAAGCAAAGACCCGCGTTGAACAGAGCGGAATCATCTTCATAGACGAAATAGCCAAAATTGCAACCAAGGGCGGTGATGGCTCTAGGCAGGACGTTAGCCGCGAAGGTGTGCAGAGGGACATTCTCCCAATCGTAGAAGGCAGCGACGTAAACACAAAATGGGGCGTGGTAAACACAACCCACATACTCTTCATCGGAGCAGGTGCCTTTAGCGTTGCAGCTCCAAGCGACCTAATCCCTGAACTCCAGGGCCGCTTCCCACTCCGCGTAGAACTTGAGCCTCTTAAAAAAGAAGACTTCAAGAGAATCCTGACCGAACCAAAGAACGCGCTTGTAAAGCAATACGAAGCCTTGCTTGCAACGGAAGGCGTTACGCTCAAATTTACGGACGAAGCAATAGACCGCATGGCCTTTATAGCAGAAGACGTAAATTCCCGCGCAGAAAACATTGGTGCCCGCCGCCTGCACACGATTATGGAAACCGTTCTGGAAGACCTTAGCTTTGATGCAGACCAGCACAATGGCGAAACCATAACCGTTGACCGCGCATGGGTGGACGAACGCCTAAAGGATGTTGTAAAAGACCAGAATCTTGAGCGTTATATCCTCTAGTTTTCTTTTTTGGAGCGTATTTCGTGGTAAAACCGCCTGCAATACTTGCAGGAGGCCCCTTGTTACGGGCTTTCCGGGGCTTGCCCTCTCGGCCGGTGCTACGCACGCGCTCCGCGCCCCCTCCAATCCCGGCTAGGCTCCATTTGTAATACCATGGAAGCAACAGGAATTCATTTTTTTGTTGCAGCGTAAGGCAAGTGCAGTTTTAAAACAATTGTTAATCAAAAAATATGATAAGAAAGCACTGTAATGGAGGCAGAAAACGCGGCGAAAAAGCATTTGCGCGGTGCGAGCGTAGCGAGTCTGATACCTTATATCCGCGCTCGGCTTTTTTGACGCGTTTTCTGCCGGGAATGGAAGTGCTTTCGTCTTAATATTAAAAGTTACTAACTTTCATTAAAGTTTGCACTTGCCTTCTATACATCACCTCCCCTTGTTGCATCATTGACAAAAATCACTGTCTGCAATACTCTAATGTCATGACAACGAATGTAATGATTGTAGGCGTCGGCGGACAGGGATCCCTTTTGGCAAGCAAGTTGCTTGGCCGTGTAGCCTTAAAAAAAGGATATGACGTAAAGGTAAGCGAAGTACACGGAATGAGCCAGCGCGGAGGTAGCGTAGTAACATACGTACGCTTTGGCGACAAGGTTTATTCACCCGTAATAGACAAAGGCGAAGCTGACTACATAATCTCCTTCGAGACACTGGAAGCCGCCCGCTACATTGACTGCCTAAAAAAAGGCGGAACCGTAATCGTAAACACACAGCAAATAGACCCAATGCCTGTAATCACAGGTAATGCAGAATACCCTGATGGCCTTGTCCAGAAGATGAAGGACGCAGGTGCAAGCGTAGACGCAATGGATGCCTTGGACCTTGCCCTCAAAGCAGGCTCATCCAAATCTGCAAACATAGCCCTAATGGGACGCTTTTCCACCTATTACAAGGACATAAGCGAAAGTTAATGGCTTGAAGCCCTCGCTGAATGCGTAAAGCCCCAGTTCCTGGAACTCAACAAAAAAGCATTTGCCCTTGGCCGCGGAGAATAGTAAGCTTTTTAAGACACAGGACTTTTTTAAGTAAAAAAAGCCTTAAAATTAATTAAAAACTCAAGACAGAAAGTCTTTCCTTATGGTATAATAACTTAGCTACTGCAAGGAGGCTGTATATGTCAAAAGTAAGCAAGTTGCGTGTTGCACTGCCGGTAAAACTGCTTGTAATGTTTATAACCGTCATTCTGGTTGTAAGCTTTATGATAGGTGTTATTTCCTATAAGACAGCATCCGGGGGAATGACCCGTAGCGCATACAGCCACATTGATTCCGTTTCTCAGGACGTAGTTAACCAGATTGCCTCAATCAACGGAAAGCACTTTCAGACACTTCATGCACTTGCAGAACTGGCTTTCATCAAAGACGAGGGCATATCCCTGGAAGAAAAGCAGAGGGAGCTAAGCCAGGTTTCTTCCAGCATAGGCAAAAACTGCGAGAACGTAGCCTTTTACGATGCAGAAGGAAATGCCATAGTTGGAGACGGAAGAAAAATCAACTTTGCATCAAGGCCATACTTCAAGGAATCCTTCTCCGGCAAAGAATTCGTTTCTGATCCTGCATTCAGTACGGTAACAAATTCCGTCCTACAGCATTACGGAGTTCCTGTATACAACAAAAGCCACAAGCCAATCGGGGCAATAGTAATGGTTGTGGTTGGAAACTCCATTCTAGAAACCATAGAAAAAATAGACATGGGTGGAGGAATGCACCCATGTGTAATCAACTGGAACAGCCTGGCAACAATTGCAGATGCAAGCCAAAGCGCAAACTCTGGTGATGGTGGTAAAGAAGAGGCAAAAGATGTAGCCGCAGGTGTTGTGTCGGATGTGTTTGGCGGTAAAGAAGGAATCAAGGTCTTTAAAGATTCAAAAACACAGGAGCGCTTAATAGCATCCTATAAAAAGGTACCGGAAACCAACTGGGCAGTTTTGGCACAAGCTCCCTACGACATATACTTTGGCGAGCTAAAAGAGATGCGCTATACTACCTACCTAATCGTAAGCCTTGCCGTAATCCTTTCGGTAATAGCCATTTCCTTCTTGATAAGGCTTCTAATAAAACCCCTCATCACCGTAAAAGAGTCAATCACCACTATTGCAAGCGGAAATGCGGATCTTACCAAGAGAATACCTGCCGCAACAAATGACGAAATTGGAGACGTAGTTAACGGATTCAACGCCTTTGTGGAAAAGCTTCAGGACATCGTTGCAAACCTCCAACAATCAAAGTCCAGCCTTATTTCCGTAGACACAGCCCTCCAGTCAAGAACCCAGGATGCCGCCGCTGCAATCACACAAATCATTTCCAACATAGAAAGCGTCAACGGCCAGATTCTAGAGCAGTCAAATTCCGTGCAGGAAACAGTTGGAAGCGTAAATCAGGTAAGCGCAAACATAGACTCCTTTGAGCGCATGATAGAATCCCAGTCCTCTTGCGTAACGGAAGCTTCCGCCGCAGTAGAGCAAATGATTGGAAACATCAATTCCGTAAACAATTCGGTAGTAAAGATGATTTCATCCTTTGCCAACCTACAGGAGCATTCCGCCGAAGGTTTGAGCACCCAGAACTCTGCCAACAAAAAAATCATCCGCATAGAAGAACAGTCAAAGATGCTGCAAGAAGCCAACAAGGCTATTGCAAACATTGCCAAGCAGACAAACCTCCTTGCCATGAACGCCGCAATAGAAGCAGCCCATGCAGGGGACGCGGGAAGGGGATTTGCCGTAGTTGCAGACGAAATCCGAAAGCTTTCAGAAACTTCAACAAACCAGTCCAAGACAATCGGCTCCGAACTGCGTAAGATTCAGGAAACAATCAAGGACGTGGTAACAGTCTCCAGCGAGATAAACACTGCCTTTGCCGCAATCTCAAGCAGCATTTCCGAGACAAGCCAGATTATTGAGCAGATAAAGGGTGCAATGGAAGAACAGCAGAGCGGTTCAAAGCAAATCATAGATGCCCTAAAGTCCATGAACAATTCCACAACGGAAGTTCGTTCCGCATCCCAGGAAATGACGGAAGGAAACAAGCACGTCCTTTCCGAAATCCAGCAGCTAAAGCTTTCCACCGATGCAATAAAAGACAGCATGAACGAAATGCATGCCGGCGCAGACAGAATAAACGAGACAGGTTCAGCCCTTTCTGAAATCTCCGGAAAAGTAGCAGACAACGTAAGGCAGATTGGATCAGAAATAGACCTCTTTAAGATATAGCTTTTGTAAAACTATGGAAAACAAAAGGCGCTTAGCCCCGATTGGAAGGGCGGCGCAGCCGTTGCGGAACAAAGTGGAGCAATGGAGGGGAAACCCGGAACCCTGCAAAGCGGGGATTCAAATAAGACTGACCGGCAGTCAGGCCGGGCACAGTAGACAAATAAGTGCGCTCCAAAGAAGATAAAAAATCTTTTTTGCAAATTGCCAATATTCAATTCTTGTGCTACACTGTTCCTATGTAAAATGCAGCCTTTACGACGACTTGCTTTTTAGGTTGCCTTATATATAGGAGAAACAAATGTTCTGGAACGAAAGACGGGAATGTATGTCCCGCGATGAACTTGCCGATTTGCAAAGCAAGAGACTGGTACGCATTGTAAGCGACGTATACCACAACGTGCCTTACTACCGCAAGAAGATGCAGGATGCAGGACTTGAGCCCGGAGACATCCGTGGACTTGAAGATGTGGAAAAGCTTCCTTTTACAACTTACGAAGACTTGAACAAGGCCTATCCATTTGGACTTTCCGCAGTGCCAAGGTCGGAACTTGTGCGCGTACATGCTTCTAGCGGAACCACCGGTAAGCCAAAGATTGCCGTTTACACAAGACGCGACATAGAAACCTGGTCTGAATGTGCTGCCCGCTGCCTTACAATGGCCGGAATCACAAAAGACGACACAATTCAGGTTGGCTACGGCTACGGACTCTTTACCGGAGGACTGGGTGCCCACTACGGTGCTGAATACGTTGGCGCATTGGTAATCCCAATGTCTACCGGAAACACAAAAAAACTCATCGACATGATGATTGACTGCCAGGCAACAGCAATAGCCTGTACCCCAAGCTACCTTCTTCACGTTGCAGAAGACCTAAAAGCCGCAAACCTCATAGACAAGATTCAGCTAAAGACAGCAATCTGTGGTGCTGAACCCTGGACAAACGAAATGCGCGCCCAGATGGAAAAGCAACTTAACATTAAGGCTTACGACATCTACGGCCTTACAGAAATTCTTGGCCCTGGAGTTGCCGCTGACTGCGATGCCCATGCAGGCCTCCACATCTGGGAAGACCACTTCCTGCCTGAAATAATCGATCCAAAAACGCTAAAACAGGTTGGGCCGGGAGAAACAGGTGAACTTGTAATCACAACGCTCACAAAAGAAGGAATGCCCCTTATCCGCTACCGCACAAAAGACCTTACTTCAATAGAGACGGCAAAATGCTCCTGTGGCCGCACAATGGCAAGAATCCAGCGCTTTGCAGGACGCACAGACGACATGCTCATCATCCGTGGTGTAAACGTATTCCCGTCACAGGTAGAAGCAGCCCTTCTTACAATAGACGGAACAACCCCGCACTACATGATAAACGTAGACCGCATAGACAACACGGACACACTGGAAGTACAGGTGGAAGTAGACGAACGCTTCTTCTCCGACGAAGTATCCTCACTGGAAAACCTTTCCCGCCAAGTCCACGACAAGCTCCGCGAGGCACTGGGACTGAACGCAAAAATCAGCCTTGTCCAGCCCAATTCCCTTGTCCACTCGGACGGAAAAACAAAGCACGTCAACGACAAGCGCAAGCTCTACAAATAAAAGGAGGTTCACAATGTTCATAAAGCAGCTTTCAATCTTTGTGGAAAACAAAAGCGGAAAACTCGGCGAGGTACTGCAAATCCTTAGCAACGAAGGAATCAACATCGTTTCGGCAAGCCTTGCAGACACCAACGACTTTGGGGTTCTCCGTCTTCTTGTAAGCGACGCAAAAAAATCCTACGAAGTCTTAAAGTCAAAGGGAATCACATCCAGCGTCAACGACGTAATCGGAGTCTGCGTTCCCAACGAAACTGGAGGACTGGCAAAAGTAACAAAGCTTATCCTTGACCAGGGAATCAACATCAGCTACATCTACGGCCTCTCCGTGGGCAACAACACAGCCGACATCGTAATGAAAACCGACGACCTCGCAAAAACCGAGTCTGTCCTAAAAGCCGGCGGTGTAAAAATGCTCGAAATGTAATTCCCTCCCATAAACAAAAAAGGCATGGACGGTGCTTTTATGGACGGTAGTCCTAATGGCTCTACCAAATGCGCCTCGGTAAAACACCTCCATGCCTTTCGTCACGGGCTTTCCGGGGCTTGCCCTCTCGGCCGGTGCTCCGCACGCACTTCGTGCCCCCTCCAATCCCGCGTAGGCTTGAACCGCAATTTATGCAGAAGGATATAATTCTTTTTATCTACTTGCAGTAAGTAATGCATCAGTGGGATTTTCTATCGTAAAAACTTTGTATAATCTACATTCAAAACTTCACCAAGTTTTTTTGCCATTCTTAATCCTATAGGTCTGCGGTCATTTTCCATCGCGGAGATATTTGTATACTTTGTTCCAATTTTTTCCGCAAGCTGAACAAGTGTCATTCCTGATCTGTCTCTATAAATTGCCAATGTTCTGCCTGGTGTTTTCCGAGACTTTATTTCTTTTGCAATATCTGTATTTTCCCAAAGTTCTAATTCTTCATCATCATTCTCTTCTTCAATAATTTGAGACTCTGGATAGGCCTTCAGAATAGCTTCTTTTATGAGAGAAATTCCGTAACCTCTAAATGTCGCATTAATATGGTGCGCTTTCTCTACTACCTGCATAATACACCTCAATTTCTATACTATTATTCTCACATTTCCAGCAAGCCACATAACTATAATTCAGATGGCAATGATATTTCGTTTTTGAAAGTTTTTCTATACTCCTGCAAATTTTCTTCTTTACAAAAACTTTATATTGCTTGCCATCACCCATACAAATAATATATCATTTTTGATACATTTCGTCAATGAAAAAAAAGACATGAAATTCTCAGAGGTATGTGTCAAATGTCATTATTTGAAAACGTCGGAATATTTACCGTACTAACAGCAAGTGGCGCAGTACGCCTGTAATTGCTTCTTTAAGCTCAATTACACAGATTCTGTATTTTTAGCTTATGGAAGAAAAGCACAAACTGTTTAGGGAAAGGCTGTTGGATGAGCTGAATTATCAGGGCATATCAAAGCAGGACTTATAGAATTACCGCTTTCATTTGTGTAAAAAAATATATCTAAAAGACCTTGACAGGAAATCATAAGGCGTATTATATTTTAACTGTGGGGAAGCTCCGCCCCTTAACTGGAGAATGTATTTTGGGGAAGCTCCGCCCCTTAACTGGAGAATGTAAATGGCGGCTGTAAAAGGTCGCCTTTTTTGTTGGGGTTACAATGTCTTACAAGTTTGTAGTCATATCAGACAAATACATAGAATATCTTAGAAAAACAGAAACGCGAGTTATGTCAAACAAAGCTGATTCTCGTATTTATCACCGCAAATATCTTGGAATCATCGAAAAACTCAATAGCTTCAATTATTTTATACCGCTTTCCTCGCCAAAGCAAAAAGATTACACTCAGAATGGCAAGATAAAAAATGATTCTCTCATCACAATTTACATAAAAGATTCAAAACGACTTTACGGAACGCTTCGATTTAATAATATGATTCCAGTTCCAGAATCTGAGATTGAAAATTACGATTTGAACGATGAAGGTGATTTTAAATACAAACTCATAGTTTTTAACGAGCTTTACTTTGTTCGCCAAAACAAAGATAAAATAGAGCGTACTGCCAAAAACCTATATGAGGCAAAAAAGAATCAAGAAAAAAAGTCAAATGGACAAAAACCTCTTTTGGAAATGACTTTGGATTTTACTTTGTTGGAAAGTTTGTGTTTAAATTACAAAAAATAAATTTCTTATATACACAGCGCGTCAATAGCCCTGCACCCAGACATCCCGAACTGCTAAGGATGTGGATGAGGGAGTCTGTATACAATATTGTTCTAGCTAACGGCAGGAACGAACTAGGCGAAATCCATATCGGCTGAACGTCGGTGTAACGCCATCTCGAGATGCAACTGTACAGTGGTGATCATAGCCATTCCAGCCTCCACCTCGTACTATACGACAATTCGCAGATAATGGACCTACAGGATTTGTTTGTGATGCTGTTGTATATTTACTGGACCAGTCCCAACACCATTCCTCCACATTTCCGCTCATGTCATAGAGTCCCAGTTCGTTGGGAAGTTTTGTTTTTACATCGTTAGTTTTTAATCCGCTGTTTTCATTATACCATGCTACACTATTTATAAAATTTCCTCCGCTGTATTTATAACCTTTGCTCTTCCTTCCGCCACGCGCCGCGTATTCCCACTCCGCTTCTGTGGGAAGTCGGTATCCGTTTGCAGAGAAATCGCAGGTTACCGTCCACTTTAATTTATCGATACTGTTTAGGTTGTTCGGATCCTTTTTATCCTTGTCTATAGTGTAGCATGGTGTTAGCCCTTCTTTTATGCTTAGTGCATTGCAGAATTCAATGGTGTCATACCATCGACATGCATCGACAGGTCTGTTATCTCCTATAATATGGGACGGATTTGTTTCCATTACCTTGCTGTATTCTTTTTGCGTTACCTCATGGTCGCATATATAGAAACTGCTTACTGTTACAAGATGGGCGGGCTTGTAATAAGAACTTACAAACTCGTCCTTATCGCAACCCATTTTGAATGTACCGCCTTCAACAAACGCAAATCCTGTTGTTGTCTTTACTTCCATATTTGTAAATTTGCCAAAGCCGGAAGCCTCATTCTGTTGGCGTTCTTTTTCTGCTTCTGCATTGGTAATCTGCCCAAAGCCAGCAGTTTCATTCTGATTTCTTTCCTTTTCTACTTCCAAATTAGTAATAGAGCCTAAACCTTCTGCCTCGTTATGACTACGTTCATTTTCAGCTTCTTCATTGGTCAGTCTACAAAGTCCTGCCTTTTCATTAGCTTTGCGCTCTGAATTTAATTTCCAGGCTTTGCACGAAGTAACATTGAAAAAAATTGCTGTTGCAGAACAAATAATAATTGTTGAAATAAGTTCTCTTTTCATTTAAGAAACGCCTCTTAATATAGTGTTTTATAATTACATAAAA
>JAGCWT010000163.1 GCA_017961705.1 Treponema sp.
AACAGGCGGAATATAAGCACAATCACGAGCGTAATGGACCACATTATCAAAAGCCCCCGCCAGGCAGCCTTTTTTATGCGGTCGTATTTTTTTGCCCCGTAATTCTGACCGGAAAAGGTGCTTAAGGCCATGCCCATGGAAGAAACGCTCATCCAGAAAAGCGCGTCAAGTTTTCCCCAGGCGGTCCAGGCTGCAATGGTGGTGGTGGGAAAGGCGTTTACAAAAGACATCATTATCAAGTTGGAAAAGGTGTACATCATTGAATATACACCGGATGGAACTCCAAGCCTAACCATTTTGCCAAGCAGGGAATAGTCCGGTTTTAATTTTGAAAATTCCAGGCGGTAGACTTCACTTGTGCGCACAAGGGGAATAAAAATTATGACCATGCTTACGGCTTCAGAGATTATTGTGGCATAGGCAACACCTGCAACACCAAAATTCAGGACAGCCACAAAGAAGCAGTCCAGGATTATGTTTACAAAGCAGGCCGCAACAAGCACCCAGAATGGAGTTTTGGAATCACCGGTAGCACGGAGGATGCTTGCACCTGTGTTGTAGAGAAACATGGGTATGATTCCAAGAAAATAAATCCTTAAATATACGATTGCATTGTCAAAGATTTCCTTTGGGGTTTTGATTAGGTTTAAGGCAAAAGCAGAGCCAAAGACACCGACCAGGGTTACGACGAAGCCTAATATAATAGAAAGAATTACAAAGGTGTGGACGGAAGAGGAAACACAGCGGTCGTTTTTTGCACCAAAGAATTGGGATATGATTATGGAAGCGCCATTTGCAAGCCCTCCGCAAAAGCCTATAAGAAGGTTTACAAAGAACATGGTTCCACCGCCAACAGCCGCAAGTGCCTCTTTGCCAACATAGCGCCCCACGACTACGGCATCCACGGTGTTGTAGAGCTGCTGGAAAAACATTCCAAGCATGATGGGAAGCATAAACTTTATGATGCCCTTGCTGATTGAGCCTTCTATGATGTATTCCTTACTTTCGCCTGCCATGAGTTTACAATAATACTTTTTGGATTCTTTGTCACGGAGGGAGGGATTTTGTCAATAAAAAGAAACGACAGCTACTTTTCCGTGTATTTCGAGTATATGAACAATCCCTTCAATTTTGAGTTTTTATAAAGATGCCTTTTTGTTTCAAAAAATGTAATTAGCGAGAGCTCACAGGAAACTTCGTTGTGGTGGATAGATTGCCGTGTCAAGCACGGCAATGACATGCTTTTTGTAAAACCCGGCTTTTGACCTATTACAAATGTATTTTTAAGATATGTTCCCTTCGACAGGCCGCCTGATGCTGCGCTACGAGTGCATGGAACGAGTTTTTCTTCCTTGCCAACCAATATAGAGCCATGGATGGATTTTTGAATGCGACGTACGCCGCCGTGGAGCCCCTTTAGTACCGCGCAAGCGGTATGAGCCGAATAGGCGAAGGGCGGAAGGGCGGTGGCGCAAAGGCATGGACGGTCGAATTAAGCCAAGGAATAAGCTGGTAGAGCTAATAGAACTTCGTCCATAAAATAGGTAACTTTACTAGACTTGTTTTTTTTGATAGACTTTTCTTTAATACATGAAAAGTTGAGGGGTTTTTGATGATTTACCATCTGGGCGATTTTTTACAGCAATACTGGGGGCCGGCAAGGCTTTTGCAGTCCTATGCAGTGCTTATTGTACTTGCGCTTTACATTGGTTTTCTTGTTACATTCAGGCTTTTGCCTAAGTTCTACAGATTTTTGCCCAGCGACAGGGGAAGGGAATTTACTCTTACCAAGGAAGCCGCAAAGGGTAAGCCCACGGGTTCAGGGGTAATTTTTATTTCCATTTTTATTTTGCTTAGTCTTGTTTTTGCTCCGCTTGACTGGCTGCAGATTGGTATTCTTGTTCTTACATGGCTTATGATGCTTACCGGCTACCTTGATGACCGAAGCACTGGCGGCTGGGGCGAATACATTAAGGCTCTTCTTGATTTGATTCTGTGCGTTTCCGCTTCGGTTCTTCTTGCATTTTGCCTTTCAAAGAATTCGCAGGACGGGAACCTTTACTTCTGGCTGCCTTTTATAAGCCACACAATCCGCATTCCAATGTGGCTTTACATTGCTATCTGTACTGTAATGCTCTGGACCAGCGTTAACACTACAAACTGCACGGACGGCGTGGACGGTTTAAGTTCCACACTTGTTCTTTTGGCCCTTATTGTTATGGGTATGATTTTTTACGTGATTCTTGGACACAAGGACATAGCGGCATACCTTCTTGTTCCTAATCTGGAAGACGGTGCTAGCTGGGCTGTTATTACTTTCTGTCTTACAGGCGTTCTGATGGGCTACTTGTGGCACAATGCATTTCCTTCTTCTGTTCTGATGGGCGATGCCGGTTCACGCGCACTTGGCTTTTACATGGGCATCTGCGTTATGATAAGCGGCAACCCACTGATTATTCTTGCAACTTCTTCCATTATTCTTATAAACGGAGGAATGGGACTTTTGAAGGTTGCGCTAAAGAGGTTCTGCCACATAAGCATTCTGGAAACAATCCGCTTTCCTTTGCATGACCACATGCGCAAAAACCACGGATGGTCACCAACACAGGTTCTGCTTAAATTCCTTATCATACAGATTTTGATAACTGTTTTCGTGCTGGGTATCTTCTTTAAGATTAGGTAGGGGCAAATAGCTATGGCCAGACGCCGTGTTGTTATCACAGGAATGGGGTGCGTCTCTCCGGTTGGGAACAATGCAGACCAAGCATGGGAGAGCGTTAAAAATGGCAAGAGCGGCATTGGTCCTGTTACCCTTTTTAACCCTGAGCGGATAGACGTAAAGATAGCCGGGGAAGTTAAGAATTTTTGCATGGAAGACTACGGCATTCCTTCCAAGGCAACGCGAAAGATGGCCCGGTTTTCCAAGTTCTGTCTTGCGGCTACGGCACAGGCTATTAAGGATTCTGGATTTTCCGCTGAAGAGCTTAAAAGTGAAAAGTGCGGGATTCTTGTTGGCTGCTGCCTTGGCGGGATGGATGCTGCAACTGACGGTTTTAGGAAGCTTGACGACACAAACTTTGGTCCTTCACGAATGCCACCGCTTATAACACCCATGATGATTTCTAACGAGGCTGCGGCAAACATAAGCATCTACTACGGTCTTAAGGGTTTTTCCTGGACTTTGGGGACGGCTTGTGCTTCGGGGACAGACGCTCTTGGTCTTGCGGCAGATTTAATCCGTTCTGGCAGGTGCAACATTTGCATTTCTGGCGGTACGGAAGCTGCAATCACTGAATTTTGCATGGCAAGTTTTTCTTCTCTACAGGCATTGGCAAGCAAGTTCAACGAGTCTCCAGAAAAGGCAAGCAGACCTTTTGACAGGGACCGCTGCGGTTTTGTCCTTTCCGAAGGTTCTGCAATGTTCATTATGGAAGAATACGAGCATGCAAAGTCACGTGGGGCAAAAATCTATGCGGAAGTTGCGGGCTTTGGTTCCAGCTGCGATGCTTACCACATTACGGCTCCGCTAAAAGACGGTAGCGGTGCGGCTAAGGCTGTAAAAGAGGCGCTTGAAGATGCGGGGATGGAAGCCAAGGACATCCAGTACTACAATGCACACGGAACTTCTACCAGGGCAAATGATTCTAGCGAAAGCAGCATGATAAAGCTTGCTTTTGGACAGCACGCAAAGAAACTGCACATTTCTTCTACAAAAAGCATGACCGGGCACCTTGTTGGGGCGGCCGGGGCAATAGAGGCACTTTTTTGCATTAAGGCGATTAACGAAAATTTTGTTCCACCGACAATCAATCTTGAAAACCAGGATTTTGAGGGCGGGTGCGATTTGGATTACACAGCCAACGAAGGGATTAAGGCGGAAGTTGTGGCGGCGGCATCTGCTTCGCTTGGTTTTGGCGGCCACAATGGCTGCATCATTTTAAAGAGAGTAAACGGCTAGCTATGATTGAACAGGTTTGCATAACGATTCTACCGGAGAGGGAAAAGGACCAGGCTTTTATTCAGGATGAACTTATTCGGGCTCTTGAAAAGAAGGCACTCGGGTCTAAGGCATTGGCTTCTGCAATTAAGGATGCGCTTGATGGGAAGGCATTGTCTGGGTTGCTAACAGGCGCTTCTGGCGGAAAAGCGGCGTCTGGTTTGCTAACAAGTGCTCACGGTGAAAAAGCAGCGTCCGGTTTGCTAACAAACGCTCCAGGTGAAAAAGCAGCGTCCGGTTTGCTAACAGGCACCGCTATTGCAAAAGAGACATTCAGTTTGCAAACAGGCACCCCCGACGCAAAAAACATAAGCTTCGTCTTTTCCAAGAAATCACTAGATGCCAGGCACGGAAAAGCAAAATTCGTAATGCGCTACGATGTCTACATTGGCGAGAAAGCCCCATCCCCAGAAGACCTGCTCCCCCAATGGAAGTGCGTTAAAGAAATCAACTGCAAAAGCGTCCTTGTAGTTGGCTCAGGGCCAGCAGGACTATTTGGCGCGCTAAAACTTCTTGAAGGCGGCGTAAAACCAATAATCATAGAGCGGGGTTCAGACACAAAAAGCAGAAAGGTGGACATTGCAAAAATAAGCACCCGGGGCCTTTTGGATTCAGACTCCAACTATTGCTTTGGCGAAGGAGGGGCAGGAACCTTTAGCGACGGAAAACTTTTTACCAGAAGCAACAAGCGCGGAAACGTAGGACAGGTTCTGCGTATCTTTAACCACTTTGGGGCAGACCCTTCAATCCTTACCGATGCCCACCCCCACATTGGAACAGACAAGCTTCCCTACATAATAAATGCCATGCGTGCAAAAATAATTGAACTTGGCGGTGAATTCTACTTTAACACCAGATGCACAGGCTTTATTACAAGCGGCAAAAACTCCGTAGACGGAATTAAAACCGTGAACACAAAAAGCGGAGAAGAAAAAGATTTTTTTGCAGACGCAGTACTTCTTGCAACAGGACATTCTGCAGGCGACATATACGAACTTTTGGCAAAGACAGCACCCCAGGCACTAGAGGCAAAAACATTTGCGGCAGGAGTGCGCATTGAACACCCCAGGACAACAATCGATGCAATCCAGTTCCACGGACGCAAAATGCCGAACGCAGCGGAATACTCGCTTACAAGCCAGCAGACAGGCAGTTCCAAAACTGGCAACGCTGCAAGCTACGGCAAGGAAGATGAGCGCGGTGTATACACATTCTGCATGTGCCCGGGCGGATTTGTAGTTCCAAGCGCAACGGAAAGCGGCACAATCGTAGTAAACGGAATGTCCGCCGCAAAGCGCAACAGCAACTGGTCAAATTCCGCAGTCGTGGTGGAAACAAGGCCAGAAGACATACCGGAAAAATTCAAGGAAATGGCAAAGAAAAACGGCTGCCCTGCCCTCGCAGGCCTCTACTTTAGAAGCTCCATAGAACGCGAAGCCTTCCTTCAGGCAAACACAGGCAGCGATGGATACCCCATCAGTGGCGGAAATTCCACAGGCAGCGGTGAAAATTCAATGGCAGGGCAAAAGGCCCCGGCCCAACTTTTGGAGGATTTTCTTTCCCACAAAAAAAGTCCACAGGAAAAGCTTCCCAAAACATCCTACTTTCCAGGCATAACTTCAAGCAGGCTTGACCAATGGCTCCCGGCTCAAATGGCAAGGCGAATGGAAAAGGCATTCAAAGAATTCAACAAAAAGATGAAGGGCTTTATCTGCGGCGAGGCACTTCTTATAGCCCCGGAAACCCGCACCAGCACCCCGGTAAGAATCCTCCGCGACAGGGAAAGCTACGAATGCTGCGCACTAAAAAAACTCTACCCGGCAGGAGAAGGCTCTGGCTATTCAGGCGGAATCGTAAGCTCCGCCATGGACGGAATAAATGCCTGTTCAAAAATCATGGAGCGTCTTTAGTTTTTTTGGACGGTTCTTTTTGGACGAAGTTCTACTTGCTCTACCATCCACTTTTTGGCTAATTCGATAAAACATGAAAGTCGCTCTTACAAAATTTATTTTTATGCAAAGCAACTGGAAATCATGTTTGGGCGCAACGGGAAGCAAAATATGGCTGAAAATCCATTTGCGCGGAGCGAGCGAAGCGAGTCAGAGTCCTATTACCGCGCACCATGGATTTTCAGACAGATTTTGCTGGTAGTGGAGCCCAAACATGATTTCCATGCGGCGGGACTAAAGGGCTTCCATGGCGGCGTACGTGCATTCAAAAAATCCCTCCGTGGATTTTTTGAATGATTGCAGAAGCCAAGGGCTTCTGCACGTTGCTAAGTCGCCCTCCATGGCTTAATATTGCTTGGCAAGGAAGAGGAATATCTATTAGTGCGGAGCGTGACAGGTAGTGGAGCCCAAACATGATTTCCATGCTTCTACACTACATGTTTCTTTTTCCAAGAGCCTCTTGCAAATCGGATCACAAAGAAGAAAGAGCGCAACACCCAGTCCAAAATCATGGCAAACCAGACACCCAGCGCGCAGAAAGAAAGCGGCCACTTCATAAAGCCAATAAGTCCGAATATTTCCGTGTACTTAAAGACGTAGCTCATGCCAACCCGGATAGACCACATGCTAACAAAAGAGACTATCATCGTAAAGGCGGCATCTCCTGCGGCTCTAAGACTATTGGGCAGGGTAAAGGACAGGGGCCAGATTAGCATACCGAACAAGCCGTGGGTAAGGGTCATGTACCAGGCAAGCATTGTTGTTTCCTGGCTCATCGAATAAAAGCCCAGTATCTGTTTGGAAAACAAAAGGAAGGGTATATTGAGCGCCCAGAATCCGGCGTATGTAAACAGCATGATTTTCTTTGTGTAGTAAACGGCCTGGTCTTTTTTTCCAGCCCCAATGCACTGTCCCACAACCGTCAAAAGGGCAAGTCCTGCAGCAGCACCGGGCAAAACTTCCAGTGCGGCAAGAGTGTTTGCAGAAGCATTTGCAGCTATTGCGCCAGTTCCAAAAGTTGCGATGAGCGAAAGCACAAGAATCTTTCCAATCTGAAAAGCTGAATTTTCTATTCCGTTGGGAATGCCAATTTTTAGAATCTTTGCAACGATTGGCCACTCTATGTGCAGGCGGGAAATTCCCCGTATGGAAAGGAAGGTGTCAGAGGCATTTTCTTTGCTTGGCTTTGCGCGGTAAAGCTTTGCAAGAAGAACAAAAGCGGCGGCCGTCCTAGAAAGAAGCGTTGGTACTGCAACACCTTCCACCCCGCACTTTAAGCCGTAAATCATGATTGCGTTTCCGCCAATGTTCAGAACGTTTACAAGAAGGGCTATTGCCATGCTTACCCGGGAATTTCCCTGTGCCCTAAAGAGAGCTGCCGCCGCGCTGTAAAGGGCAATACCCGGAAGCGCAAAGAGGGTAATCAAAAAGTAAAGACGGCTGCTCTGCATTACATCCGCTTCTATTTTTCCAAAGACAAGCGAAAGAATCTGCCTGTAAAAGACAAGGCCTGCCAAAAGAAGTGCAAGCGAAAAAATTGTTACGGTATACAAAAGCTGCCTTGCACTCTCGTCTGCCATGTCCTTTCTTTTTGCACCTATGTACTGGGAGCATACAACGGCACCACCGGTCGCAAGGGCTGCAAAAACCTGGGTCAAGAGTATGTTTATCTGGTCTACAAGGGAAACTCCGCCCACAGCCGCCTCGCCAATGGAAGAAACCATTGCAACGTCCGCCATTCCAAGCGTAATCTGCAAAAGCTGTTCCACCAGCAGGGGCCATAGTAAAAGCCAGAGACTTTTGTTGGAAAAAATAAGCTGTGACTTGTCTTTTATATTTACCAATTACTGTTCAAGAACCGCACCAAGGAATTTCTTTAGGCGCTCACTTTGGGGAGCGTTAAAAATCTGATCCGGAGTGCCTTCCTCCACGATACGGCCGCTTTCCATAAAGACAACACGGTCTGCTACTTCGCGGGCAAATCCCATCTCGTGAGTTACAACGACCATGGTCATGCCGTCCTTTGCAAGCTGCTTCATTACGCCAAGAACTTCGCCAACAAGCTCTGGGTCAAGGGCAGACGTGGGTTCATCAAAGAGCATGATTTTTGGGTCCATGGCAAGTGCGCGGGCAATTGCAACACGCTGCTGCTGACCACCGGAAAGCTTTGCCGGGTAAGAATTTATCTTGTCTCCAAGGCCAACGCGGTTCAAGAGCTCTATCCCCTTAGCCTTTGCCTCTTCCTTTGACTTCTTAAGAACACTCATTGGTGCTACCATTGTATTCTCAAGGGCCGTCTTGTGCGGAAAAAGGTTGAACCTTTGGAAAACCATTCCTACGCTAAGCAGAATCTTCCTGCGTTCCTTTGCAGAAATGCGGAATTTTGCACTTCCATTTTCACAGCCTGCAATCTGCTGCCCCGCAATAAAAACCTTTCCGTCATCTATATGCTCAAGGTGGTTTATGGCGCGCAGAAAGGTTGACTTTCCTGCCCCACTCGGACCTATGATGCATACGACTTCGCTAGGCTTTACGGTAAGGGAAACGTCGTGCAGAACCTTTAGCTGGCCAAAGCTGTTGCTGACGTTTTCCGTTTTTATCATATACTGAACGCTTGTTGCGCCTGACATTTCTTCTGACATAAAAGCTCCTCGCTACCGTCCCTTTCCAATCCCAATCATTCGTAAACCGAATGCCTTTTTTCCAGGCGGCGGAAGAAGAGGGTAAACACAGCCGTAATAACAAGGTACAAAATCATTGCGGGAATGTAGACCAAAGACGACGTTGTTGAAGACTGAATGCTTCTCGTTACCTTTGTAATGTCTGCAAGGGCAATAAGGCTAACAAGGGATGCATCCTTTAGGAGCATGATGAATTCATTTCCTATCGGGGGAACAAGCCTTTTGATTGACTGGGGAAGAATAACAAGGCGCATGGTCTGGAAGTAGTTCATTCCAAGAACTTCGGCAGCCTCGCTCTGCCCCTTGTCTATTGACTGGATTGCCGCACGGATAATTTCTGAGCAGTAGGCCGCACTGTTTAGTGAATATGCTATGAAGGCAGCCAAAAACTGGTTGTTTATGGTAAGGGCCCGGTTTATTTCCGGCAGACCGTAGTAGACAAAATAAAGCTGCATCAGAAGGGGGGTACCGCGGAAAAAGAATGTGTATGCAGAGCAAATGCTTCGCACCCACTTGTGCTTAGACATTTTACCCAGTGCAATAAAGATACCCAGCAAAATGCCGGCACAAACCGCACACAGAGTAAGAAGAATGGTAATCCTGGCACCCGCCAAAAGCTGGGGCATCCAGCCCAGTATTTTCTTTAATGCATTCATAGTCTACTTATTATATGGAGAATCTTTTATTGTGTAAAGCAAATCCCCGCCAAAAATGTCGATGTAAATCTTTGAGAGGGTACCGTCGGCAATCATGTCGTCCAAGGCCTTGTTAACCTTTTCCAAAAGCTCAGGATTGTTCTTGCCTACGCACACGCCAAAGAATTCCTCTGCAACGCCTTCCCAAACCTTCTTGAACTCGCAGTTGTCTTCGCTAAGGTATTTTACCGCAACGAGTGAGTCTGAGCATACAGCGTCTATTCTCTTGAATTTAAGGTCATCGTAGGCATTCATAACCTTGTCGTAGCCTTCAGCAATAAAGTTGAGTCCTGTATTGTCGCGGAGGTTGCGCATGTAGAAGTCGCTTGTTGTTTCGGCCTGGAAACCAACCTTTAGCCCTTCAAGGTCGGCTGGGGTGTTGATTCCCTTGTCTGAATCCTTGCGGACGATTATGGCCTGTGCGTTGCCAATGTATGACTTTGAAAAGTTGTAGTTTGCAAGGCGGTCTTCCGTAATGGTCATTGCAGACATGATTACGTCGTAGCGTTTTGTGTCCAGGCCTGCAAAGATTCCGTCCCAGGCTGTGTCTATATATTCAACCTTAAGGCCAAGGCGGCGGGCAATTTCTGCACCAAGCTGAATGTCGAATCCGATTGGGGTGGTTCCGTCCGCGTCAAAGTATTCAAATGGCGGGTATCCCACTTCCACACCGATTTTAAGTGTTCCTTCTTCTATGGTAAGTCCGCCAGAAGCCACTTTTTTGTTCTTGCTGCAAGAAGTTAAGGCAAGGGCAAGTGCCACTACAGCGCAGGAAGCAAGCAATGTTCCAAAGATCTTTTTCATTTTTGTCCTCCGTTATCTAAAATCCGCTATTTAAAAACAAAAAGAGACGCGAAATAATAAACTTCAACGTCCCTTCGTTGAGTATATTATAAACATTGTGGGAGCTTAGTCAAGGGCGCAACATGGGAATCAGTTTTGGGTTCCGCTCCCAGGCAAATCCGTCTGAACTAAAATCAACAGATTCAATTTGACTGCTAACAGTGCGGGGAAGAGGGCTACCAGAGTGGCTTGTCCAGACGCTCCAAATGCCGTCAAACGCCCTGCGGGCTTTTAGGGCAAAAGCAGGATGCAAAGTCGCGTCATGCCAATCCACCCTTTCCGCCCTCTTCCCCGCACATTTTTTTGTGCAACAGCACTTGCCTTCCGCTGCATCCATACACCATAGCAATGGCGTGTAATATATCCGAAAACTGATTCCCGGCTGCTTTGCATAAGATCGTACCCGAAACGAAGGTTCTCGCCATGCGGTTTTTTGGGGGTTGTGCAACAATTAGGTGTTATCTTATACAGATCCCGAATCAAGTTCGGGATGACGGTAAAGTTCAGGAGGACGGCTGGGGTCGGGATGACTGATGGCGGAATTGGGGATGACGGCAAAGTTTGGGGTGACGGCGGGGATTGGAGGGGGCAGCCAGGCAATTTGTGTGAAAAATACGCGCAAGGGATTGTAGCCGCGCCGGAGGCGTTCCCGGGGGCTGTGGGTAGGCGGTTTTTTGTATGGCTAAAAAGAGTTTGCTTGCAGGGTGGAAGGGTTTGGGGAACAGACCACCGGGAATGGAGCGCGTAAGACGCGGAACGGCGGAAAGCCCGGTTTTTGCGGAAGCAAAAATGCGCCCAAATAAAGTTCCAAAAGTCAGCAAAATGAAAAAAATCGTTGATATTTGACATAAATTTCCAAAATTCCACTTTTCCAAATGCAAAATCAGCATTACAATAGAGATATATTAATAAAAGTGAATTTTTTTACAGTGAAACATTTTTCTTTTGCGCTAAAGGCGTTTGCCCGGTGCCTTGTTCTAGGCTTGACAATTTTCTCTTCTGCAACCGTATCCGCAAGAACGATACGTGTTCCATCGCTGGAAACCTATAAATTCTTGTCAAATGACCCGCCGCGCTCACTAAGAATGTACTATTCGGACTACCTTAGCCTGCTTGCCCAAAGGTGCGACTGGCAGTATGAATACGTGGATTTGGGCTATGCAGATTCCGCCGCAGAAACAAACGAAATTGCCCTTAGGCTTTTGAACGAAGGCAAGATTGACCTTATTTTTGACGTAACACAGCAGGATTCTTCCGCAAAGCTTTTTTACAGCAACCTTCCCTCTGTTACCAAGCACATAATCCTTGTGGACACCTACAAGGAAAGTTCTTTTAACAATGCAAACCTTAAGCGCATGGCAGGCACAACGGCAAGTGCTAGCCCAGATTCACCCCTCCAAGAGAAGCTTCTGGAGGAATTTTCCGCAAGGAACGGCCTTAACCTAAGGGTTGTACTTTTGCCGCTGGGACGTTATATAGAAGAAGAATTCATCAAGAACGGCATAGAGGCCTGCACGCAAACCCTTTCATTCCCTGTTTCGGAGCAGAAAATCATCCAAAAGCTTGGGGAATACAGCGTTTTCTTTGCCAGCAAGGACAAGGGCATAATTCAGGCTTTGGACAAGGGTGTTTCGGAAATCCTAAGGGAAGACCCTCTCCGATTTGCAACCATGATGGCGGGTCCAAACAGGGGCCAGGCTTTCTACCTGGGAAATCCGTCTGAGCAGGAAATAGAGTACATAAAGGAACATTCGCCGGTTCACGTTCTTGAAACCAGCATTGGCGACGACCTTACGGAACTTCTTAACGTAAAGAATGAATTCTGGAAGAAGGTTTCTTCTATTTCTGGAATGGATTTTGTGGTTGACTCCGTAAAAAGGCCGGACAACACTGAATTTTTACCGGGAATTTCAGAAATACCGCAGCCTGTGACTTCTGACAGCAAAAAGGGCGGCATGGGCTTGCGCTGCACAAACGCATTCTACAGCGTAAACGCAGTCCTTATATGCGCACCCGGCCACACAATAGAGGAATTCACCACTTCCTTGCAGAGAAAGCAGGGGGTGGAGACCACTGAATCAATAGCAATTCCCCTGGACATGATGAACATAGTGCCCTTCTTCCGCGAAAGGTTCATTTCCTTTGACGCAAAGCCAATGAAAAGCGTGGAGGAATGCCTTAGGGCCATTGCCACCGGAAAATGCAACGCTGCCATAATCAACCACACATACCTTGACCACCTCTTTAAGCTTGGAAGGTTCAAGTCGCTTCAAAAGCAGCAGAAGGCAGTTTACGACGTTCCAATGTGCATCTACGTCTCGCTTGACCGCCCGGACGTTATGATAAACATACTCAACAGGGCTTTTTCCCAGTTCCCCTACAACTACTACAACAAGCTTTCTGAGCAGCAGGCCTTGTATGCAAGGGATTTGCTTTCCAGACAGAGGAACAGAAGCATAATGGTTTCTTCCCTCTCCGGCATACTCATCCTCTTTGTAATCTGCGTGCTTCTTGTGGTAATCTACCATATTAAAAAGCTGCGCCACCGCATGGAATACGATGACCTTACCAGAATCCACTCGCTCAACGGCTTTGAAAAGGCAACCGGTAGAATGCTGCGCTACAAAAAGGGCAACTTTTTGCTTACGGAACTTAACGTACGCGACTTTTCTTTTATAAACCGCATCTACGGTACGGAAAAGGGAGACAAAATCCTTATTTCCATTGCAAAGCAGATAATGCAGTGCTACGGAAAGCACAAAGACACGGTGCTTGGCCGTGGCTATGCAGACAACTTCTACATCTTCCAGAGGATTCAGGACAAAGAATCCAGCTGCCTTAACAACATGGAAAGCGAAATTTCCCTCATGCAGGACATGATTGGAAAGAGCGAAAACATCCACCTTGTAATAAAGAGCGGAAATGCCGTAAGCGACGGAAGCGAATCGCTAAAGATTCTTATAAGCCGCGCCGGTTACGCAAGAAAGAGCAACCACGACAGCATGGTAGAAAACTTCTCCGTCTACAACGAGCAGCTTAAGGCTCAGAGGGAAAACGAGGAATTTATAGAAAACAACATAGAAGAAGCCCTCAAGAACGAGGAATTTATGGTCTACTACCAGCCCAAGACCTGCCTGGACAAGCAGACAATCTGCGGAGCGGAAGCCCTTGTACGCTGGAAGAGCAAGGATGGACTGGTACCGCCGGACCGCTTTATTCCCGTACTGGAAAAGAACGGACTTGTAGGCAAACTGGACAACTACGTCTACGAAACCGTATTCAAGTACATGAACCGCCTTATGGCAGAAAACGTGCCTCTGGTCCCTGTTTCGCTAAACATCTCACGCCTTAACTACAACCTAAAGGCCTTCATAGAAAACCTTAACTCACTTGTGGCAAAGTACGGCATTCCCAAGCGCTACATAGAGCTGGAAATAGAAGAACGCTTTGCAGGTGCAAACGACGACTTTATAAAAGACTTTATTGAACGCCTTCACCGCGAAGACTTTAAGGTTAGCATGGACGACTTTGGTTCGGGCTCATCTTCGCTCAACATGCTGTCCGAAATTCCTGTGGACATAATCAAGTTTGACCAGCGCTTCCTTCACCACGCTGAATACTCACAGGCAAGCCGCATAGTCCTTACTTCCATGATAAAAATGGTGCACAACCTTGGAAAGCTTACGGTCTGCGAGGGCGTAGAAACGGAAAAGCACGTGGAACTTCTGCGTAGCGTAGGCTGCAACGTGGCACAGGGTTACTACTATTCAAAGCCGCTTAACGAGCGAGACTTTAAGTATTACATTCTTACCCATTAACAAAAACTGAGAACCAGTCATGCCCAACTCGTTTCGGCATCTATTTACAGTATTATTCTGGACGACGTCTTATTTGCTCTACCATATTATTTTTTGGCTAATTCGACCGAACACCGCTTTGCGCCACCCGCTTTCCAGGGCTCCGCTATCGCTCCGGCCCGCCATCCGGCGGTCTTGCTGCGCAACCCTTCCAATCGGGCGTAGGTGCATTTAAAAAACCCCTCCGTGGATTTTTTTTAAGGATTGCAGAAGCCGATGGCTTCTGCATGTTGCCAAGTCGCCATCCATGGCTCGCTATTTCTTGGCAAGAAAGAGGAAAATAAACTCCTTATGCAAAGCAGCCGAGAATCAGTTTTGGGGTTCGCGGGGCCCAAAATTGATTTCCAAGGTCTTCTACAGCAGGCAGTTGTAATATTCTAAAAACTACGGTAATCTATAGACATCATCGTCAGCCTTCTGCACAGCACAAGGAGCAGTATAAAAATTGAACAAGATTCTAAGGGAAAGCCTTTCCTACATTTTTGCAGCCACACTTGCCATTGGATTCATTTTACCGCTGGCTTTTACATCGTGCACTGTAGCAGCAGAAGCAGACGAAGACGAATACAACACAAACGACGGGGCAGACCTGGAAGACTCAGAATTTTGCAAAAACCTAGGAAACAGAACATCAATCACCCTAACAGGCGTTCTCGGAAAAAAGCTGCTCTACGCAAACTACAACAACGCCCATCCCTATAACGGAAGCCCCATCCACTACAACAGCACCCGCTTCATAACAAGCACAAGCGGAATCGAAGAAGAAGTCCCTATCTTAACCTTTGCAGGACAAAGTTCAGGAAGAAGAGCCCTTTCCCCGGCACAAGCAATGCAGTCTGCAATGCAGCAAGAGCAAAGACCTGCCATGCTCGTAAAACCCTTTAAAGAACCGCAAGAGCTAAGAAAAACCGTCCTTTCTGGATTCAGCAAAAGAGGCAGGGCAGAACGAAGCGCCGCCTACATGCACGACAACAAAACAATCTACAACAACACAAATGTCCTTAACAGCTACCAAGTTGGCGACGAAAGAAGAATCTTTGTTGACGTTTCAAACGACATGAACAGTTACGCGGCAAAAGATGCAACCCTGTGCGCTGTAGGCTACTACAACCAGCAAACGCCAGTGGTCCTTGTCTGGGTTGTAAACGAATCCCTATCCCCGAATGATGAATGCAGAGGAACAACCGTCAATCAAGCGCTTGCCCAAGACGTGGCAGACAAGTTTGCAGCACACTACTACCACGAACGCGCAATCTTTGGAGAAGAATACGACTTCCTCTTTGACTCAAACTACCGTTCAAGCCCGACCGAAGCTTATAAAATCACGGACACAGGCTCCCTTGTTAACATAGTAATCTACGACATTGCAAACGACCATGGCCAAACAAACGAATCCGGTGTGGCAGGATATTTCTTTGGGGCAAAAGATTACTTTAAGAGGGGCAACTTCCGCGATGCCAGGCAATACTCCAACCAAGGAAAATACTTCTACCTGGATGCGGCCTTCTGCAACAACGGCAACGGCTATGCAAACCCGGACTCCAAGGCAAGCAACCTTTCAATCACAACGCTCTTCCACGAATTCCAGCACATGATACACTTTGGGCAAAAGACAATCTACGGAATAGATAGCGACACCTGGTACAACGAAATGCTTTCCATGCTTTGCGAAGACTTAATGGCAGAGCAGCTAGGAACAGGCAACTCCGCACCGCAAACACTAAGAATCTCTTACTTTAAAAACAAATATTATCTTTCCGGAATAGACGAATTCCGCGATGATGATGAAGATACTAACCTCAGTTCATACGCAAACTCATACACCTTCGGAGCCTGGCTTGCAAGGGAATTTGGCGGCCCCCAATTTGTGCGCAGCATGAGCCAAGACCATTCCCGCGCAAACATGGAGTCCGTGCTTTATTCAATTTACGCAAACACAGGAATAAAATATTCAAGGCGGCAGATTTACAAACTCTTTATACAGGCCTGCATTTTTAGGAGCCCCTTTGCAGAAGAAAACGGACTTCCAACACTCAACAAGGACGCAGAAGGAAGCATAAGCGCTTATGGCTACGAAAGCACAATGGCCGCAATCAACTTGTTCCAGAACAAGTCGGGCCCAGAGATTGTCGCAAACGGATATTCTCCGGACATACGCCCGCACGGCTTTGTAATCCATTCAATCGGAACTGCAACAAGCGACACCGTTACGCTAAACTTTAGCCCCCGCATCGCCACCAACGAAGACGTAATGATTTACATTCAGGACAACTTCTAACACAACAAAGCCTACCCCCGATTGGAAGGGCGGCGAAGCCGTTGCTGCTGGGTGCGCTCCCTGAGCCCAGTCGAAGGGGCGAACACAGAAGCAATGGAGCGAAAGCGCAACCCTGGAAAGCGGGTTAGCATACAAAATGCGGTCCAAAAAAATCAGAAAAATATTTTAGAAAAACACCTACTGAACGGTTTTCTGCACCGCAAGAACAGCCTCTGCCGTCTGCATAAGCTCTTCCCGTGTCATGTCCTCCGAATGCTTAAGCATGGAAGCCGGAACACCGTAAGCCTTCTCCAAATCCTCGGAAGTAAGAACCTCGTCCGGTGTGCCAAAATCTATATTGCGGTCGGGATAAAAAAGCATAACCTTTTCCGCATACTTCTTGCTAAGCTCAAGCTCATGCATGGAAATAAAAACAGCCGTCCCGGTCTTCTTAGAAAAATCCCTAATGTAAGAAAGAGCGCTCTCCTTCTGCCTCTGCTCAAGTGCAAAAAGCGGCTCGTCCATAAAAATTGATGCGCTACCGTAAAGCATGCTGAATGCAAGCAGCACCCGCTGAATCTCTCCCTTGCTAAGTTCCATAAGACCACGGTCAAGAAGGCCACCAAGCTCAAACTGCTCAATAACTTCCTTAAGCAAATCGTCCGAATGAATACCGCAAGCCTTACCCTTATAATTGCCGCTCTTAAAAACCGTATCCAAAAGAGAGCAAACCTTTTCCCTGCTTTCAAATTCCATGTTCTGGTAAATTACGGAAGCCACAAGATTCTTCTGCTCCTCAGGCAAAGAAGCCACGTCCTTGCCAAACAAAAGGCACTTGCCCTCCTGGGGAACAATGCGGCCCGAAGCCAAAAGCAAAAAGGTAGACTTCCCCGAACCATTCGGCCCCACAAGACTCGTAAAACCGCCCGGCAGCTCCGCCGAAAAATGAAAAAACACAGGCTTAGGCTCTATCTGCTTTCCATCCGCATCCAAATCGCCATCCACCTTGGGATATGTAAAAGAAACATCGTTAAAAGAAATACATTCCATTCAAAAAGAATACAGCAAAAACGCAAGCGTGTCAAAAGCGGAATTTTTAGGACGAAGTCTTAAGGACGAAGTCCTAATTGCTCTACCATCCGCCCCTTGACTGCAACCGGCCCTCATGCCTTTGCGTCACCCGCTTTCCAGGGCTCCGCTCCCGCTCCGGCCCGCCTCCGGCGGTCTGGCTGCGCCACCCTTCCAATCGGGCGTAGGTTGGTGTACCCTCCTACTTTTTGCCACAGAGGTCTCCCCTGTAGAAATTGTGGGCGAATTGTGATAGATTGAACACGTTTTTGGTGGGACAATTCAGAATGGAAAGTGAACACATTCCGGTGAACAAGGACGGCAGCATCAACTTGCAAACGCTTGACCCGGAC
This sequence comes from Treponema sp., assembly GCA_017961705.1. Classification (GTDB taxonomy): domain Bacteria; phylum Spirochaetota; class Spirochaetia; order Treponematales; family Treponemataceae; genus Treponema_D. Next base: position 17,701 of record JAGCWT010000163.1, read on the forward strand.
AAGATATGGTACGAAGAGCCTCTTTTATTTCAAAAGCCGGAGGACAGGAGCGGGGTTTGTGCGATTACGGAAACACTGCCACTGCACCTGCTTTATTCTGCCTATCTGCAGGGAGTTTTTCCTTGGTTTGACGAAGCGGGTGGAGAGCCTGTAATCTGGTACAACCCAGACCCCAGGTTTTGCATTCAGCCGGAAGACTTTCATGTTCCCAAAAGCATAGACCGCTTTTTAAAGCACACGCCCTACACCTACACCATGGACAAATGCTTTGAGCGCGTAATGGAAGGTTGCAGGGATGCAAAGAGGGAAGGTCAAAACGGAACTTGGATTGGCCCCAAGATGATAAGAGCCTACTGCGGATTGCACAAGGCGGGTTTTGCCCACAGCGTTGAAGTCTGGCACAATGGAGAACTGGTCGGCGGTTTTTACGGGGAACTGTTCGGAAGCATCTTCTGCGGCGAAAGCATGTTCACCAAAGAAAGTGACAGCGCAAAGAGCGCATTCGTCCTTTTTGCAAGAGCCTTTTTTGCCTGTGGAGGAAAACTCATAGACAGCCAGGTCTACACAGACAACATAGCCCGCTACGGAGCCAAAAACATAAGCCGAGACGCATTCCTAAGGCTAGAAAAAGAATACCTCTCCAAGCCCCTAACCGCAGACATTAAAAAAAACTTCTTTTCCAAACAAGAAAATAGTTGAAAAACTTTACATAATAGGAATGCTACAAAAATTCAAATAAAATGAATTCTGGAAATAAAGAATCAATTATTACAAGTAATTATCACGGAAAATAAATTCACCCGGGTTATTAGGGCGTCAGCCCTAAGCCGTGCCG
>JAGCWT010000164.1 GCA_017961705.1 Treponema sp.
CTATTGCGTAGTTGAGTTTGTTTTCTTTTAGGAAAGCATATCCTTTTTTTGACAATTCGCTTATTTCCTTTGAAATTCCATCTTCTGGAATAATAAGTGAAGGGTCTGTTGAACCGTCATCAAAATCGGGTACTTCCATATTCATCTTTTTTACATCCATAACTTTTTACTCCTCGTCTTTCAGCATCATCGAAACCAAACCTGACATTTTTTCTATTAGCGGACCGGATTTTCTCTTGTTGTGAGCCAAAAGATACATTCTGAGGGCTTTTAGCCATTCATTCTTTTTAGCATAAACATCGCCAACACGCGTAAGTCCGTCTGAATATCCTGTTGTAATGAATATCCTTTCCGCCATGTCAATCCGACCTTCGTTGAACAGTGCGTTTGCTTTACGGTTTAAGGCAACCTTTTGCTGGTCATTCAGGTCTTGTACAGGGGTATCAGTTACCTTTATGAATCCTTGTGAGCCTTGTTTGCTTTCGATTTGTTTTTTTAAATCATCTGTCATTAAGTATTCCTGTACCAGTACTAAATTAATTTTACCCTGTTATTTTTATTTGTCAAGTTTCTATTGTTGATTTATTATTAATTTTTTGAAAAAAATCCACATTTGAGCGGCCGTAGACCCTGTGATCGGTTCTTTTTAGCTCCCCAATCTCTTCCGGCAGAGGATCTTCGTGCGGATAATGGATTATTGCGCTGCCACCTTCATTCAGCAAATTCCTTGAACTGATTGTCTCTATAAGCTCCTGGCGGAATTTATAGGGGAAGGGGGGATCCAAAAAAATGTAGTCGTAGCTTTTCTTACATCTTTTGAGGAAAAGCTCCACCGCCATAAAGTGGCAGTCAATACGGACACCTGCTTCTTCTGCCATCGCAACGTTTGATATTACAATTTTTGCCTTGGATTTGTCCATCTCGCAGAGTGAAACTTCCGCTGCTCCGTGGGAAACCGCCTCCAGTGCAATAGTTCCGGATCCGCTGAACAGGTCAAGGAAGGACTTTCCGCTTAGCTTTGTGCCCAATATGTTGAATACGGATTCCCTCATCTTGTCCATTGCCGGGCGAATTGCCATCTTTCCGTCCGGCACCTGAGTGTGTCTGCCTTTTAGAATTCCTCCCGTAATGCGCATCTGGCTTTCCTATTTGTTCAGAGACCAGAAAATGTCATCGTGGGCCAAATGAGCGTTTGACTCGGCGTAATCAAATGCGGTCTTGCCTACAGAATCCCTTACCTGAGTCTTTGCGCCACCGTCAAGCAAAAGCTTTATGGTAGAAGTTGAAGTACAATACTGGCATGCGTAGATAAGTGGAGTCTTTCCGTTCCAGATTCTGTTTATAGGAATGCCCATGTCTATGAAGAGCTTAATCTTTTCTTCCTTTACGCTGCTTGAGCCTGCCGTAGACGTTATTGCAAGCACGAATGCGTTGAACACTTCGTTTTCTGATACAGAGCGGTCGTTCAGCATAAAGTCCAGAACCTGCGGGTTTTCTGAATACTCGGCAGCAAGGAGCAGAGGAGTGGTGTTGTACTTGTTGCGTATGCGTACCGGGGCACCATTGTCCACAAGAAGCTGTATGCACTTCATGTTGTTCTGGTAGCGGACGGCATACATAAGTGCGCTCCATCCGTCATTGTCGCGTTTCTTTACGTTTGCGCCACCCTTTATGAGCTTCTGCATTTCGTTGTAGTTGCCGGCCTTTGCAGCCTTCATAAGCCTTGTTATGCCGTTTTCGTCTGCCTTGTCAAAGTCAGAGGCAAGAGCTCCAGCCTCATTTTCATCAGAACCGAATGGCATTTCGTCTTCCGCATAGTCATAAAGGCTTGTCGGTGAATAGTCATCAGCATTCTTTATTGGTTCCTTTGCAACTGGGGGCTCTTCTGGCTCTGGTTCAACCATTACCGGAGGCTCTTCCACTACGGCAGGTGTCTTGTCGTTTCCTGCGTTGCCCGTAGCGCGTACCTGGGGCTTAAACCTGTCAACTGCGCTTATCATCTCGCTGTTGGAGTTTTCAAGGGCATAGTCGTAGACGGACTTTCCGCTTTTGTCAAGGGCAGAGACTCGCCCCTGGGTTCCTGCGTTAAAAATGGTTCCGTCTTTTATAAGCCTGGAGAAAAGTTCAGGCTTTGTGCCGTAGCGTGCACAGTACATGGCCGGTGTTCTTCCGTCCTCTGCGGTAGCGTCTATTGAACAGCCTTCGTATACGGCCCTTCCAACCTCGCTCCATTCGCGGTCGTTCTTCAATAGGAGCATGAGGAATGTTTCTTTGTTTTCACCAAACCTTGTCCTTGCAAGGGCAGGATATGTGTAGAATGCTTCGCGGATTTCTTTTTCGCTTCCATTTGCGGCAAGTTCCGTGTAGTATTTTTCCAGGGAAATTCTTGCTTCCTCGCCACCGCTAGAGAGTGCGTATTCAGGAGCGTATTTTTGGAGGGTTTCCGTAATTCCCTTGGCAGGGTTTAGCTTTGCATAGTCAAAGGCCGTCTTACCGCTCTTGTCTTTTCTTGTTACGCGTAGCTTCCTGCTTGATATGGTGGATGTGTTGTGCGTAATTATTGCTTCCAAGACTTCCGTGCTGGATGAGTACTGGGCTGCATACATGACAGGTGTCCTCTTGTCTTTTGCCTTGGAATTTATCAGCGAGCCCCTTTTTAGCAGGGTGTTGATTATGGAAATGTCGCGGTCATTTTTAAGCGCGAGCATGAGGAAGGTTTCTTTGTTTGAACCAAAGGTAATTTCCGTCAGGGTAGGCTTCTTGCTGATGGCCTTTTCAATCTCAGCCTTGGATCCGTCTTTTGCCAGGGCTGCAAGGTCTTCATTCTTTGTTGCCGCGGATACGGATAAGATGGAGGTGGTCAATATTGCCAGTAAAAAAAGCTTTTTTAATATTCCTGTCTGTTTCATTCTTTAATTATATGTGCAACTTGAAATTCCGTCAAGACATTCTGTGCTAATCTTGACCTTTCGCCTTGACTTCTTTTGAACGATTTGATAATATACCTTACCCCTTGGAACTGCGCATGTGGTTCCCATTTTATGTCCGTAAGGAGATCATACAAACATGAAAAAGTATGAACTTATGACAATTTATCCACTCGAGGATGAAAAGTACAAGGCAGGTCTTGAGACATTGCGTGCAGACCTCGCAAAATTCGGTGCGGAAATCGAAAAGGAAGAGCCTTTTGGAGACCGCGATCTTACTTATGAAGTTAAAAAGCAGAAGAGAGGACGCTTCCTCCTTGTCCACATCAAGGCAAATCCTGCAAAAATCACAGAATTGGACGCACAGTTCAAGTTCAACACAAACCTTCTTAAGTATCTCTTTGTAGCAAAAGAAGAAAAAGAAGCGTAATCTTTTTTGAGGTTGGGTACCAATGGCATCATCTGATTTAAATAGCGTAGTTTTAATAGGTCGCCTTACGCGAGACGCCGAATTGTCATACCTTTCCAACGGAAATCCGGTCTGCAAACTAGGCATAGCTGTTAACCGCAGCCGTAAGGACGGAGATCAGTGGATAAGCGAGGCTAACTTTTTTGACGTTACGCTATTCGGCAAGTCAGGGGAAAGCCTAAAACAGTACCTTACTAAAGGAAAGCAGATAGCAGTTCAGGGAGCACTTAAGCAGGACCGTTGGGAAAAAGACGGCCAGAAATTCAGCAAGGTGCAGATAGTAGCCAACAACGTCCAGCTCTTGGGCGGAAAGTCAGAAGGATCAGCTTCTTATTCAGGTCAGACTGGCGGTGGCTATTCTTCACAGGGACAGGGCGGTTTTGCCCCTAGACCAGCAGCATCGGGCTATGCTCCACAGGATGATTCCTCCGGAATGGGCAGTGAATTCCCTGAGGACATTCCGTTCTAATTAAGCGGAATGAATAAAATTTGACATTTTAAGGAGAATAATATGTCAGACGAAATGAACGAAACAGAAGTAAAAGCAGAAGATATGGGAAAGGCAACACAGGGTCGCGAAGACGAAGGCCGCAATCCTCGTGCAAAGGGAAAGGCTTTCTTCCACAAGAAGGTTTGCCGTTTCTGTGGCAACAAGACAAAGATTGACTACAAGGACGCAGACGGTCTCCGCCGCTTTACAACAGAACGCGGTAAGATCCTTCCACGCCGCATCACAGGAACTTGTGCAAAGCACCAGAGAGAGCTTGCAAGAGCTATTAAGCGTGCACGCGCAATCTGCCTCCTGCCATACGTAGCAGACTAAAACAAAACAAATCTGCCTGTCCGCGATCCAACTCCTGGTGACGCGCAGGCAGTAAATTTAATAGGAGCTAGAAATGAAAGTTATCCTTAATGATGATGTAAAGCATCTTGGTGAAATGGGTGACACAAAGAATGTTGCCAATGGTTATGCAAGGAACTACTTGTTTCCCCGCATGCTCGCAGTACCTTACAATGCAGAAACAGTAGCTTATTTTGAAGGCAAAAAGGCTGAAATCGAAGCACGCAAGGAAAAGAAGAGAGAAGAAAGCAAGTCCCTCAAGGAAAAGCTCGAAGCTCTTTCTATCGAACTTGTTATGCCAGCCGGAAGCAATGGAAAACTCTTTGGTGCAGTTACAAGCCAGACTCTTTCCGACTACTTCAAGAACAACGGCTTTGAAATTGAGCGCAAGCGCATCGAAGTTCCTGGTCTTACAATCAAGAACATTGGCGCATACTCATTCAAGGTTCACCTTTACGAAGCAGCTATTGCAGAAGTAAAGCTTAATGTTAAGGCACAGCCAATGGAAGACAACTCTAAGTCTTCTGCAAAGAAAGATTCAAAGAAGCAGGAAAAGCCAGCAAAGGAAGATGATTCCGCAAAGACTGAAAGCGAAGCTTCTGCAGAAAAGAACGACTAAGTTCAACATAAAATAGCAATATTTTAACAGTAAACCCGTGGGAGATGCCGTACTTGCAGTTTTTTCCACGGGTTTTCTTTCAGCGTAAGAGGAGAGTTCGATGGAGTTAAAAGATAGGGTTCCGCCACACAACTTGGATGCGGAAAAGGCTACGCTTGGCGCAATTCTTTTGGATTGGAGCTCAATTGGAGACGTAATAACCTATCTTAGAAGCGACAATTTTTACAGCCTTCAGAATCAGACTATCTTTGAGTCAATGACCGGTCTCTTTGCAAGAGGAGTCCGCGGAGACATGCTTACTCTTATCGACGACCTTACCAAAACTGGCAACCTGGAAAAAGCAGGGGGAATGACTTATGTTTCTTCCCTTACAGACACGGTTCCAACCAGCGCAAACGTTGACTATTACGCAAAAATCGTCCTTGACAATTCAACAAGGCGCAACCTTATAAAAATCTCATCAGACATAAAATCCGAAAGCTTTGACGAAACAAAGGAAAGCCGCAAAATTCTAGAGGAAGCGGAGCAGAAGATATTCAAGCTTACGGACGTTAACCAGGCAAGCAAAGTCTTTTCCATGAGGGATGTAGTTCCCAAGACAATAAAGCTTATAGACTACCATTACAAGAACAAAGACTCCTGTTCCGGCATACCAACGGGATTCACCCAGCTTGATTCCATGACCAGCGGTTTTCAGAACAGCGAAATGATAATCATAGGCGCAAGGCCTTCCATGGGTAAGACGGCAATGGCACTTTCCATGATGCAGCACATAGCCATAGACAAGAGGATTCCCTGTGGTTTCTTTAGCTTGGAAATGTCTGCTGAACAGATTGGACAGCGTATTTTGTCCCAGGTGGCCCGCATTCCGGGAACAAAACTCCGAAGCGGCATGCTAAAAACGGAAGACTTTAAGAAGCTCCAGGATGCAGCAGGCGCTTGCTTTGAAGCACCTCTTTATATTGTAGACACCCCAAACATGAAGCTTCTTGACCTCCGCGCAATGGCCCGCCGCATGAAGGTAAACCAGAAGGTTCAGATTATATTTATAGACTACATAGGCCTTATTACAAGCGAGCACGAGGAAGCCCCTGTGTACGAGCAGCAGTCGGCTATCTCAAAGTCGCTAAAGAGCCTTGCCCGCGAACTTGAAATTCCCGTGGTTGTCTTGTGCCAGGTTGCAAGAACGGCAGAAGGTGACGAGCCAAACCTTGCCCAGTTGCGCGGTTCCGGTTCAATTGAGCAGGATGCCGATATGGTTATGTTCATCCACGGAAACCGAATAAAGCAGCAGGAAGGGGAGGCTTTCAACCCTGTTATGGACAGAAAGCTTATCGTAGCAAAGCAGCGTAACGGTCCAATCGGTGATGTAGAACTTGTTTTCCTCTCTTCATACACAAAATTCGAAAACAAGTCCAAGGAATAAAACTAGTCTTTTTCTTTTGGACTGCATGCCATTTATTACTGTGCCCGGTCCTACGGAACCGGTCAATCTTCCGTGGCATTTTATACTCCCACTTATAACGCCTCAATTCTTTGCAAATAAAACCGGTTATTTTTCGCAATAAAACTAGCAGGATAAAATGCCACGGAAGGCAGTTTTCCCCGCTTTCCAGGGTTCCACCTTACGGCTCCATTGCTCGATCGCAACCAGCCTGCGGCTGGCCCTTCCAATCGGGAGTAGGCTTTATATGTAAAAGCATGCAAAAAGGCTGACCGTATCTTCTACAGCCAGCCTTTCTGTTAGGAGTTTAGCTTTTTTTTCTAGATTTTACCTATTTTGCAGGTGTAATCGTAGCTTTTGCAGTATTTTCGTTTACAATGCCTGTAAGAGTTGCAGGTCCTGCAGTAACCTGTGACAAATCCTTAAGGTTCAGAAGAACAACCGGTCCTTCTGCAGACATTACAACAAGTCCCTTTGGTGTTACGGTAATAGGCGTGTTGCTGATTACCGGAACTGGGCTCTTAAGAAGCAGGTTAACCTGGCTGTCATATTTTGCTACAACCCACTTGCCTCCGTCCTTTATTACACAGTAGAAGTTGGTTCCGTCTGTAGTAAGAACAGAATCTTCTGCTACAACTTCGTTGCTTTCCTTCTGGATTTCCATTCTCTTTGAGTCAATAAGGCAAAGCTTTACGGCCGCATTGTTGGTGCTCAAAGTCTCACCGCAAACAGCAAGGTACATTACTGGAGTTGCAACTGCATCACTGTCCAGAGAAAGTGCGCTTGTTCCGTCTGCTTCAATGGCTACCGGGTAGATTGACCTTCCGCGGATTACGTTTACAGGAGATTCCCTAAGGATTACACCGCTTGTTGTGTCTATGCGGATCATCTTGCTAAGGAGAGTCTCTCCGTCCGTAAGCTTAAGACCGATAACGGAATTCTTGTTGTCAAGGTCTTCAAGTTCAGCTGCAAGGAGGCGCTGCTGGTCTTTTGCAATCTCTGTGCGTTCCTTCTGGGCTTCTGCCTGCTTCTTGTCGGAAATAGACTGCTGCTCGCTTGCCTTCTTCTGTGCATCTGCAACAGCCTTTGACTGGTCGGCAGTCTTCTTGGATTCTGACTCTGCTGCTGACTTCTTGGAGTCTGCGTCTTTCTGCTTCTGGTCTGCTGCCTTCTGCTTTTCGTCTGCAGCCTGTTTTGCAGCCTGAGCCTTCTTTTCGGCCTCTTCAGCCTTCTTCTTTGCGTTTTCTGCGGCCTGCTGCTTCTGCTTGTTGTCTGGATCGTTCTTTGCGTCGTTGGCAGCCTTTTCTGCGTTCTTCTTTGCAGCATCAGCGTCTTTCTGAGCCTTGTCTGCATTCTTCTGTGCGTCTTCAGATGCCTTCTTTGCGTTGCTTGCGTCTTTCTGTGCCTGGTTTGCGTCCTTGTTTGCAGCGTCAGACTTCTTCTTCTGCTCTTCAAGCTGCTTGTTCTTCTGGGCGGCGTCTTCTGCGGACTTCTGGGCCTTGTTTGAATAGTCCTCAGCCTCGCGCTCCTTAATGTCAACCATGTTCTTGCGTTCGTCAATACCACGGTCGTCCTTTTCGCGCATGGAGTCAATTACACGCTTGTCGCTGATTGCGGAAGTATCAACTGCAGAAAGGTTGGAGTTCATGTCGAACAAAGGAATTACAATCTGTGAGTTTCCTGGCCATTCGTCCCATTTTGTGGAAAGACCACACTTGTCTGCCGTAAGGTTCTTTACTACAACATTCTTGTAGCGTTCCGTAAAGACCTTGAGGTTCTTGCGGTAGACAGCGTTGTATACTGTTACGAAGGTAGAGATTGTGGCTGCATCATTGCTGTTGTAGCCGTATGCACCCATGAGGTATCCCTGAATGATTCTGCGGAGGTTGCGAACATGGTCAACCTGGGCATTTTCATTGATAAAAAGTATGTCTGCGTCAAATTTTGATTTTTCTGAAGGGTCTATGGCATGTATTACGGAATACTTTGCGCCTTGGCCGTAAGTAGCGCTGGAATTAAGGTTTGCGGCAACCTGTCTTCCAAGTCCTGTTCCTATAGAACGGATTGCGTCTACAGTCTCTATGTAGGCGTGCGGTCCCATATAGTTTTCAAATGTAACGACTTCGTTTCCTATGCTTCGGATTTCATCTTCATCAACTTCAAGTGCAGATATCGTAGTTAGAAAAGTAAGTGCAACTACGGCAGCCACTGATGCTAATTTATAAATTTTCATAAA
>JAGCWT010000165.1 GCA_017961705.1 Treponema sp.
ACCAGGCAAAGGCTGCAAGCGAAGTTACAACCCTCTTCTTAACAGGTGACATTCCTTGGGGAACGACAAAGACTGTAGGCATGGCAGACGGCTACGTGCAATACTTTCATGATGACCCAGAATACATAAAGGCAGTTGACGGAAAAATCAGAGCCAAAATGGATATCCTTATAGAACTGCTAAAGTCCGGCGCACTTGATTTGGGCGAAACAGCGGACGAAGTTGAAATGCCCCAGATTTAATCATGGAAATACGGTTAGAGAACGTAAGCAAGGCCTATCCATTTAAGACGGCACTATGCAAAGTAAGCGCAACATTCGCAGCGGGAAAAATCCATGCCCTTCTTGGTGAAAATGGAGCGGGAAAGTCAACCCTTGCAAAAATAATATCCGGCAGAATAAAAATGTCGGACGGCAAGCTTTTTGTTGACGGTTTGGAAACTTATTTTTCTTCACCAAAAGACGCGCTAAAAAAAGGCATAGCAGAAGTTCAGCAGAGGCCTCTCCTTTCGTTTTCCCTTACCGCAAGGCAAAACATTCTTCTTTCTTGCAAAAGTTTTTCCTCTTACGGAAGCAGGCAGTTCAACAAGCGCCTTCTTGAGCTAAAGGAAAAATGGGCACCCAAGCTTAGCCTTGACCAAAAGATAAAAGACACAGGCGGTGCTGAGCATTTTTACACGGGGCTTTTGTGCGCACTAATGCAAGACTTTAGCTGCCTTATTCTTGACGAACCTTCATCTTTTTTGACTCCAGAAGAAAGGAAGTCCCTGTTCTTACACCTACGCGAAGAAGCCCAGGACGGAAAAACCATAATACTCATTACCCACAGCAAGACGGAAGCTTTGAACTATTCCGACACAATAACCCTTTTGCAGAAGGGAAAACTAGTAGGATTCTTTTCCAGCACCCAGCAGTACACAAGCCAGGCAAATTACATCTCTGCCCAAGGCACAAGAGCTTACTCATCGACAAATGAAAAAGAGGAAACAAAGTCCAAAGAAAAAAAGCCCTGCATCCGCTTTACAAACGCATCCTGTATTCCTGCAAGACAGCCTGCGGTAAGGGGCATAACACTATGTGCAAGCTACGGAGAAATTACAGCCGTGGCATCCTCCAACGAAGCTTCCTTTGTAACCTTTGAAAATTTTATTACGGGAATGTCAAAGGCAAAATGCGGCGGCAAAGTTGAATTTGAAGAAAAAGAATTCAGCGCAAAAAAATACGGCACTACTTTCCTACGCAAAAACAGGGTTGCAATAGTTTCTTCCAACAAGACATTCAGGGCATCAAACCCGGATCTTTCTGTAGAACAGATGCTAAGCATTTTTGGCGGGAATCCAGACCAGCTTATAAAAAAAGCCGGTGTTGCTATAACAAAAGAAGAAAAGTGTTCAAGCCTTAGCGGAGGAATGCTGCAGAGGCTTATTCTTGAACGGGAGCTTTCTATTAACCCAAGTCTTGTAATACTCTGCAACCCAATGCAGGGGCTTGACGTAAGCGCACAGGCATCTCTTTGCAAGCGGATAGAATCAATTGCAAAAGAAGGGGCTGCGGTTTTGGTAATAGGATCGCACGACTTTCCAATGACTCTTTGCTCAAAAGTATATTCACTACAAAACGGAAGAATATCTCTTTCTTTTTCCAAGGACGGCTTGCTATGAAAAAAAACACTAGCCTTCTAAAATCAGCGCTGTCACTTTTGGCAGGACTTTTGGTCTGCGTGGCCATTATTCTGATTTTTGCCAAAAATCCCTTGCAGGCACTCTCTTCATTTTTTACGGGAACTTTTACGTCTCCGTATTATTTTGGGGGAATGCTGAACAGCGCGGCTTTTCTTATGACTGCTGGTTGCGGAGCATGCCTTGCAATAAAGAGCGGTTCCATGAATCTTGGCGGCGAAGGGCAAGTCTACGCAGGCGGCTACGTTACAGCACTTGTTCTTACAACACCCGTTTTCTTGCAGCAAGGATTTTCTGTCCTTACCCAGGCCTTGGCTCTTGTTCTTTGCTTGGCAGCTGGAGCGGCAATGGCTTTGGCAAGTTCATTTTTAAAGCGGGTAAGAAATGCCCAGGTTCTGCTTACAAGCTTTTTGATAAGCGCGGGGCTTATTCCCCTGATTGATTCACTTATAACTTCTTCAAAAAATTCCAGGGAGCAAAACCTTTTGTCACTGCCCTTTATTTCTGACTCATTCAAATGGCCTCAAATACTAAAGCCTTCTCCGCTTACACTTTCTTTTTTTATTGCACTTGCATTGTGTCCTCTTCTTTCCTACTTTCTTTTAAGGGACAGGCACGGAAAAAGAATCTGCATAATGGGAACTGCACCTGAGTTTGCAAAGTATGCGGGATTTTCCTGCGAAAAGTATTCTTCCCTTTGCTTAGCGGCAAGCGGGGCACTTCATTCGCTAACAGGATTTTTTGCGGTTACGGGAACCTACTACACCTGCCACAAGGGCTTTTACATGAACATGGGCTGGAACGCACTTAGCGCGGCTCTTATAGTCCATGCAGAACCGGCACTTCTTATTCCGTCTTCGCTATCGTTGGCGTGGCTTTATTCCTCGGCAGACAGGATAAACCTAACGCAGGGTTTTGCATTTGACATAAGCGGAATTGTCCAAGGGTGTGTGCTCTTTGCGGCGGCATTTTCATTCATTCGTAAAGGAGAAGCAAAATGAATGCGGTCTTTTCCCTTGTTAACACTGCAGCTCCTCTCCTGCTGCTTACGCTTGGTGCACTTTCAAGCGAGTACGGCGGAAGACTTGCCATGTTTATGGAATGCATAATAAACCTGAGCGGATTCTTCTGCTTTGCATTTACCGTGTGGACTGGAAATATTTTTTTGGGAATTGTGCTCTGCGTTTTTGTTTGCACCCTGATGGTATTTCTTATGGAAAGGCTTTCTTCAAAATTTGGGGCAAACATGTTTCTTGCCTCACTTGCAATGAACCTTCTTTTTGCGGCGGGAACAACTTTCTTTTCTTCCGTCTTTTTTGAAACGAGGGGCGTGCTTACGAGCGAGGCATTTAAATTTGATGCGGCTGTAGCCCGTTCTGCAACAAGTGTATTGTGCTACGGCCTTAGCGCAGTCCTGCTTTTCTTTTTGCTTTGCACAAGGAGCGGCATGATTCTTAGGATAACAGGCAGCGATTCTGATGTTCTTGAAGCAAGGGGAATAAGCGCGCAAAAATACAAGTGCGCATCTTGGCTTATAGCGGCATTTTGTGGAGCTGTATGCGGAGGGACACTTGCCATACGGATCTCGTCTTTTGTTCCGGGGATGAGCGGAGGGCGTGGCTGGACTGCACTGGCGGCTGTTTTCTTGAGCCGGAAGAACGGGGCACTTGTACCGCTTGCGGTGGCAGTCTTTGCAATAGCGGAATATGCAAGCACAAGGCTACAGTTTGTTGGCATACCTTCAGGAATTCTTCTTGCCCTTCCATACATTATGTCGCTTTTACTGATTGCTCTTGTTCCCGGAAAAAGCGGAACGGGTGACGACAGGGGGTAAGCATAAAAAAACACGGCAGGCACTGGAGGGGCGAGTTGCTTGCAACTCGTTGCCGCAAGGCAATGGAGGCCACAAGGCCGGAACCCCGCAAGCGCCACAGTATAGAAATTAATGGCAGCAGAGAAGTGAACAGATAAAAAAGCCAAGCGCCGCAAAAAGAAAAAAAGAAAAGTTAAAACTTAAAAGGTAAATTGAACGTGAACGCAAATTGCATGTGTGGTAAAATTCATTGAAAATCAAAAAGAGGAGAAGGATATGCCAGGACCAGGCGGCCCGCACGGAGGCCATTTTTTAACGGACGAGGAGATGAAAAACACCCCAAAGGTGACGGCTTCTCTTGTAAAAAGAATTTTTTCATGGCTGCTTCCCTATTGGAAACAGTTTGTCTTTGTGCTTTTGTGCATTGCAATTTCTTCTACGCTAAAACTTTTGCCTTCCATTCTGACGGGCAAGATTATAGACGACGGTCTTATAGGAAAAAATTTTGAGCTGCTGGTAAAGCTGATAGTTATTTCGCTTGGGGTAACTTTTACCGGAAACCTTATTGGCGTTCTTGAGGCTTACATTCAGACATGGATTGCCCAGCACATCACTTTTGACATGCGCAACAAGATGTACCTTCACCTGCAAAAAATGTCCCAGCGCTTTTTTACTTCCAACAACCAGGGCGACATTGTTACCAGGATGACGAGCGACATTGACGGCGTAAAAATGACGATTACAAACACCTTCTCCAACATTCTTTCCAATGTTATTACGCTGATTGTTGCTCTTGCGGCAATGTACCAGAAGAACTGGCTTCTTGCTACGATTGGGCTTGTGATTGTTCCCCTCTTTGCTATTCCAACTCACAAGGCTGGAAAAACAAGGTGGTCACTCACGCGCGAGTCGCAGGAATGCAACGACAAGATAAACGGCATTCTTAACGAGACACTTTCTGTAAGCGGTCAGATGCTTGTAAAACTTTTTGGGCAGGAGAAAACGGAATACAAGCGCTACGAAGAAGAAAACCGCAAAATGATTTCGCTTAACATAAAGGAAAGCATGGCCGGACGCTGGTTCCGTGTGGTAATTTCTACGGTTTCTTCGGTGGGGCCAATGCTGCTCTTCCTTGTAGGCGGAATCCTTATAATGAAATACGACTCAAGCATTACGGTTGGAGACATAACGGTTCTTGTTACCCTTCTTGGAAGAATGTACATGCCTGTGAACGAGCTTTTGAACATTCAGGTTGACTGGATTAGGTCCATGGCCTTGTTCACAAGGATTTTTGAATACTTTGACATGAAGATAGAAGTTGCAAATCCAGAAAATCCTCTTGAACCGGATGACTGCGACGGAAGCGTGGAATTTGAAAACGTGAATTTTGCATACAATCCTGAAAAGCAGATACTGCACGACGTTAGCTTTAAGCTTAACAAGGGGGACTGTATTGCAATAGTGGGTCCTTCCGGTTCTGGAAAGAGCACGCTCATAAATTTGATTCCCCGGCTTTACGATGCAAATTCCGGTTCGGTAAAATTTTCCGGCAACGATGTGCGCACCCTTGACCTAGAGTGGCTAAGGAAGAACATTGGAATTGTTACCCAGGACACATACCTCTTTAACGGAACCATAAGGGAAAACCTTCTTTACGCAAAACCAGACGCTACGGAAGAAGAACTTATTGAGGCATGCAGCAAGGCAAACATCTACGACTTTATACAGAAGCAGGAGAAAGGCTTTGACACGGAAGTTGGCAACAGGGGACTTAAGCTTTCTGGCGGAGAAAAGCAGCGCATCTCTATTGCACGTGTTCTTTTAAAAGACCCGGCACTCATAATCTTTGACGAGGCAACTTCGGCACTTGACTCCATAAGCGAGCAGAAGATTCAGGAGGCGATTGACCCGCTTGTAGACGAAAGGACCAGCATACTGATTGCCCACCGTCTTTCCACGATTCTTACGGCAGACGAGATTCTTGTAATCAAAGATGGACATGTTGTGGAGCGTGGCCAGCACAAAGATCTTGTGAAGGCTGGAGGAATCTATACGGAGCTTTACAATACACAGTTCTCCAAGGCGATTGACAAGTAGATATGGGAAAGCAGTTTAATTGAGCCAGTTTTAAAAGTCTGATGCTTACGAAACTGGCTTTTAAAAATTCCCCGATTCTTTATATTTGTTATTTTCAATAAAATCCCTAAGTTTATAGCAATATGGGGTAAATATTACTAATGGTTCTCCATTAAAATCAAAGGTCAGTCCTTCTGAAAAAATTCCGTTCTTAATTTTTAAATTGTTTATTTGTTTTAAGGGGATAAAATAGTTTATATTTTCAGATGTCTTTACATTCAAAATACTTGCTGAAAGTGTGATTTTTACGAACGGATATGTTAAATGGCTATTACCTATATGCCCACCACACTTACAGGTAAAACCTTCCGTTATCTTTCCCATTCTGCCCGAACGAACCACATCCCTTAGATAAAGAAAGACAAGTTCTTTTTGCAAAGGCAGACGGATTAGGATTGGAATTTTCTTAATCACTTCCTACCATAATGCCGCCTGTCTGCCTTAAACAAAAGTATTTTTCTTTACGAATTTCTTTTAAAGCGCTGCGAAAGTTCCTTTAGACAAGAGGCACCTTTTGTGTCGCAGAGCATTTCGTTTTGCATGCGCCAAGTCCAGTTGCTTCCAGTGGTGCTTGGTGTGTTCATGCGGGCTTCGCTTCCAAGTGCAAACACGTCCTGCAAAGGGATAACGGCTGTGTCTGCTTTGCTGGCGAATGCCTTTTCAATAAGAACTTGTGCTAGCTCCTTTGCAGAAAGATCTTTTTCCAGCTCAAAATATGTGGCTACGTTTTCCTTAAGCTGCTGGGATGCAGATTCAAAGAAACCGGCACTTGTGTCGTTGTCGTGGGTTCCCGTATAGACTATGACGTTTGGCGTTTTGTAGTTTCCGGGGAGGTCCTTGTTTTCTTCGCTCTCTTCCGTCCAGGGCTCGTCGTTGAATGCAAACTGGAGGATTTTCATTCCGGGGAAGCCACAGCCGTCGCGGAGCTCTTCCACTTCCGGTGTAATTACGCCAAGGTCTTCTGCAATAATTGGAAGGCTGCCAAGGCGTTTCTTTATCTCGTCAAACAAATCTTTGCCGGGGCCTTTTATCCATTCACCTTTGATTGCATTTGGCGCACCGTAGGGAATCTGCCAGTATGCTTCAAAGCCGCGGAAATGGTCAATGCGGATAACGTCCACAAGGCGGAGCATGTTCTTTATGCGGTCAACCCACCAGCTGTAGTTGTCCTTCTTCATGGCATCCCAGTCGTAAAGAGGGTTTCCCCAGAGCTGGCCTGTTGCGCTAAAATAATCCGGTGGAACTCCTGCGCATGTCTTTTGCAAGAGAGTCTCTGAATCCATCTGGAAGAATTTTTGGTTTGCCCAAACGTCGGCTGAATCTCCCGCAACAAAGATGGGAATGTCGCCAATGATTTCTATTCCAAGAGAGTTAACATATTTTTTTAGGGAAGTCCACTGCTGGTCAAAGAAGAACTGGATAACCTTTATTCTTTCTATGTCATCCGTGTGCTCTGCGTCCCAGCGGCTTACGGAAGAAGGATCGTGTTCTGCAAGCTCGCGCGGCCACCAGCGGTTCCACATGGAGGCAACGCCTTCTACACCTTCATTCTTTGCCTTTGCGTCATAAAAGTTCTTGATGCTGGTGTAGTCTGCGTAATTGTTCAGCCAGGAAGACTGGTCGTTTTTAAATGCCTCGTATTTTACGCGGTCGTCTTCACTACACTTCTTTAAAAAGTATTCGGCACACTTTGCAAGAACAGGCATCTTCCACCAGACAACTGAGCCAAAGTCAACATTGCCTTGGCTCTTTATGTAGTCAGGAGGAAGAACGTCGTCCTTGCTTGCCCATCCGCGCTTAACAAGGTCATCAAAATCAATAAGAAGAGGATTGCCCGCAAAAGTTGAAAAACTCTGGTAAGGGCTGTCCCCGTATCCGGTAGGTCCAAGCGGCAAAACCTGCCAGTAAGACTGGTTTGCTTTTTTTAGCCAGTCGGCAAACTTGTATGCACTTTCACCAAGGGTTCCAATCCCTGGAGTGCCGGGTAAAGACGTAACGTGAAGCAGAATACCGCTTTTTCTTTTGTTCATATATTTCTCCTAATTAAATCTTCACCCGGCAATTTTATTTATTCTGTCGGGCGCTTCTTAAAAGACTTGCTTTCAATAATTGCCTGACCTTCACCAACGCTCTGCTCCATCATTGCGCGTACCTTAAGAGGAAGGCCGAACAATGTAATAAAGCCCTGGGCATCCTTGTGGTCATAGAGGTCGCCAGTCTTAAATGAGGCGATGCTCTCGTTGTAGAGGCTGTACTTGGAAGCAGAACCTGCACCGCGGATTGCACCCTTGTAGAGGTGAACCTTTGCCCAACCAGTAACAGTCTCTTCCGTCTTGTCCACAAAGGCCATGATGGAATCAAACAAAGTAGTGAACCACTTTCCGTCGTAGATAAGCTCTGCAGCCTTAATAGAAAGGTGCTGCTTAAAGTGGTATGTGTCGCGGTCAAGGCAGATGTGGTCCATCATGCGGTGTGCAAAGTAAAGGATTGCTCCACCTGGTGTCTCGTAAACACCACGGCTCTTCATGCCAACGCAGCGGTTTTCGCAAATGTCAACAAGGCCAATTCCGTTCCTTCCGCCAATCTTGTTAAGCTCTGTAATAAGCTCAAGGCCGTCCATCTTCTTTCCGTTAAGGGCAACTGGAATACCCTTTTCAAAGTCAATCTGAACGTATTCGCCTGCATCTGGAGCTTCTTCGGGAACAGCTGTATTCTTAAGCATGTGCTTGTAGTTAGGCTCGTTCTCTGTCTTTTCAAGCTCAAGACCTTCGTGGCTAAGGTGCCAGATGTTCTCGTCGCGGCTGTATGACTGGTCATGCTTCATTGGTACTTCAAGACCGCGCTTTTCAAGATAGGCAATCTCTGCCTCGCGGCTGTCCATATCCCATTTTGGGTCACGCCAAGCGGCAATAACCTTGATGTCTGGAGCAAATGCCTTGATTGCAAGCTCAAAGCGAACCTGGTCGTTGCCCTTTCCTGTAGCGCCGTGGCAAATTGCAACTGCCTTTTCCTGGCGGGCATATTCAACCAAAATCTTTCCAATAAGAGGACGTGCTGTGGAAGTACCCCAAAGATACTCGTCTTCGTAAACTGCGTTTGCCTTAAGGGCTGCCCAGCAGTATTCTTCTATATATTCCTTTCTTGCGTCAACAACGTAGCAAGCCGAAGCACCTGTCTTTAGGGCACGGTTTTTAATTGCAGCCCAGTCATCGCCCTGACCCAAGTCGATGCATACGGCAATTACGTCGTAGTCATAATTTTCTTTTAACCAAGGAATGATAACCGTAGTATCAAGTCCGCCTGAATAAGCCAAAACAACTTTGTCTTTTGCCATAGTTGACCTCTGTAAATGTAAGTTTATACATTCGTTATACAGTTTATTTCATAAATATACAAGTACCCGCGTCTTTGCCATGTCTCTTTCCATAAGCAGTGCCACTTTACAAAAACAGTCCGCTTTACAAAAACAGTCCGCTTTACAAATTAAGGCACCCCTACACCGCCAAGACCGATCACCGCTCCACATACACAGCCGGAACCACTCCGAGTGGAAAGACAAGATGTTCGTCGCTTACCTTACCACAATCATCAATACCGTATGCCCCCATAGAATCACGCGGATTGCTCAAAAACCAATTGCACCCCCTTTCTTCAAAGATTGAAAGGGTTATTCCCATGGCAGCCGCATAGTCCGTAGGCCTTCTTATACGGTGAACATCCTCGTTGCCTGCCGGAGCAAAACCGTAATCTTCTTCTGTAGCATCGTCCAAACTTAGCAAGAAGACACTGTTCCTACAGCCTTGCACCTCCTTGGTTACAATATGCATCTTCTCGTAATCGGAAAAAGCCTGCTGGTAAAAACCCTTACCCAAAAAAGTATCATCTTCCTGCTGGTCCGCTGAAAGATTTTCCCTCTTTTGATAGGAAAGCCCATTCAGATAAGCGCGGATTTTGCTGTGCTCATAGTTACTTTTTCCGACTATGTTTGAAGAGATGACTCTTTCTCCCGCATACGGATAGTATTCACATCCAGAAAGAATGCTTTCCGCAAGCAAAAGTTTTCTTTCGGAATAATCGTATCTTCCTGTAAGAATGCGCCACCTTATAGGCTCAACTTTGTAAAACTCATTACCAAATTTTACATAGCGCTCGTCATCATCACCCCTATAATAATTCAAGCCGTTTTTTATTTCCGGATTAGAGCTTACGATTCTTACGTCGTCCCTCTTCCTTGACTGGGGAAACTCTCCAAAAGTAACAATTTCATAATCGTTTCCTTCTATAGTTTCCGTTCCAACTTTTTTATACGGCAGCAGACCCAAAGATTCTTCAAAGTATTCCTCCATCACATTACAAGAAGTAAAAAGAAGCACAAGAATTGAAGCTATAGGAAGCAATAAAAAGCCCGCTATTTTTTCATAAAGTTTCATAATCGACCTCCAAAAATTGCATTCAAGCCAATTATAAAATCAAGAAAAAAGCCCCTCAATTCATTTTTGGGTAAGATGCATTTTTTACAGGGTGAAATGCACTGCTTTTGGTCCTCCTCTCTTTTTTTTGCGGCACTTGCCATTAATTACACGAATCTAAAACGCAAACAGAAGTTCCTTTTATGTGGGTCTTCCGGGGTTCCGGGGTCAACGCCCCTCCATTGCCTTTGGCAACCAGCCTTCGGCTGGCCCCTATACCCCCTGCCGCGCTTTCTCCGCTACAATTACAGAATAGCACATCGGAAACGTTTCCACAAATATTTTTATATTTTTTAGTGTAAAATCAGATTTTAAGCCAACAAAAAGATACTATTTTACCAAAAAGAGAGAAAACCACCAAGGAAATATAGATTCCAAATCCATATTTGCAGCAAGTGCGTATGAATATGGCGCAGTAGTTCGGAATTACAAGGTTTACCACTTTACCCAGGCAGCCTGAACGGTAAAGAGCTTCTGCCTTTCTTCCAGGGACAAGCTTTGCGGAAGCGGTAATGTCTGCCGGCGAAAGGAACCAAATTTGTAGTTGCCGTCGGGATTTTTTTTGCAGCATGTGCAGTCAGAACTTATGACTATGTTCTCCTGGGGAACACCTATTTTCTTTAGAGCCTCAAGGTTTGCAATGGACATGGAAAGGGCGTACTTTCCCGCATTGTCACCTTGGCGGATTGGTCTTACGCAGTCGGGGGTAAAGTTTTGGGCAAAAAAGGAAGCCCTGTCTTCTTCTATAAAATAGCAGCAGTCGTGGATGTGGGGAGCCATTATTACGCAAAAGTCTTCCACCCTTGCACCGTATTTCTTTTTGGCAAGCAAAATGGCGTCACATGCAATTCCAGTACCCTTCCAACCTGAATGAAGGGCACCAAAGACCTTGGTAACAGGATCGTAGATAAGGATGGGCATGCAGTCTGCCGCGGTAATCACCGGGATGATTTTTTTGTTAGTGGTAATGATTCCGTCTCCCTGCAAACCCTGCACCTGGGAGGCTTCGTCAATGGCATAAACCGTATGGGAATGGATAAGTTCTACTGCGGCAACTTTTTTGTCCGGAGATGAAAGTTCATTCAAGAAAGAGGAGCGGTTGGGGTTTTCCTCGTTCCACCTAAAGCGCATGGATCCGGTTTTTAAAAACGTCATGCCTGCTACCGGGGAATCCGGCACCAACTTTCCACCCCGGCAAAAGTTCAATGCAAGAAATTCTTCCTTCAATTTATATTTCCTGCATTAAACCTGGGTAGAGTCAAGCGGCTCCATTTCCTGAACAACTTCGTAGGAATGCTGAATACCGTTCCTTGCCTGCCCCAAGCGCTCACGGAACTTTTTGTTTTCGTGACCTGCAATCTTTGCAATGTTTGTAAGAGGCCCATAGTAAGGGGTAACCTTTTCGCCAAGCATTCCACCTATTAAGTCCACCATGCTGCGACAAGCCTTTCCAAAACCGTTCACAATCTCGCGGGCTGAATCCTCAACGTTTTCCATAAGGGAAGAAAGCTCCTGAAGCTCAATCTTTCCCAAGTGTTCAACTCCGTCGTAAGAGCCAAAGCGAAGGCCAAATTCCCCACCAGCAGACAGCTGGTTTGCAAATACGTCAAGCTTGTCCTTTACGGTAGAAAAGAGGTTGAAGGTATCCGTATACTCAAGGCGGTTTTGCCTAAGTGCAAACTCCCCCTCCACGGCGGCTGTGTCCAGCGGTGGAAGATAAAGCTTGTAGACGTTCTTCATAAAGCCGTTTATAAAGCCAATAGTCAAATCGTAGTGGAAAGATACGGAAGTATTTGCAAACTTAGCCCAAGGCCTAAAGGGGAACATGGGGAAATCTGCCATCTCAAAGTAGCCCTTAATCTTTTCCTTAATCTTTTCCTTTTTGTAGTCACGGTTCCACTGCTCCCACCTCTGGTCAAAAAGGGACTTCCACTTTGCCCTGTACCTGATGAGCCAGTCTTCACCGCCACCGTATGCTTCCGGGAAGTAGAGGGAATTTTCAAAGACCACCTTTGCAAGGTTGTACATTGGAACAGTCTGCGCAAAAGTCTTTATGGCAGAAAATTCACCTGCTGCACTGTTAACAAAGTCTGTTCCAGCCTGAGCCACCTGGTCAAGGGATTCAAAGCCAGAGACCAGACCCCTGTGCTCGTTGAACATGTAAAGGGTCTGGATAAGTTCATCCGTAATGGGGACGTAGTTGCACATAACACGCGCAAATTCCGGGAAGTCGGCCTTTATCTGCGCATAGAGGGTTTCTTTTGTGTTGGTTTCCGACTTGTAGAAGCGGGAAATCATCTTTCCAAATGGAATCTTAACAAACTGCTTTAGCCATTCAACGCAGCGCACGCAGGCATAGACCTCGTTTTTCTTCTGCATTGGAATCTCGTCAAGGATAGCCTCCATCTTTGCAATAAGGGAAGCACGCATTTCCTTGGTAATGATTTTCTGGAAGGAATACATGTAGGGGTCGGATGCCTTTTCTATGTTAACGCCAACGTTTGGCATTATGATGTAGCCCAACAATATATAGAATGATTCTGGGTCTTCCTCATAGGCCTGTATTGAAGGAAGGAAAAAGTCCGCGCTTTTCTTTAGCTGAACCAGCTTTTCGTAGAAGCCCTGGATAAGAGCCTTGCGCTTGTGGTCAATGAGCCCCGGATATTCTTTTTCTATGCCCTTTGCAATCTGATTCACAAGGAATTTATTGAATACGTCATCTATTGATGAATTTGTAATTGTAGCGAGCAGCCAAAGGAATATCTGCCTAAAAAAAGACTGCTTCTTAAACTGGGAATTCAGGTCGCTTTCCGAATCACCCTCACCCGAAGCCTGATCCGGTCCGTTAAGCTGGCCCTGGCCAACAGAACGCCCTTTCTTCATTTTATTCAGCATCTGCTCACGCTCAGAAGTGCTTATTCCAACAACGAGATTATCAAACGTGGAATTTGTATTCGCTTTTTTTGCCATTACTCTTCCTTTTTTTATATTAGCTTAAACTTCCAGTTTTGCATAAGCCCGATAATGGCATGGTCTTGCCAAAAACGGACGCACAACACCAAAATTTAGAAATTTTCTCTCTTAGTATATCGGCATATATTGTAGCAGACTTTTTGCATTTTGGTGATTTTTTTTTGCGGATTTTTTTATATTTTTTTTTGAAAAATTCTTTATTTTCGTATTGACTTTTTTTTGCACTTAGTATATAAATATCACTATCCATTCATTCCCCGATTGTGTAATGGTAGCACCTCAGATTCTGGTTCTGATTGTGGGGGTTCGAATCCTCCTTGGGGAACTTACTAAGCCGACTGCAAAGCCGGCTTTTTTTAACGGTTGGTTCGTCTAACGGTTAGGCCGAGAGATTCTCAATCTCTTAACTCGGTTTCGATTCCCGTACCGACTAAACCCCTCTCCGTCTGTTAATCGATAAAAGCAAATCCTTAAAAAACAAGAAAGAAACTTAGCACCACGGAATCGAAACGTGGAGTGAGCGCGCCGGCAGGCGAAAAGGGCACACGGATGTGCCCGA
>JAGCWT010000166.1 GCA_017961705.1 Treponema sp.
CCATCAGGGTCTATATAGCGTACCGGATTATTGGCTGCGTAGTGGTACAAATTGCCATTTGTTGGATGTAAATACACTTTTCTGCGGAGGCCGGTGCGTATTGGGAAGCAAAATCCTTTGGGAGGTCTTTTTTTGTGAGCCAAGTTTGTTGTCATTATGGTTAACCTATAAGAATCATGGAAACAGGACACAAAAAGCTTCCAAACGGAATTTTGTTCAGCGTTTTCCGAGATGCTTCAGGATTTTTCCTGTAATGAAGAAAAAGACCGTAGCCAAGTGCAAGGACGCATGCGGCAAGTATGCAGCAAGATGCCTTTGAGAATCCCAAGACAAGAGCCGTTGCCGCACAAAGCTTTACGTCCCCGCCGCCGATGCCTCCGCAACACCGGTACACTGCATAGGTAAGAAAAAACATGGCGAGGGCTGAAAATATGCGTATGAAAAAATCATAAACGCAGGAAGGTTGTGTAGTTATAAATCCTAAAGCAGCAAATAAAACAACGTGAGCATTGCAAATTCTTAGATTTTTAAAATCTAAAAATGCAATAATGAATGCAACCAAATAAAAAAATAATTTAAAAACTCTCATAACCGATTTCCACTTTTAAAATTAAAAAAAGGTTAACAGTTTTTTTTGTATGTGTCAATGCAATTATCTTTGCGTCAAAATCAGATTTGTGAAAAAAGTTCTAAAAAAATCTAAAAAAAATTACAAATTCTGTTGACAGTGATTTTAAAATCTGGTACAAGGTAGAGCATATTCTAAAAAGTGGTTTTGTATGAAAGTTTATCAGTTATCCCGTTCGCGGGGGATATGTCGGAGCATCCCCTGCCGTTCCATGGGGCGTGGAATTTATGGGGGCATTGTTTCTTATTTAAGGGCGATTATTGTTTTCCTCACCTGTTCGTTTTTTCTTGCGGGCAATCTCTTTCCCCAGGAGAAAACAGGAATAAGCCTGGAATTCAAGAATCAGGAAATAACAGACATCCTGTTTGCACTCAGCGAGCTTTGCAGCGAGAGCATCCTTCCTGACGAAACCGTAAAAGGAAAAATCAATTTTCAGTTTCATGACAAGGACTTCAAGTCTGCCCTCGACCGTTTCTGTTCAAGTGCAAACCTTTACGTTACGGAAAACAAAGGCGTATACGAAATATCAAGGGTAAGCATAAGTAAGGTAGGGGAAAAGTGGGCTGCGTATTGTGATGATGCCGATGTTTCGCAGTTCCTTACAATCCTTTCAAGAAAGACCTCTACAACCATCATGTATGATCCCTTGCCTAATACAAGCGTTTCCTTGAGGATAAAAGAAGCAGACTTGGACGAAATACTTTCGCTTGTTATGCTCAAGCTCAACGGATTTTCGCTTGATGTCTCTGCCGGCGGATATTACATAGGTAAAAGCGGAACAACTTCACGCAGGGGAACGGAATCTTTTACCCTTAAGCAGACCGGCAAGGGCAAGGATGCCCTTTACACTCTTGCATTGCGGCAGGCAAGCCTTGAAAAACTCATAGAGAGCCTGTTCAAGAAAGCCGGGGAGGAATATTCCCTAATAGACACCAGCGGGGTAACGCTGCAGAACATGTTCTACAAGGACAAGACTTTTGCCGAGCTGCTTTCCCTTATACTGGAAAATTCATCGTGCGACTGTTCCGTAAACGGCGGAATCTATTACATTTACGGCATACAGAAGAAGGATGTCCTAAAGAAATTCAAGGAAACAAATATAATAAAGCTTACGAACATAAATGCGGAAACCCTTCTTTCCCTCTTTCCTGCCGAGCTTAACCCGCAGTCATTCATCCGCATAGACAAAAAGAACAACAGCATCATTCTTACAGGAAGCGATGCGGAAACAAAACCGATAAGGGATTTTATTGAGCGGATTGACGTTGCCACTCCGGGACTTCACTACGCAAGGTTCCAGCTCCACAGCATTGACGTAAAGGAAGCCACTTCATGCATTCCCAAGGATTTCTATTATTCTCAACTGATAATCGTTCCCGGAACGAAGTCATTCATTGCAGAGGTTGACGATGAAAAGGAGAAGAAGCTCACCGAATACATGGGGCTTATAGACAGGAAGGATTCTTCAAGGGCTGTCCACTTAAAATACATAAAAAGCGAGGAGCTTCAGAACCACCTGCTTCCAAGCATTACTAAAGACAACATCACCCAGACAGGAGACAGCTCCCTTATATTCTTCACAGGAAGTGACGAATCATTTGCCAAATTCAAGGAAGAGCTTGCGCTTGTGGACAAGCCAAGAAAACAAATACGGTATCAGATACTTGTCATCCAGCATCAGAAGACAGATGGGTTCAACTGGTCGCCATCGTTTGCAGGAACAAAGGGTGAGGGCGGAAAAACAGCTCTGCATTCTGTTTCCCTTTCAAACCTTCTGGACATAAACTTTGACATAGTTGCAAAGTTCGGAATGCAGTTTGCCGGAAACCTGAATGCGCAGATAGAAAACGGACTTAGCCGTGTTCTTGCGGACACTACGCTCAGCGCGCTAAGCGGGGAAAAGGTTACGTTCTCAAACACTAACATCTACCGCTACCGTGACGTTGTAATGAGCAAGAGCGATGACGTTTATACCACCACTACGCGGGAAATTTCCAGCGGCCTTAACCTTAACATAAACGGATGGGTTTCGGGAGACGGCATGGTAACGGTGGGCGTGGAGGCTTCCGTTTCAAAGCAGGGGACTGCTGATCCTTCCGGGAACGGTGCTCCGCCATCCACGTCAGAAAAGAAGGTTACGACCAATGTAAGGACAAAGTCCGGGGAGCCGGTAATCATCGGCGGCCTTATCCAGAAAGAAAAGGATGAAAATGAAAAGGGAACGCCAATTGTCTCCCGCATTCCCATTCTTGGGAACCTGTTCAAAAGCCGTGTTGACAGCCGGGCAGATACTGAGCTTGTAATTTACCTTGTACCATTCATAGAGGAAGGGGACATGGAAAAGGACGATGTCCTTGAGCGGTACTGGAACAAATATATTGCGGGGGCTCTGCCACAATGAAAGACCGGTTTGACATAAAGGAGTTTGTTGACTGGAACAAGGTTCCCGGCCAATATTCCGTCTCTTTCATTAACATAAATGGAAACGGCTCTGGCGGAGCGGGAGTAACTGCCACGGAGAACGCCCTTGAAGTTTCCATGACGGACCTTGATGGTGACGGCATGGCAGACCAGGTGATGAGGGTTCCGGGCAAGGCAACCTTCTGGAAAAAGAATATTGCAGGAAAGGCCGGACTTTTGAATTGCGTGCACCTGCCTACTGGAGGCTCCTATAAAATTGAGTATAAGGGTATGTACGGAACTGCGGACATGCCGCATTTTTCATACGTAATGTCTTCGGTAATTGCAAACGACGGATGCGGGGTGACCAAGAAAGAAGTCCTGCACGGAGAACATTCGGTGCAGACTGAATACCAATACTCAAATGCCCGCTACGACAGACTAGATAAAGAATTCTACGGCTTTGGAAAAATAGTCACGACCCTTGCGGACGGCTCAAAAAGCACGGCGCTCTACAGCAATGACACAGGGCTTTACCATACAAAGTGCATGCCCCTTTCCGGGGAACTCCGCTCGAAGGACGGCACCCTGCTTTCTGAAAACAGGACAAAATATGAGCCTGCTCCGTTTGCGCTCCCCACTTATGAGGAAAGCCGGAATTATGAAAAGGACAGCTCTGCCTCGGTTTGCGGCAGGACGGAATACGAATACGATAAATACGGAAACGTAATCTCCCTTACGCAGTATGAAGGAAATTCTGCCTATGTCCGGGCTAAAATTGACTATGCCCCCAACTATGAAAAACACATACTGAGCCTCCCCTCAAGGATTGAGGTTGAGGATGCGGCGGGAAACACCGTGGCACTTAGGGAAGGGGAGTACAATGCAGATGGCTCCCTGGTCTTCCTTAAGGAATATTCGTCACGCGGGGATTTCCTTGGCACAAGGCTTGATTACGATGAAAACGGAAACATAGTAAGGCTTACATACCCTACAGGCGTTTCAACAGAATATGAGTATGACAGGGAAAACAAAATGCTTCCTGTTACAATCTCCCAGGTTTCCAAGGAAGGTGAGCGTCTTGCCGGAAGCATAGAATATGATGGCCGTATGCTTAAGAAGGGCGAGACTGACTGCAACGGAAATTCCTTTGCCTACAAATACGACTCATGGCTACGCTTAAGCGAGATGCGCACTCCGTACGACACCGGTGAAATTCCTGCCGTGCGCTACGAATACAACATGCACAATGGCGAAAAACTCTGGAGCGCAGTGACCTACCAAAAGATAAGGACAGATGCCGCTGATGAGTCCGTAATGCGCACCATCGTACAGTGCGACGGCCTTGGAAGGACGGTGCGGACTGCAAAGCAGGGAGAGGTTCGCGATGCGGACACAGGCGCAAAGACCAAGGGCTGGAACGTGAGCGGCCCGGTGGAATATGACATAAAAGGCAGGACTGTAAAAGAGTATGCGCCGTACTTTGTTGCGGGAGAAGGAACAGAAGCTATAGAAGACCTTGACGAGAAAAAAGTTCCTTTTGAGTACGCAACGGAACATGAATACGACGAGCGCGACCGCAGCACGCTGAACATCCTGCCGGACGGAAGCGAGTGGAAAACAGGCTATTATATAGAAGAAAGTTATGCAAACCCAAGGGCTGTAGTGTGCTCCACGGATGCACAGGGCAACGTTACGGAAACCAAGTCGGATGTGCGCGGGAACATCGTGGCCATGGCAAAATATGACGCGGACGGAAAACTTGCGACGCACACCCGCTATGAGTACGATGCCCTTGGCCGGATGACGATTGCCTATGACGCGGCGGACAACCCTGTGTGCGTGGAATACGACATGCTGGGGCGGCGCACACTCCTTTCCAGCGTGGATTCCGGGTACAAGAAATTTTATTACGACAAAAGCTCCGGCAACCTGGTGCAGGAAACCGACTCCGTAATGGACGAGAAGCGGCTCTTCATAAATTATGAATACGATGCCTTCAACAGGCTCCTTAGAGTTGACTATCCCGGCGAAATGACGGATACTGTATATGTATATGGAAAGGCTTCAGACGGCAACAACCGTGCCGGACGGCTTGTCTCCAGAACGGATGCGTCTGGTACCGTTAATTACATGTACGGAAAGCTTGGGGAGATTACGCAGGAAACAAGAAAAATATCCTCACACATAGACGGAATTAAGAAGGAACGCACAGCAACCATGGAATACAGAAGCGACTACCTTGGCCGCATGCAGGAAATGACCTACCCGGACGGAGAGCGCGTGGAGTATGCCTACGACTACGGCGGAAACGTGTGCGGCATAAGCGGAACGACAAAGGAAGAAAATGACTTTTCCTACGTAAAGGACATTGGCTATGACGAGTACGGCCAGAGGAACTTCATAGAGTACGGCAACGGAGTAAAAACCGAGTACGAATACAACCCGGAAAGAAGGTGGCTTTCTTCCATAAGGACGGAAAACGAAAACAACATACAGTACCAGAACATCGAGTATAAATTTGACACCCTTGGAAACATCCTGTCCTACACCAACGACTGCCTGAATGCCGGCGCGTACAAGACAAGCCAAAGTTACACTTATGACGCATTAGGACAACTCACCAGCGTAAGCGGAAGCACGGAATACACCCCATACCGCACCACACAGCCGGTTCATGTGAGCGAATACAGCCAGAAATTTGTCTTTGACGAGGTTGGCCTTGGAAGGATGATGAATAAGACTTCTTCTGAGACTACCCTGACTGGAAGCAGAAACGGCGACGACCTTAACTATGCAATAGACTACGTATACGCAAAGGGCTTTGCCCATCGACTAGAGCGAGCAGGAAACCGCTTTTACAAGTACGACGCAAACGGAAATGTAACGCAGGAGGAATATGACGGCCTTTCCGAAAGCGACAGCAGGGAAGTTACCGTAACCGAATATGGAAACGACGTGTACGGCGTGGACAGGGCATGGGGCTACTTTGAGACTGACGGGAGTGCATCCAGTGTAAAGCAGGAAAGGCACTACCGCCGCACCTACGTCTGGGACGTACGGAACAGGCTTACGGAATCGCACGACTCCACAAACGACGTTTACTACATCTACGGTGAGGACGGAATCCGCACCAACAAGTATACTCGTGAGGCGGAGACAATCTACTTCAACAATTTCTGGACCTGGCACAAGGACGGCTCATCCGAACTTGACGGCGGAAAGAACAGCAAGCACATCTTCCTTGGAACGGAGAGGCTCGTTACCAAGGTGAACTCTGCAAACAGCCCGCACTTTAGTGAAGAATTCCACAGCCAGTACTTCTACCACAGTGACCACCTTGGCTCTGCACAGCTTGTAACAAACCAGGACGGCGAAGTCTACCAGCGCATAGAGTACACGCCATACGGCGAGACATGGATAGACATGCGCACTAACATAACCGCGCTCTACGACGTGCCCTACAGATTCACTGCCAAGGAGCTTGACAGCGAGACCGGTCTGTACTACTACGGGGCAAGGTATTTAGATCCAAAATATTCACGCTGGATTTCCACAGACCCGGCTCTGGGTGACTATATCCCTGCCGCAGGCAAGGCAAATGCCAAGGATATGGCGAATTTACCAGGAATGGGAGGAATTTTTAATCACATCAATGGCAATTTGTACCACTACGCAGCCAATAATCCGGTACGCTATATAGACCCTGATGGTAATTTCTTCGGAAGTTTTTATGCAAATGAAAAATTCAAAGAAAAGCTTAACTTTTATTGTAATCAATATGAAAAGAAGTTA